>CAZWQX010000027.1:0-33699 GCA_964635965.1 uncultured Cryomorphaceae bacterium
ATGCTGATCACCATTGCCAACCTGGTGAGCCGATACATCGATAAGAGCGACCCCATGCTCTCAGGCTGGCAAGACGACAACCTCTCATCATTTGAGAATTTCAAAATGGAGACCATGAAAGGTATTGGTGAAGACCAAGCCTACATTCCCGATGATGAGACATTAAGGGAGATGTACGATGCCGAAAGAGAAGAAAAACTCCAAAAAGCAGAACACCGAATCAATAGAGACATTATTGTAAATCGATTGATTTTAATCATCGCCGTGATTCTCTTTGTGATTCACTGGATCTTAATGCGAAGAGCCATGAAAGCCACAACTGGCTGATTCATGGACGTGAAGAACACTGTGCAGACTCAGCTATGATGCCTACTGCGGATTTCTAAGTTTGATAAATAGCTCCCGATCCTGCCTGGGTTTGATGGAATTGTAGGCTCTTTCCAAAACCTCAATTTCGAAGAGATCTTCGAAATAGGGTAGGTATTCCTCTTTATTCCCCCCGAAAGGAGGGTGATCCTCGAACAGGGGTGCGTCAAAAAGGAGCCCCGCCAATCGACCGCTGGGAAATAAGAGTTCTTTCATCTTAAGGGCGTAATTGCGCCTTTGACTTGGATCCAAAGCACAGAAGAAGGTCTGTTCTAGAATCAAATCAAATTGCTCTTCCAGATCGAAAAAATCACCTAGAATCATCTGCTCTTCAGGAAAATCGGGAAATCGCTTTTTAAAATGATCAAATGCCCCTTGGGCAATATCAATCACAAAAACATTGTGAAAACCCATTTTGTAGATGGCTTCGGCTTCGTATGCATTTCCGCATCCGGGGATCAATATGCGCGTATTCTTATCCTGTAATTGTCCCACATAATCGGTGAGAGCAGGGGAGGCGTAGCCAATATCCCAACCCGTTTGTCCTTCATTCCATCGAGTCTGCCAGTATTCTTTTGTCCAGTTTGTCATTCGTGTTATTTCTTAAACAGCGCCACCGCTTCAACATGTCCTGTATGCGGGAATTGATCGACTAAGGAGTATTTTTTGAGTTCATAACCCGAACCGCTTAATACCTCCATGTCTCTTGCCAGTGTTGCCGGATTACAGGATATGTAAACAATGGTCTCGGCATTGAGTTCGATGGTTCTTCTCAGGGCTTTCGGCGCAATTCCACCTCTTGGAGGATCGACAATTACCGCATCAATTTTATCCTGGTATTCGGGGTGTTGAAATAAGAACTTCCCAACATCTGCCGTCATGAACTTGACGTTTTCAATCCTGTTCTTTTTCGCAGATTTTGTGGCATCCTGTATGGCTTTTTCAACGATATCTACTCCGAGAATATCCACGGAGGGAATGCGCTTTGCAACTAATTGGCCAATGGTTCCCGTTCCGCAAAATAAATCGAGAATAAATCCTTCATGACCGAGGCTTTCTTCCAAGTAATCTATCGCTTTATTGTAGAGTCGTTCGGCCGATTTGGGATTGGTTTGAAAGAAGCTCTCCATTTGGATGTCGAAGGATAAACCGTTCAAAGATTCAGAAATATGATCCTTCCCAAAAATCAACTTGCTTTCTCCTTCTAATGGCTGTACCCGATCACCAACATCGTCATTGATCGTATGCAAGAATCCTTGAATTCTATCTCCAAAAAGGTTCTTTAAAAGCGTCGCAAATTCTTCAATATTAAAACGATCAAGTCCATCAGATGACGTAACTAAATTGACCAAGAGTCCCTGGTCTAAATAGCTCTTTCTGATGGTGATAAACCGATAAAAGCCTTCTCTCTTCGGGTGGTGCCAAGCAGGGAGACCAGAGTTTTCGCAGAAGGCTCTGATTTCTTTCAAACCCGATTCGAATTCGTCATCAAAGAGTCCGCTATCCCGGTCGAGATTTTCTACCATCCACCAAGTGCCTCGGTGCTTAAAGCCCAGGCCGAAACCATCTACGTCTGATTTTTTCTCAAAATCGTAACAGATTGAAGCAAAGGAATACTCCATTTTGTTGCGGTAATGCCAATGCGAAGGGGAGGAGATGAATTCATCGAATAACTCATCGGCATTTTGAATTCGACCGATCCTTTTAAATAATTCAATGCAGGTATCTTTTTTTATTTCCTCCTGATTCTCGATAGGTAAGGTAGCAAATGGGGCACCTGGGATTGATTGAAATGGAATTTCGGTTTCGAGCTTTGATCGTTCCAGAATCTCGCGCAACGAGGTTTCTAAGTGTCGTTTGCGCACCTTGGTGATTCGGCAAAGCACTTTTTGGCCTTTAATGGTATTGGGAACAAAAACAGCCAGTTCTCCGCTATCCGTGGGTATCTTGGCAATTCCTTTACCCCCGAAAGCCATGGTTGAAATAGTGACTTCAAGATCTTGACCGCGCTTGTACTTGGTGGGTTTCATTGGGACGGCAAAAGAACGGATTATTTGGCGAATTTGTCCTTTTATCGGACATTTGCACCATCATCTGGAACGCTTAAAAACAAAGGCCATGCAAACGACTGAGCAAACCACTCGAACTCAACATGCAATAGATCTCGAAAACCAATACGGTGCGCATAACTACCATCCGTTGCCCGTGGTTTTGGAGCGCGGTGAGGGTGTGTTTCTCTACGATGTGGAAGGAAAGAAATACTACGACTTTCTTTCGGCATATTCTGCCGTAAACCAAGGCCATTGCCACCCGAAAATTATTGGTGCCTTAAAAGATCAGGCAGAGAAGCTAACGTTGACGTCTCGCGCCTTTCACAACAATATGCTTGGTGAATACGCCAAGTACGTTACTGATTACTTCGGTTTCGATAAGGTTTTACCCATGAATTCGGGAGCTGAAGCAGTTGAAACGGCCATCAAGGTCTGCCGAAAGTGGGCACACGAGGTGAAAGACCTCGACGAGAACACCGCCAAGATCATCGTTTGTGACAATAACTTCCACGGTCGAACGACCACGATTATATCGTTCAGTAATGATCCTACGGCCAGAGATAATTTCGGTCCTTTCGTTGAAGGGGGATTTATTCGAATTCCGTACAACGATCTGGATGCTCTCAAAGAAGCCTTAAAAGACGACGTTCACATCGCGGGATTTTTAGTTGAGCCTATTCAAGGTGAGGCCGGGGTATTTCGCCCCGATGATCACTATTTGATGGAGGCGGCTCAGATGTGTCGCGACCATAATGTTTTGTTCATTGCCGATGAGGTACAAACGGGTATCGCACGTACGGGAAGTCTTTTAGCCGTATGTGGCCACTGCAACTGTCAAGGGCATTGCGAGCGTCAAGAGACTTTTGTGCGTCCGGATATCCTAATCCTAGGCAAGGCACTTTCGGGAGGCGTTTACCCCGTTTCTGCCGTATTAGCTAATGACGACATAATGCATGTAATGACCCCGGGATCGCACGGTTCGACGTTTGGCGGTAACCCTCTCGCTTGTGCAGTTGCCATGGCTTCTTTGGAAGTAGTGGAAGAGGAAAAGCTTGCCCAAAATGCCAGGAGGTTGGGAGAAATCTTCCGCGCTGAAATGCAAAAGCTGGTTGAGGAATCGGATTTAGTAAATCTCGTGCGTGGAAAAGGACTGCTAAACGCAGTGGTGATCAACGATACCGAAGACAGCGATACGGCTTGGAGAATTTGTTTGGGATTAGCCGAGAACGGTCTCTTGGCTAAACCAACCCACGGAAATATCATCCGCTTTGCTCCGCCGCTCGTAATGACTGAAGATCAGTTGATGGACTGCGTGTCGATTATTCGCAAAACGATTCTGGGGTTTGCGAAGTAGGATTTTCGTTACTCGTTACTCGTTACTCGTTACTCGTTGTTCGTGGGTCGGTGGTTGCTCGTTGGACTAGCGGGCAATAACAAACTGCTTTGATTGGCGGACGCCGTCTTCAAACACGACCTGAAGGTGGTAAACTCCCTGTGATAAATAATTCACATCAATTGAATAGGTCGATACATTCGGATTATCGAGTTTAACATCGTACAACTTTCCTAAGTTGTCTATGATCCTTATTTCTGAGATTCCGGAAACTGATTCGAATTGAACGTTTAAGAAATCAGCCGTAGGAGAGGGGTAGATTGAGAATTCTGGTTCTTTTCGCTGATTCGTTGATGTTGGTGACCAAGAAAACGGGTCCGTAAAATGGTCACAGCTATCATAGAAAACCTGGCATTGGTAAGTTCCCTCGAAAGGGGGATCACTCAATTGAAGGTCATAGGTTACTTCTACCAGCTCATCTTCGAAAAACCAATAAATGGAGTCGTTATTGCAAACGCATTGTAAGCCATCTCCCGAAGGATGAAGTTGAATATATCCATCATCCCAGATTGATCCGATGGCATTAAAGGAAATCTCTTGTGTTGCAGTGTCTTTACAAGCAGGCACAATTCCAGGAATAGTAGCGTGATAGGTTCTGGAGCTTAGTGGACTGCAGCAGACCATCAGTGTATCCAAAATGCCCAAGCTACCAGTGAATCCACTTGGGTAAGTACGAAGCCATTCAACTTCAACAGGGATTATACTCTCAGTGTAGAGGTAAATAGAATCGTCGAAACAAACCTTGAAATCAGTGGTTGAAAGAATATTCAGTTCAATTAAGGTATCTACCTGCACGGTTTCATCAATGCTAAGGGCACAACCAAACTCATTCGTTCCCGTTAATCCGATGGATTGTGCTGATGTATATAGTGTTGTGCCATATACTGAGCTGGTTTCATTAGAAGAAATGAGTTCTAGTTCATCAACGTCAATTTCTTGACCGTCTGAGAAGAACTCGAATTCTGCTTCAGGTTGATCTAAAGCTATGGTAAATCCGGCTGTTCCCGGACTGCAAGCCTCTAAAACACCAATGTTTACCGATTCGTAGAATAGGTCACAGGTATAAACCCTGTTGATCATGTCGTTTGACCCTAAATTGGTGCTTTGGTCAACAAATGCAGAGACCTGATTTATTATTTCGGTATCTCCGGGGATATCATCTTGTGCCTTAATCAAATACGAATAGTCCAAAACGCTACCTTCCTCATCCGTTCCCTGATCGGGCAGATTGAGGTTCTCGTAGGTGACAAGCAGGTTAATCACACCGAATGTAGAAGAAATAACCGTGCTTCCATCGTGAGAACTTCCCTGGGGAATGAATGTGGTCCAATCCAATTCGTTAGGTAGCTCACTTTCAAATTCAATAGAATTCACCACGTCACCCGTGGTATTAGAAAAAGCCCAAGTGTACTGGTAGTCGTCTTCGATAAAAACGTAGTTGTTAATTGTGATACCCGCTGTTTCAATCAGCACAAGATCACTGCCGTCTTTAGCTTCTCCCAACCCGGTTATTGAAGAAGAAAGATTTAATTCTTGCTTGGATTCCTCATTATCGGTGATCCCTGGTCCATTGGACATCAGGCCTATTTCAACTTGCTCGGGAGCATTTATTGCACTTACGGTAGTCGGAGAATTTCCTGTTGTCAAAACCCATTCTTCCGGGTCAAAAATAACCTCAAGTTCCAATGAATCAATTGCGAGTATTTCGAATGAAACATTTCCCGAAGAATTGGTGAAGGCCATGCCGGATTGATCTTGTACGGTATTGTTGAAACTGATTGGCATAGCACCAATTCCCTGTTCAGATTCCTCTCGGAGACCATTTCCGTTTTCATCATCAAAAACGGAAATATTGATTTCACTAAAATCAGTTAGTTGATGCCATACCCAAATGGCATTTTGGTTTTCATCATCAATTTTTGCTGTAATGACCAGTTTCTCGGGATTCAATTTTCTTTCCACGGCAAATGAAGTTATTTCCTCATTTGCTAAATCATTCCATTGGAATCCTGGTCCAATTTCTCCCGCCGAACTGTAGTAAATATTGTTTTCATCGATGAAATCAGCGAAATTATCTCCATTAAGATCAGTGAATTCTAAGAGGTTTCCCAGGAGTCCATCTGTTTCAATCACTTCGGAGACGTTGATGTCCTCATCCAGATTCAGAATACCTTCTTCATACTGGTTTCTGAAAAATATATCCAAAATACCATCTGCGTTAAAATCAGCTAATTCAAGATCTGTATGAACCCAATAAGAGGAGTTCCATGGGTGTGGTTCTGCTTCGGTATCCCATATTAACTCCGATTCTCCTGAATTGAGATCAAGACGTCTTACATCAAATCGACCGAAGATAGCGTCGAGCTCACCGTCTTGATTAACATCTTGAATGTCCCACTTTACAATTGGGCAACAGTTCACGATTTCATCTGACAATTCCATTCCGGTACCCGCTGAATTTGAATAGAACTGAATGTAAGCATCTCCTAATACATGCCCCGCAACATCGTATTGGTTCACAATAAGATCTATCCATCCATCATCATTAAAATCCACTAGCTTGAATGAAGGCTTTATTTCCGTATCAAATTCATCTTCTTCAATTATGGTTTGAGGAGAACTATATCCATTCTCAGAATTCCATGCAATGCTCAGGTTGAAGTCTTGCCTGTTTGAAGGGATATTCCCTTCACTCATTATGAACAACTCAGGAAAACCATCATTATTCATATCAGCGGACCGAATTTCCACAATTTCATCACAGGTCCGTTGCCATTCAATTACAGTCGTATAAGTAGGATAGCCCAGTTCGTTGAAAAGGATTTTAGACAATCGATGTCTCAAGTCAGATGTCTCAAGGATTACGGACTCCTCGATACCATCACCGTTGATATCCAAACTAAAAATTTGATCGAAGGCTAAATTTTCTTCATCCAATACACGGAATTCCTCCAGAAGATTATCGGCATCTTGGGCAGAGCTTACATTTGGTAGTATTCCCGAAGTTCCGCTATTTGATAATATTATTACATCCGGAACTCCGTTGTTATCTAAATCCCTGATATGCGGTTGCCCCTTTAAACTGGCCATATGGATTGGGATTGGGGGAGAATCCTGGCCTGTAAGCAAATAAAAGGCATTCTTAACTGAGGCAAGAATAATTTGATTTCCAACATCAGCAATCGCATAATAGATGACCTTTTCGTCTAAGCGATTATCCAAAAAATAAGCATAATCCTCACGAAAATTCCAACCATCGCTGGACAATAGTGAATTTTGCTGGAACGGAAGATTAAGGTTGTACCTGTTTACTAATAATTCTAAACGAAGTTCGTTATAATCAGATGTGACAGGAGTAATACCATAAGTTTCCGCATAGCTATCATAAAAGGAATAAGTGTACTTCCCGAAAAATATGTCGTCATCACCATCATTATCTATGTCTCGCAGCACAACACTGCCGTTTGCAAGCTCTGAGCCAATTTCTTGACAGGTGTCATCCCAGATATCGTCACATCCCCATTCGAAGTAATAATCATTTCTCAATATTGCAGGAGTGTATGAGGAACCAATAGAATTTAGCACTTCATAGAGTCCACTTGAATTTGAGAAACAAATATCGTCTCCATCCGAGTTATCCAGATTCCCTACATCTAAATACGTTGCCTCAAATGGAATATCATGAATGAATTCAAAATCTTCATTGCCTTGATTGAGATATATTTGGATGCTGGAGCCATAAATAACCAAATCTTCAAGGTCATCTTCGTTAAGATGTCCTTTTTCCAATTTGAAAGCCTCAGGAAATGGGAAATTGGGCTCTTCTAATTCGAGGCTTCCCAAAGATTGCAGAACCCCATTGTTCACGTCAAATAACCGGAGGCTGTTTTCAGAGGTATTCAACAGAAATTCCGTCAAGCCTTCATTGTCAATGTTGATTTGCAAAAGACCGGCAATAGACGATTCTGATTCAAATACTACTTCTCTAATGAATTCAAAATCTCCTTGATTGTAATAAACAACTAACTCGGTTTCTGTAACTGCAATTATTTCTTCCAAATTATCACCATTCAGATCGGCGAACTCAGCATGGAGAATGGGGTTTGGATTGGAATATTCTCTTACTTCAAAAGGCCCCAGTATCTGGGCAAGAATAAGATGGGATATACTCAGAAAAAGCAACAATAAAATAGCGCACCGTTTCATGGCTTCGGTTCTAGGTTAGCGAGTCTAGAGTATAAAGAAACTGCATTAGTGTCTCATTTCAAAGAAACTTAGTTTTGGAAATCAACCTGAATTGTATTGAATATGAAGGTGTAGGTTATCTCAAACTCAAAGGAAGTTGCAAGATTCCAGATGTCTTCGGAATGATTAAGAGTCGAATTTCTAAAAGGAAAATGCCAGTTTCACGTTCACTCTTCGCTGGGTCAAGAAATTAGGTACCCCATACTGCCGTCCGCCGGATTCGCGAATCCAGGTATAACTAATGGTATTGTTGATTCCCAGCAAGTTCCATACTTCCAGCGAGAGCACCGCCGAATTGAAATTCTTGAATAACCCTTTATTTGGACTTTCAGGCATTAAATCAAGAGAAAACCCTATGTCTACACGGCGATAGGCTCGGTATCTTTCTACATCCTTGTATCGCTCAAAATCAGGAGGTCCAAAGGGCAGTCCCGACCCGAAAAGAACACTTAGGTGAACCTTAAACTTCTCAAAATTGGGCATCTCATCCTGGAAGAACATGCTAAAGAACACCAGCTGATCAGTGGGGCGGGGGATATAACCGGGAAAACGGGTAATGGTATCTACCGGAACATCATTTTCGGTGAAACCCGGTGAAATGATTTCGCCATCGCTGTTGTAAATCTCGTAGTAGAAATCATTGAGAAGGTCTTCTTCCGTTTGTAAAAAGCTCAGGCTTGCCCATGACTCAATTCCCGGAATGAACTCTCCGTGAAGCTTCGTGTCGAGACCAACGGCATATCCAACCGCATCGTTTGTTCCGTAATAGCGCAAACGAATATTGTCGATTTCGTAGGGCACCAGATAATCGTACTGTTTGTAGTATGCTTCGGTGATGAATTTAAACGGACGGTTCCACATTTGAAGATTTATATCCGCACCCAGCACATAATGAATCGCCCTTTGAGCTCTGATATTTGGATTCAATGTACCATCAAGTTCACGAAGTTCTCGATAAAATGCCGGTTGATAGTAAAATCCCGTGCTGAAACGAAATACGACATCCCTGGTCAGGGTTGTGCTGTCGTTGATCTGTTTGGTCCATTTGGGTTTCCATGCAATGGTACCCCTTGGGCTCACTACCGTTTCGTTATTAAAATCCCAGTACTGAACTCTTGCACCAACCGTAGCCGTGATCTGACTCTCATTGTCTAAGAGAAGATCCCAGCTATTCTGCACATAGGCCATTAATCTATTGGAAGTAATGGTACTGTTTCCTTTGATGACGTCATTTAGGAGTATCTGATTCGTTGGGTTAATCGGGGTGGAGTAACCTGCTGAATCTATATAACTCCATTCACTCAATTTATCGGTGATGTCTTCCCCTCTCCAAGTAAGTCCCCATTGGAGGTACTTATTTCCAATTGTTTTGTACCCGCGGTGTTGAACGCTGTAGACGATTGCATCAAGCCTGTTTCGGGCATGTTCGAGATAAGAGCCGATTCCGCGATTTCTCACGACATCTCCGAATTCGTCATCTCCCAAATCTCGTTCTAGCTCGTCGAGAAAATATTGACCGAGTATGTCGAAGGTCTCATCTTCAAATGTTCTGAAGGCCGAAGCGGTAAATTTCAGTCTTGTATCAATATTCGGTTTGTATTCTGTAGAAATTGCTCCGAAGAATGTTTCAAAGGATGTGACTTCTTGGCCATCGAAAAACACCGTAAAACGCAGGGCTTCGTTAAAACTACCGAATTGAGTTTCTCGAGTGGTAGGAACGAAGCGGAAATTATTGTTGCTGTAGTTTCCCAAACATTGAATTTCCCATCGGTCGCTTAAATCGTATGTCCAAAAGGTTTGAACATCGGTAAAGTCAGGCTGGTAATCACCTTGAGTATCCAGACTCCCTAAGATATACTGGTTTGTTAAGTATCGGATTCCCGTGACCTGGGTAAATCGTTGGTTTTTGGAAGCGCTTTCCAGTGCCAAAGAACCTCCGAGCAGGCTAGCGCTGACGGATCCCCCGAAACGGCGCGGCTTTTTGTATTGAATATCCAGAACCGAACTCATTCGATCCCCGTAACGCGCATCAAATCCACCCGCACTGAAGTAAATGCTACCTACCATATCGGGGTTGGGGAAGCTGAGGCCTTCTTGTTCACCTGAACGAGCAAGGAAGGGGCGATAGACCTCAATGTCGTTTACGTACACTAAGTTCTCTGCGTAACTACCTCCACGAACGCTGTAGTTTGAGCTTAGCTCATTGTTCATGCGAACCCCGAGTTGAGAAGTCAGCACACTCTCGATACCCTGCTGAACCGTAGGGTTCATCTTAATATCCTTAATGGGAACCATCTCCATGGTGGTGCCTCTGGTTCGGTCATCTACAATTTCAACTCCTGCAATTTCGCGGAAAGACAAGCGAAAGTTTAAAACCTTTGATTCTCCCGGATCAAGAGCAATGGTTTCGTCTTGCCCCACAAATGCCGTGTGGCTAGTTTCAATTAGAATATTGGTACCCGGTTTGAGACTCAACGAGTATTTTCCATTTCGATCGGTAAACGTTCCGGCACCCTGAGATCGTACATAAACATTCGCAAATTCGACGGGATTTCCTTCGTTATCGGAAATTTTTCCTTTTACCACAGCACTTTCCTGACCAAAAGCAGCGCAGGCCAAAAGCATTAGCAATATTGTAAACAGGTACGTCGGGGACTTCAATTCTGAAACCTCATTGATTCAACTCGCAAACATAACTGAATTGTGCTAAGAATTATTGCCCGCCGCGTTTTCTATCTGATTTAAAATCGCCTCTTTTCCATGCCTGGATGAATTGTGACCAGGCAATTGGGTTTAGCACGTTGATGGGAGGAGCCTGTCCGGCGTAATAGATTTGTTGCTGGTATTGCTGCATGGAGTATTGAAATGTTTCACCGCCACTGGGCATGGCAGCATCCATCCGAGCAATCATATCTGCCTGAGCCAGATTGCGTTGGGCTCTGTCAAAATCCGTTTCCGGAATTTCCATTGCCAAAAAGGCTTCCTTGAATTGTTCGCGGGTAGGCCAAGGATAAATGATGGTCTCCTTGAGTTGAACAGTGTCTTTATTCAGGATTTGGATAAGTGAATACCGATTGATTGTAAGTGTATCGGGAATAATGAAGCGAGCACGCTCGTACCCTACGGAAGAAAAAAGAATAGAGTCACCTTTTTGGGCTACAAAAGAGAAATAACCGTAATAATCGGTCATTGTACCCCTGTTGGTGTTCTCTATTAAAACATTTGTAAAGGGAACAGGATTAAGGCTATCACCCGTGATTACAACCCCTGAGAACTGAATGAGATCAGAGTCGCTATCTCCCTGACTGTAAGCAATCTGGGCTATGCCTATGCAAATAAGAAAGAGAAATAAGAATTTTCCTTTCATATTTTCAAAAGTAAGGCTTTTCAACTGCTTGTTTTTGCATCAAATCATATTTAATCATAATTTCGGTAATTAACTGCTTTGAAATGAATCGTTTTTTGGGATTCCTATGTCTTGTCGTAAACCTACCATTGGTGGCTCAGCCCTTTATTGAGTCTGCCGATTATATAAACGCCGGAGACGTTTTTTATTATAATATCCTCACCTCGGAAAATGTTGACATCGACGACCTTTTACTTATGGGTGGAGAGGATACAAATTGGGACCTCACACAAGCTTTGGTTGATGGACTACCTGTTAATCAACAGTTTTTTCCGCTTGACTCGGTGCCATCTACCATGGGTTTTTTCTTCAGCATACCTGCTATAGCCGGAGAAAACCTTTCGAATCACGCCAGGGATTTTAGTGATTTGAATATTGATTTACCTGTTAGCGTGACGGACGAGTTCCAGTTTTTGAGAAACGATGAAACAGGTTATTACATCACAGGAAATGGCGCCCTGATAAATGGTCTGCCGTTTGTCGCACCCTATGACACCATCGACAAGTTGTTCTCGTTTCCATTGGAATATCTCAATGAAGAAGCGGGTTCATTCTATTTTTTGGAAGAAATTCCTGAGTTTGGAACGATAGGCCGTTGGGGAACTCGCAATGTAACAGTTGATGCATGGGGAGAGGTGATCTTACCCATAGGATCTTATTCCTGTTTAAGGGTGAGAACAGAGTCTCAGGTCACTGATACGGTGTATTCATCTCAGCTTGAAGTTGGAGAACTCTTGGAACGTCCTAATGAGACGCTTTATACGTGGATTAGCGCCGAAATAGGCGGGATTGTGATGGAAGCAAGTTTCATTGAAGGAGAGTTTGCAGGGCTCCGCCATCTCACTGGAACAAGCGTGTTAAGTACAATACAGAATGAAGTTGCTGATTGGAATGTTTACCCAATACCAGCTGATGATGAAATAACTGTCAATTTTGGGAATGCCCGTATTCAGGAGATCAGATGTCTCGACTCTACCGGTCGCGAGATATTCAGAAAAATGGTTTCCAATGGAGACAGGTTGGATATCAGTGGCTTATCTGAAGGTATGTATTTCTTAGCCGACGATTCAGCAGGAATTATACGGTTTGTAGTAGCCCGTTAACTAGCGAATGATTAGTTTTTCAGTTGTGGCAATCTCTTCATTGACTACTCGAATCAAGTAAACTCCAGCATCTAGTTGATCCGTGCGAATGAAATCACCCGGTTGATATAGCTGCATCAGAATAATTTTTCCCATCCCATCGTATATGCTAACTTCTAATGGTTTGGTTGAGTCCGTCCCAATTTGGAAAAATTCCTTGGTGGGGTTCGGGTAAATTCTAACATTTTTCTCTTGCTGCTTTTCTGAGTTTACCGAAAGCGAATTCCCCATCCGCACATTATCAACCAGCATATTGTTTCCCCTTCGATTAATGCTCACAAAACTGAAGAAGAAAGGCTCAGTATCTTCAAACTCCATATCCAGCGCAACAGTCGCCCATTCATCAGCCGATTCAGGTAGAGCGTCTGTTTCGGAATCGTCATTTGTCCAAAGATCATCACCTCCCAAGCGAAATATTTCTTCGCTCATATACTCATCGCCACAGCTTCGATTAATGAAGACTACCAAGGTGTCTTTGGTAAAGTCGTTATTACTTCTTTTTCTGTAATAGTAATCGAAAGCCATCGAATTGATATCGGCAGGCCTGTTTTGGATAAGCGGACTGATCAAATGATCATGTTGACTTGCGATTGTTAAGTAAGAAGGGTGATCCATGTGTGCGGCTATACCCGTTGTGCCGTCTATTTGCAACACTTCCAGCGTATCCCAGGTAATCCAAGCATCGGGATTGTATATCGTCCAAACATTTTCGTCGACGCCTTCCGTAAAATCCTCGCTAAACTCTCCTTGAGCGGCCCAGTCGTATTTGGGGAGCTCAGTCCAGCGGTAAACGGCGTGATTGTTCAGCACGTCATATTCACCATCCAAAACTTCAATGCGGGCGTGGAATTCTTTAAACCCTGTTCCTACATAGTTGAGCTCGGGCAAATTAACTTCTATTGATTCTCCCGGTAGAATTGTTTCAGAAACTTCGAATGATTGAGTGCTTTCACCCACGATTGAATAGAGGATGGAGAATGAATTAACTGCCTCAACGCCCGTATTGGTAATTTCCAAATTAGCACTGATAACACCTTCTCCTTCCGAGCACCGAATATCTTCTGTAGGACTAATAACCCTAACCAAATCTAAATCCGTCCCAATTGTGGCAGGTGGAGTAGGAGTGTTGGTTTCGGAAAGCAAGTCGTAAGCGGCCATCACATCTATGAATCCTTTGCCATATGTATTGTCTTCACCTTCTTCTCCAAGGTCAATAGCGCTATTGTAAAGAGCTAAAAGCACTTCTTCGCCCGTTACATCAGGGAATGCTTCTTTCAGCAGCAACACGGCACCACTAACATGGGGTGCGGCCATTGAGGTTCCATTGAAATTGTCGTATTCACCGTTTTCGATGGACGACCGAACATTCAACCCGGGGGCAGCCACTTCAGGTTTGATCAATAAACTTCCCTCTCCTCCGCAAAGACTAGGACCCCGACTGGAGAAACTGGCAACGAGGTTATTCCCGAGTGTACTGGTTGCGGCAACGGTAAATGAGTTGACCAATCCAATATTGGTGTTGTGAGGAACACTCATGGTCATTGAATTAGGACCTTCATTCCCTGCTGAGAAGACATTGGCGATTCCAGCGGCTTCGACTGCAGCGAAAACAGGAATGACAAACTCAGGACAGGGAGCTTCGTCGAGATCGGGTCCGAAACCCCATGAATTATTGATAACATCGGGTATATCATCTGTCGTTTCGGGATTCCCATCAGGATCTAAAGACCACTCATAAGCAAACATGAAATCAGTCAGAGGTTTCACAAAAGCCAAATTTGAAACCACGGGGTCCGTAGCAATGTAATAAGCTTCAGGAGCTACCCCAATAGTGTCGTTAGTGGCCTTATCCAATCCCAATATAGTTCCGGTAACATGGGTTCCGTGGCTACTCGACTTATCCACGGGAACAGGGCTGTCGTAGGCGAACCAGGTTGACTCCAAAGGCATGCGGTTCGCTAAAAACCTGTCTTTATGACTTGGGTGATCATCCCAAACACCTGTATCGTAAGTCATTGCAATTCGTCCGTGTCCGGTATATCCCATTGCCCAAAGCTCAGGAGCTCCGATAGCTTCCAGCCCAGGCTCTATACCTCCGACACTTTTTGCGCCACCTTCCCCTTTTTCAGGTTTTGGGATGTATCCAAACGATTTCCTGTTCAAGTACAGGTACGTAACATCAGATCTATTGGCAATATCTAAGATCAATTGGGGTTCTGCTTCAAGGGTGATGCAGTTGGCGATCCAAAATCGCTCTATGGATTCCGATCCCATACCTGAACCGTTGATAAAAGAGATGAGCTCAGGTTGAGAATTATCTGCTTGTGCTCTTAGGGCTTGTTCTACCAATATTGCCCTTCGCTTCGCAGGAATTTCCTGTGAATCAAATTCTGACTTCAAGGAGGCTAAATCAACAGATTCCTCAAGAAATACGGCCACAGGTATGCGTTCATCTTCATTCGCATCCGCCAAATAGTCTAAAAGTGCTTGATCCAAGAAGGCATTTTGAGATTTGCTCTGTACCGAAACCAATAGAGTCAATACCAAGAAACTAACAACACGAAACCACTGCATATACATCTAAATTGAATCCATCGAAGATAGGGAATTATGATTCACCTACTATCGATTTCAGGTGCATATAGCCAATGTCGTTACTCCGACAGCAGGGATTAAGAGGATTTCATTTACTTTGGCTTATGCCTCCAAAAAAACAGGTAGTTATCATCGGAAACGGCATTGCAGGAGTCACTACTGCCCGGCACTTACGAAAAAATGATTCCGATGTAAGAATTACATTGATATCTGCTGAATCCAAGTATTTCTTTTCTCGCACAGCGCTCATGTACGTGTATATGGGTCACATGAAATTTGAGAATATCAAACCCTATGAAGATTGGTTTTGGGAAAAAAACTCAATTGAGCTGTTGCAAGATTATGTTGAGAAGGTAATTCCCGTAGAGCGTAAACTTCAACTGCGGTCCGGGAAGGTCATGGAATATGATGATTTGGTAATCGCGACGGGTTCAAGACCAAAGTTCTACGATTGGCCTGGTCAGGATCTGGATGGAGTGCAGGGGTTGGTTAGTTTACAGGACCTTGAAAATCTTGAAAAGCGCACACCGGCGCCATTAGACGGAAATAAAAGGGGAATGCGTTCTGTCATAGTTGGCGGTGGATTGATAGGGGTTGAACTTGCCGAAATGTTGCTTACTCGGAATGTTCCCGTAACAATGTTGATCAGAGAGAATGTGTTCTGGGGCCATGTTTTAACAGAAGAAGAAGGAAAACGAATTAGTGCCCACATTCGGTCTCACGGGGTTGACCTGCGTTCGAAAACGGAGTTAGAAAAGATTAATGGTGAAAATGGAAAGGTTATTTCGATCACGACTAAAACGGGCGAAGAGATTACTTGTGACTTGGTAGGGATTACCACAGGTGTGACACCCAATGTTGAATTTCTCGAAGGAACGGGAATAGAGATAAACAGGGGTATAATGGTGGATGACCATCTCAGAACGAACGTCAAAAACATATACGCGGCAGGCGATTGTGCCGAGCTGCGGAAGACGGCCAAGGGAAGAAGAGCCCTAGAAGCAGTATGGTACGTGGGCAGAATGATGGGCGAGGTTCTCGGCAAAGTCTTGGCAGGAAAAGAATCATCTTACCGCCAAGGTCCTTGGTTCAATTCTGCGAAGTTCTTTGATATCGAGTACCAGGTGTATGGAATGGTTATTCCAAAAGAAAACGAAGAACACAAACACTTTTTTTGGGAGATGACTCCTGAAAAGTTCATTACGCTTGATTACCACCCTGAAACACAGAAATTGAATGGTATCAGCACTTTTGGTATCCGAATGCGCCATGAGTTCTTCGATAAAGCCTTTCGGAAGGAACTTACGGTGGGAGAGGTGGTCGGTCAAATACACAAGGCCAATTTCGATCCCGAATTCTATAAAAAATGGCACAAGAAGTTTAAGCAAGAATTCCAGTCAGAAACGGGAATTGAGTTACCAAAATCAATTCTGCAAAAGCTTATTTAAGTATGAGAGAAAAGCAATATAGGCAAATTGGAATGGCGTTGTTCACCATCGCTTCAGCACTGTTTATTGGGCTCTCCATATTTGTGGATATAAACTTGAAAAACAGCAATTTAAATTCGCTATTTGATGTAAAAAATCAGGCGTTTGCAAATCAGCTTAGCATGTTGGATCCCGCACCTCCGGTGTTGATGGTATCTCATTTAAGTAATGCTTTTGATGAATATGCTGAAGTTGTTGTAAATGATTATGGTATATCTGAATCTGTAACGGCTGAGATGAAGAGTGCACTCAATGGGGATCCATCTCTTTACAACGAGGAATTCATCGGAGGATTCTTCAGTGATCCCTTTCTCAAGGGGAAAATTGGAGAATATACCGGTTGGATGATTGGCAGGGAATGGTCTTCATTTGAAGAATTCAGTTCGAACTTTCGTTCCAAGGTTCCCGAAATCAATAAAGCCATAAATGATCACTATGGTATCCCTGAAGATAAGGTTGACTTCAAGATTTCGGAAGTCATGAAAGCCGGAAGTCCTGAGTGGCTGAAAACAGGGTTTTGGGCCTTTATAGTTTTTGGACTCGGCGCGCTTGGAGGAATTCTTTATGCAATGCCTCTGGCTTTTCGTCATCCGGGAATACAAAATCATCATATTTTTCATCAGAAAGCACAAACGAGACAATGGCCTGCAATCATCGTTTTTGTTTGCTTGGTACTATTTTATATCCTGCTTTATCAGTTTCCTGCTTATTTGGTTAACCAAATCGTTCTGTTAAAACCGTTGGCTGAAAAACTTGCAGGAAACGCTTCTGATCGCTGGTTTCTGTATGGATTCATGTATACGATTTCAATGCTCGTTATGGGTTTGCGAATGTTTTGGAAATACAGAGGTAATAAGTATCAACAGGTAAGAACCGCCTCGGTGGTTTTCTTTCAAGTTGTTTTCGCTTTTACCTTGCCTCAGATTCTTACCAGACTGGAACTGCCTGCCTATGATTTAAAAAGTGCATGGCCATTGGAGTATACATTTTTCTTTGACTACAGGGTGGATCAATACCTTGAAGAAGGTACTCTCGGACTTTTCTTATTCGGATGGGGAATTGTTCTTTTTGGGATAGGCGTTCCTGTTTTGACCTACTTTTTTGGTAAACGCTGGTATTGCTCATGGGTTTGCGGTTGCGGTGGACTTGCGGAAACCGTAGGTGATCCATATCGTCACCTCAGTGATAAGCGCCTAGGGGCCTGGAAAATTGAAAGGTGGCTGATTCACGCTGTGCTTGTATTTGCAGTTTTTATGACAGTGTGGGTAGCTTACACTGCATTCACAGGAACTTCGGAGCTTCTGGGAATTAATTCTTACAAGGTGAGGTCCGTCTATGGATTCGCCATCGGATTCGTTTTTGCAGGAGCAGTGGGTACTGGTTTTTATCCGGTGATGGGCAACAGGGTTTGGTGCCGGTTTGGGTGTCCTCTTGCAGCGTATTTAGGAATGGTTCAGCGATTTAAATCACGATTCAGGATAACTACAAATGGAGGGCAATGCATTTCTTGCGGAAACTGCAGTACCTATTGCGAAATGGGTATTGATGTGAGGTGGTATGCTCAAAGAGGTCAGAATATCGTCAGATCGAGTTGTGTGGGTTGTGGAGTGTGCAGTGCCGTTTGCCCAAGAGGCGTTTTGAAGCTTGAGAACAGGTCTGAAGAGGGAAGGATAAACGACAATCCCATTCTCATAGGTCGGGAAGAAGCGACACTAAATTTGTAAGCTGAAGTAAATTGAAGGTTGTTGATGTGATCATTCCTGCTTATAACGAGGAGGAATCAATTGGATTCGTGCTCAGGGATATTCCGAAGGAATTGGTCAGGCAAATTATTGTTGCCAATAATAACAGTAATGACAATACGGCTATAGTGGCAGCCGAGAATGGAGCTGTGGTTGTTGAGCAACCCGAAAAAGGTTATGGAGCTGCTTGCTTAAAGGCTATTGATCGGTCTTTATCTACAAGTCCTAAACCCGATATTCTCGTTTTTTTGGATGGTGACTATTCTGATCACCCCGAGGAAATGTCGACTTTGCTCAAACCAATACTGAATGGAGAAGCAGAATTGGTCATTGGAAGCCGGTCTTTGGGAGCTCGGGAGAAAGGCTCAATGATGCCCCAACAAATTTTCGGTAATTGGTTAGCCACGACTTTAATGAAGTTATTCTATTCAAAGTCTGAATTCAGCGATTTGGGGCCGTTTCGGGCAATTACCAGGAGCGCATACGAGAAAATTGGGATGATAGACAGAAACTTTGGCTGGACAGTCGAAATGCAAGTCAAAGCGTTAAAGAAAAAAATCTCCTCAGTCGAGGTTCCTGTGTCATATCGCCGTCGTAAAGGCATTTCAAAAGTTTCAGGAACGCTCAAAGGGAGTATTTTAGCTGGATATAAAATTATATACACCATTTTCAAGTATGCCTGACTGGGGGTGGATCGTCATTGGAGTTTATGGACTTGGCATGATTTTCATTTTTGCCTACAGCCTAATCCAGCTTTCTTTATTACTGAATTATAAGAGGAGAAAGCCTGTAACTCGAAGGTTCGAATGGGAAGGGGAATATCCTTCTGTTTTGATTCAATTGCCCGTATTTAATGAGAGGTATGTGGTTGAGCGACTAATTGATGCGGCAGCAACAATTGAGTACCCAGGCGATAAGTTACGCATTGAACTTTTAGATGACAGCACCGACGATTCGTTCCAAATAGGTGCAGAAAGGGTTCGGTATTGGGCTGAAAAGGGAATTGATATTCATCATATACAAAGGCCCGAGCGAAAAGGGTTTAAGGCGGGTGCACTCCAATACAGTCTCGATCGTAGTTCGGCACAGTTTATTGCCATATTTGATGCCGACTTTATTCCCGAAAAGGACTTTCTCCTGAAAGCGCTGAATCAATTTGACGATCCGAATCTTGGTATGGTCCAAACCCGTTGGGGGCATTTGAACCATGACTTCTCCTTGCTTACCAAGGTTCAGGCATTTGCACTCGATGCACACTTCACTGTAGAACAAACCGGGAGAAATGAAGGGGGCCATTTCATCAATTTTAACGGAACTGCGGGAGTTTGGAGTCGAGATTGCATTTTAGATGCCGGAGGTTGGAGTGCGGATACGCTTACTGAAGATCTGGATCTGAGTTATCGTGCACAGTTGGAAGGTTGGAAGTTCAAGTTTCTGGAAGAAGTGGTTTCTCCGGCAGAATTGCCGGCTGAGATGAATGCTTTAAAGAACCAGCAATACCGTTGGAATAAAGGAGCGGCTGAGTGTGCGGTTAAGCATCTTGGAACTGTGTTTAGAGCTGTAAGCGTCCCTTTTTCGACAAAGATTCATGCGCTATTTCACTTGATGAACTCGTCCATTTTCATATGGATTGTGGTCTGCGCCGTCATGTCACTTCCTTTGATTGTTCTCAAAAATGAGGTTGAAGGATATGAGCTTCTTTTTGCTTCAGGAGGACTCTTGCTTTTCAGTTTTGTTGTGCTGGCCCTCTTTTACTATACTGCTTACATCCGAATTGGAAAGGGTTCGAAGAGGAGGTTTATTTGGTTATACCCGGCATTTTTGAGTCTGTCAATGGGGATGAGTCTTCATAACGCCCGAGCTGTTCTTTTAGGCTATTTTGGAAAGAAAACTCCTTTTGTGCGCACACCCAAATGGAACTTAGTTGGGAATACCGGTAGCTGGCGAAACAAAAAATACAGTGATCAACGGATTCCTTTTATTTCCTGGTTAGAAGGGCTTTTGGGATTATATTTTCTCTTGGCACTTTTTGTTGGTTTTAGACTGGGGGAATGGGGGTTTATTCCGCTTCATGCAATGCTCGTGTTTGGATTCTTCGCTGTTTTCCATTTTTCGGTTAAACACGCTTTGCGTTAATGAAAGGCAGGCTGGCAACTATTGTCCTAGTAGCCATTTATCTCTTTGGGATAACACTCACATCTTTTACACCCAGGTCAGAGCCTGATCTGCTGTTTATAAGCGTTTTTCTTGCATTTGTTCCTTGGTTTTTTTGGTTAAAGGAGAATATTAATGTTACGATTCTGATCCTCACCGCGCTTATTGGTAGATTGGTGTTTTTTCTGGAGTTACCGCTTTTAAGCGACGATTTTTATCGCTTTATCTGGGACGGTAGCCTTCTGTTGGATGGTGTAAATCCCATTGGAAAAATTCCGTCTCAAACAGATTTTATTGGTCCGGCAGCTCAGGAATTATTGGATAATATGAATTCGGCAGATTATCCCTCTGTTTATCCTCCTCTTCATCAACTTGGAATGGCAATTGGTGCCGCTTTTTCGGGATTGCTGCACCAAGTAAATGGTATTCGCTTGTTTATTCTTTTGATGGAGCTCGGAGGAGCTTTATACTTCTTTCGTCGAGATAAGCGGTTGTTTGGATTGTATGCTCTCTATTTGGTCAATCCGCTGGTAATCGTTGAAGGACTGGGCAATGTGCATTTTGAAGCGGCTCTGTTGCCGCTGGTTGCTGTATCAGTTCATCAGGCTGGAAATTCGCACGTAACGGGTTCGGGAATAAGTTTAGCCATGTCAATATTGGTTAAGCTCAATCCACTGATGTTTTTTCCTGCCTTTTATAGGAACGAAAGAGGAATTAAAATTGTGGCTACTGCTGCTGTACTCGTCGTTATTTGTTTTCTGCCATTCTGGAATGGTCTGATGCAGGTGTTTGAAGGATTTGATCTTTATTTCCGAAAGTTTGAATTCAATGCTTCTCTCTATTATTTGGTGGCTGAAATATGTACATCAATTTTGGGTTATAACCCAATAAGCGCGGTCGGACCGATGTTCGGACTTACATCACTCCTCCTAATTTGTTTGGTTGCCTTCCTCAAAATCGAACTGTCTGAAAAGGTGTTGATTTCCTATCTGATTTTTTTCATTTTCTCTACAACCGTACATCCCTGGTATATAATTCCCCTTATTTGGTTTAGCATACTCACAAGGCGAAATGCGCTAACTATTTGGTCTTTCTCGGTTTTCTTTTCCTACACACATTATTACGATACATTATCTCCTAAATATGCTTGGATAACAGTTGAGTATGCTTTATTACTTATAGCAATAATTTATGAGTATCGGAGGAGGCCTATTCAGTTGTTCCGAGGGTGATAAAGAAGTATCGTATCTCTCAAATAAGTACGATCGAGATGCGTGTAAATTTCGGTCGTGGTGATACTTTCATGACCTAGCATTTCTTGAACAGCTCGAAGATCTGCCCCATTTTCAACCAAGTGAGTTGCGAAGCTATGACGGAACGTGTGGGGACTTATATTTTTTGAGATTCCCGCATTTGCTGCTGCTTCCTTTACAATATTGAATACCATCACTCTGCTTAGACCGGAACCTCGGCGATTAAGAAAAAGTGTATCTGAATATTCTTTGGAAACATTGATGTGATTTCGAATTTCATCTCGATAAATCCCAATGTACTTCAAGGCATCTTTTCCAATTGGCACCAATCTTTCCTTATCTCCTTTTCCGATTACACGCACAAAGCCTTGTTCTCGGTATATATTGGAGATTTTAAGTCCCACAACTTCACTTACCCGAAGACCTGAGGCGTAGAGTGTTTCTAGAATTGCCCTGTTTCGTGTACCATGTGGAGTGCTCAGGTCAATGGATTCAAGAATTTTGTCGATCTCCTCTCTTCCCAACGTGTCCGGAAGTTTCTGAGGCAACCTCGGTGTTTCGAGTAGTTCTGACGGGTCGTCTGATCTAAGGTCCTCCATGATGAGGTACCTGAAAAAGGCCCGAACGCCTGAAATTAGTCTTGCTCTGCTTCTTGGGTTGGAAACTTCTCGAGACAAGTGGTGCACAAATTCAGCGAGGTCGTTGTATTCGATTTTAAGGGGGCTCTTTTTTGAGTACTCTTGAAAATAATCACTCAACCTACTCACATCGCGTTTGTAAGCGTCGATACTGTTTTTGCTTAACCCTTTCTCCAGGCGCAAATACGTTTCAAAACCTCGATTGAGTGATTTCCAATCCATAATAAATCGTTCTCAGTAAATTTGGCTTAAATAAAACGCCATTCGATTGAAGCGAATTATAATTATCAACGGACCCAACTTGAATCTACTGGGAAAGAGAGAGCCCTTGCTATATGGTTCTGAAAGCTTTGAAGAGTATTTTGGAAAGCTGAAGGAAATTTTTTCTGAGGCGGACTTGAGCTATAAACAGGTAAATGAAGAGGGAGAATTAGTTGAAGCCATTCACGGTGGAGCAGATTTCGATGCGGTTGTTTTAAATCCCGCAGCCTTTACTCATACATCTATTGCAGTGGGGGATGCCGTAGCAGCTATTCAAGTGCCTGTTATTGAGGTGCATATTTCAAATGTGTTCTCCAGAGAAGTTTATCGACATCATTCCTTTGTTAGTAAATACGCCTCAGCAGTTGTGGTTGGGGCAGGTCTGGATGGGTACAGAATGGCGATTGATCACGCATTGCGCCTCTGACGAACGAACAAGTTCGAGGCCAGGGCGCCAAATACTTTCTTTTTGTCTTTAAAGAAGTCTTGAGTTATACTTCCTCGATAGAGGCCTGTTTTATTGATTTCCTGTGAATCAGCCTTGAGAGTCGATCGTTCTTTTAACAACCTCGAAAGGTTGGCGTAGAAATATAAGTGGGCTTTGATCACGGCAAAAAAGTGCGCAGGTCCTGAAGTCAGAAGCATGTAAAATGCCGCTGCGCCATCGAATACCATTCTTTTGAAGATCCGCTTCACAATCCCGTTTCGGTAATCATTTCTGACCAGAATAGCCAGGTTATTCCTGAAATTGAGGTAGGTTTTTCGTGGGTTTTGTGCCGATAAAGTCCCACCTCCCAAATGATAAACGGTGGATTGAGGCAGGCAGTAAATACGGTGTCCTTGGTTTTTTAACCTCCAACAGAGATCGATTTCTTCCATATGGGCAAATAGGGTTTCGTCGAAACCTCCGATTGAATGGAAGTTGTGCGATCTAATCATCAAACAAGCTCCCGATGCCCAGAATACTTCCCGTTCGTCGTTATGCTGACCAATATCGCGTTCGCAATTATCGAATATTCTTCCTCGACAAAACGGGTATCCGTTTTTATCAATAAATCCACCCGCCGCCCCTGCGTATTCAAACTTATCTTTTTCCAAGTAAGCGTTTATTTTAGGCTGGCACGCCGTAATAAGCTTGTCTTGAGTCATTTTTTCAATAAGCGGTTCGAGCCAATTTTCAGACACCTCCACATCGCTGTTTAGCAGTACGTAGAGTTCCGCATCAACTTCATTGAGGGCATGATTGTAGCCACCGGCAAACCCATAATTCTTTGAAAGAGATATGATTTTGACTGTAGGGTATGTTTCTTTCAGGAATTCAAGAGAATCGTCGGTACTCGCATTGTCCGCAACAACTATTTCTGCTTTTGCAGAATTGAACTTTACAACAGAAGGCAGGAAACGGCGAAGGTGTTCTTTACCGTTGTAGTTGAGAATGACAATGGCCGTTTTCAAAGGCAAAAAGAAGCCTAAGTTAGCGTGGATTATTGAAATAATCGTCTACTCGGCCACCAAAGTGTTGTCTGCCCTGATCCCTGTCAACATTGTTCATAGGCGTATTCCTTTGTTCCAGGAGGAGCCTCCACTGAGGATTCTGAATCTCACCTCGAATTCCCTCTGAATGAAGAAGCTCATAATCAACAGCCATCAAAGTGGGGTCATAGAATACAAATCTGACGTTATTGAACTGACCTGTTTTGTAGTAGCGCCAGATTTGATAGGGGTAGGAGGAGGGTTCATTCGCTCGGTCTGTTATGTCATTTGGTGCCCCGTACTGTAGATATATCCTTCCACGATCCGTTTCAAAACCTCGTTTGTTCTGAGTGCCAAATTCTTCTTCAACAAAATCAACCTTTTCTTTATAAGCTAGCCAGGCGTTTTCTCCATTTCCCGATTGACGACTCTCCCAAAAAGCGTACATGAATCTGCGCATATATTTGAGTTCAGAGTTCTCAAATTCCCTGAAGCTATTGTCAAGCATTCCTTTTTCTTGACCGGTCGCAATAGGTCTCAATGAGTGCACATAGTCGTAAATGGAAGCTTTGGTGTCGAATGTGCTAACCCAGGTGGCCTCAATACTTTCGTCTTCCATTAAGCTGAGCACATCTACTGATTGTCTCTTCTCGCGCTTCACGGGGTGTGTAGCTTGGGCAATCAATTCGTTTGAACGGCTTCTCACCTCAACTATCAGGTTGTAATGTCCCGATTTCACATCAGCCAAGGGCAGAGTGGTTAGAATGGGGGACACTTCGGCCGTCGAACGTCGAAGAAACTTACGGGTACTGTTAATTGCATGGTTGCTATCGGCATCTGCCAAATAAGCGGTGAATAAAAACTTTTCTTCTTCACCTAAATCTTTCACCGTACCATAGATTTCCGTGTACAATACCAAATCCGACATTTCCGCACGAAGTATGGAGTCTGAAACCATTGGCAGCAGGTCATAGCCTGATTTAGAAAGCGGACCTGGCTCGGTCGTTTTCTTGTAAGCCGATACCAGTTCGATATCCGAAAAGAACGTCTCATTCGGTATTTCAGGTACGTTGATGGCCACTGTCGCCGAAGTGGTAGATGATTCTTCAGGAGCATTTAGATCCTTGAGCTCTATTTCCACATCGTAATTACCCGATGGAACGGCAAAACGCTGCACATCGATGAAATCCACAATGTAGCCTTGCGTCATTTCAGGAGACTTCAGCGTCTTTTTATCGTAAGTAATGATTTCACCCCCTCTCTTGAAAATCACGGTAAGCTCAACTTCGCCGACTAGAATACCGGGTCTTTCTGCATGCTCGAGAAGGGTAATGGATTTTCCGTATATATCGAAATAGGTTTCGACCAGTGGGCCTTTGCCAGGTACGTAAAAAACCTTGTGATTAAATACGGCAA
Source organism: uncultured Cryomorphaceae bacterium (assembly GCA_964635965.1). Classification (GTDB taxonomy): domain Bacteria; phylum Bacteroidota; class Bacteroidia; order Flavobacteriales_D; family Cryomorphaceae; genus JAKVAV01. The sequence continues at coordinate 25,623 of CAZWQX010000027.1, forward strand.
AGGGAACGGAATAGGCCTGAATTGCCGAAAAAAGGAATAGAGTGAAAAATATTTTAAGCGCGCCTCTCATGTTCTTTAACGTTCTAACAGATAAAGTTACGGAATTGTGAATTGAGGAATAAACCAAAATTATACCATTAATTGACATCTCAGTTTTGCGAAATGTTCAAAAGGATTACTTTTGCGGCGGAGAAGTGGCAGAGTGGTCGATTGCACTGGTCTTGAAAACCAGCGTACCGAGAGGTACCGGGGGTTCGAATCCCTCCTTCTCCGCATCGACCGAAAACCCACCGCAAGCGCAGCCTTGCGGTGGGTTTTTTGCTTCAGGATGCTCGAGCTCGCTCGAAAGCATCCTGAAGCAAAAAACCCATGCATCGCATGAAATGCGATGTGGGTTTTCGGTCAATGCAGGTTCCCCACAGGGATGATCCGCAGGAGGCGGATCAATCCCAAGCAGAATTAATTCAGAATTGGCAATTTACCCGAGCTTGCTCGCTAATTCGGATAAAGCAAAAAACCTATATTCAGGCATGGCCTGAACTGGTTTTCGGTCAATGTAGGTCCCCCACAGGGATGATCCGCCACCGGCGGATCAATCCCAAAGCCGATTTGATTCAAAATCAGTTAATACTGCTTTGCGCTAAGAAAATTTACCGTAGCATTGCAAATGCAGCGAAGCGGGCACCCTTTACTCCTTTGTTCTTGACGTATACGCTTATACCGATTCTCAGTAGCTGAAACCTGTACTCAGTGATCAATTTCGCTGGTCAATGATCAGTTTATGAGTTCTTATGTGAAAGGACAATAATCCAAAAATATGCGCTAGGCGGCTAGCTTGATGTGGTTTGGTGAATCTGAAATTTCAGGTAAGTAAAAAACAGAATTGATACTTCGAAGAAACTTCTTCTGAATTACTTTAAAACCAAAAAGTGCAGTCAGAAGAGGTTTAAAGAAAACTCGGAAAGATACATCGTGCTGTCCCATAATGTATTCCAGAGTTGCTTCATTCAATTCTTTCTTAAGTTCACTATAAAAAGGATCTTCTTTAACCTCACCTTCCAATCTGTGATAGAATTTCATAAATTCTTCATTGTCATTGTATTTCATCCAATGCAGAACAATACTAAACAAAGTGATAGAGTAGGCATTCGATACAGCCTTCGAAATTGATTTATCGTAATATGAAAATTTCCAATCTTTCGAGTCAATCTTTCCAGAAATAGCCTCTTTTCGAAGCTGGTCTCTCAACGTGTAGAGGCGGTACTTGAATGCCAACTCGGCTTTTCGCTGTCCATAATTTCTCCAAATAACAAGAAGAATCAGGATTAAAATTAAACTAGAAACGGCGAATTGAAATAACATAATGTTCAGCTATTGATTACTAGAATTTAACTCAGTATTCCCAAGGAGCATCTGCTGGAGGTCACTTTTTTCTTGACCAATTCGGTTATTTTCGTCCTTCCTCATTTTTAACAGTCTTCTGAAATGAAAATTTTGAATGACGAACATTGCTACAGTTCCTATAATGATAAAGTAACAATATACATGCCGTTCTGATTTTAGCAAAAACCAATTATCAATAAACTCTTTTTTCTGAGCGTCATCAGAATACCAAACGAAGAAAAGAACTAAACACAAAACAATAAAGCACAAAATGCCTATGGTTTTGATCACCCACGTTAAGGCTTTTATAAGATCAAAACTTGGGGTATTGTCGTTTTCTGCTTTCTGAGTCATTTTCTAGGTAACCCTATTGTTATAAGCCCAATCTTACTAGTTCAAAGATATGTAGACAATTTTTAACGCAATCTACTCATTTCACAACCTCAAATTCGTCTTTTCTTGGAAGTTTAGGTACTGCAAATCGAAGTCGGCTACTTCGTTTTCCGCTTGGATGTTTGCGATGGCATCAGACACGTTTGAGAGAATTCAGTCTATTAAAGCTATGGATGGAGGGTGAATATTTTTAACTCAGTCAAGATGAATTTGCGAGTTAATAATTTTATAACATTACAATTGCCATATTTATGAATTCAGTTTTTAAACTCACATTGAGTGGACGATGGATCCGACAGTTCTATTCTCGAACGGGGAGCTGAAAACGTTACAGAGTAAGCAACAATTTCAATAGCATCAATCATGTTAAATAGAAAAGTTATGCCAATTTGTTTGGCCTTAGGAATGCTTTTTGCCAGTTGTTCAAAAGAAAAGTTGGATTCACCAAATCAATCTGACACACCTTCAAAAGCAGGTCAAGAAGCGTCAAAAAGCACCTATACAGATGAAGAAAAAATAGCTATGGCCGGGAATATTAAGAAAATTACTTATGTATCCGGTACAATTTATGACGTAGATTTTTATGGAGGTACGGCTACCTACAATACAGAAGTTACTGATTTTTACACTGATTCTCTGATTGTACTTATTATTGATGATGGCACAACCAAATCCACTTCAACACTTGATATACTAAATGATAAACTGGACATTCAAAATGATGCTGTTTACAATTTTAGTTCATTGGATAACGATTCACTTCATTCAGGTTCGAGCGTACTTTTCAGAGTAACACTTGGACTAATTTCTCATCACATGGAGACTCCTAGAACAACTGCGAATTTCAATAATAATGGCAGTTCGGATGTGGTTCCTGATAATCTGGTGGGTGCAAATTGTTTCTGGTGCACTGAATATGAGACTGATCACTCCATAGGTGCTGGTTTATGTACCACGATTGCAACCCCATACTTTTTCTGGTTTGAAGGTGATTCATACCAGTGTGGAGATGCATATCCATGTGGACACGCACCAGACCCTGAAGATGAATGTTAAAATCAATTTCATTTGAACTATGAGACTATCACTTTTTATTGTGTCAATCTTTTTGACAATAGAATTATCATGTCAGTCAAATGAAAGGATAGTTCTGATAGACCAAATTAGTAGTGATCCTGTGCCCTATGCTACCATAGGGGCGGGGTCATTATCAATTTTCTCAGATCATAATGGGTATTTTTCATCTGACCTGATAAAAAGTGATCATATCACTATTTCACGGTTAGGATATAAGGAATTAAAGCTTCTTTCATCTGAAATTACTGACACCATCAGACTTGCTCCATCTCCATTCATTTTAGGTACTGTGGAAATTAGAGCTACTGAAAAGAGAATGGAGGCAGGTTTTCATGACATGAAAACGTATGGCCGAACATCAGGGAGAATAACCCAAGGTGTAGGGGTAGAAATCAAGGATATACCAAAAGATGTTCTGATTTCTAAGGTGTTCGTCCACACCAAGGGAAATAAAAAGGGTGACAAATATCTTGTCAGTTTCTTTTCAATCGATTCCGTCGGACTGCCAGGAGAACTATTGTATGTTCAAGAATATCGAAGCCCGAACGGGAGGAATCAATTATCTATTCTAATAGAGAATAGACTCAAAGTTGACAACGAAGTTATTGTTGTATTCGACTGGGTTTCTGACAGCGATAATAATAAGGAAGCAAAGGATTACTCCGGTGTGAGGATGACCAATCAGATAAATGAATCTCAGTCATTTCTGTATGCAAAAGTCTACAACAAATGGATCAGGTTCGAGATTGAAGAGTCTATTGGTTTTCATTGGAATTACAAAATTGGTATAGAGTATATTGAGAATTGATGACTTCAACAGGATCAGAATTATATATGTATGTCTAATAAACCCTGAATTACTACTAAGCGAAGTCTGCCTGTCGTCAGGCAGGCGATTTCACGCCGCGCAGCAAGTAAATGCAGCGGAGCGAGAAATAATTAATAACTGATCATGATCCGGTCAGAAGTTACTGATGAACTTTTAATTTTTCGGATTCTAATAGTTTTTTGAACTTTGACTACCGACTACCGACTACCGACTACCGACTACCGACTACCAACTACGAACCAGCCACGAGCCACGAGCCACAATCAACGAATAACTACTCCACAAAAAACCGCTTCGTCACCGAGCCATTCTTTGTTTGAATCTGAAAAAGATAAATTCCCGTTTTCAGCGGGTCAATTGGAATTGAGGAAGATTGAAAATCGTTTAATTGCTGTAGGGATTGTCCCGTGATGGCAAAAACCGTCACCCGAACGAGGTCCTCGTGCTTCTGGATGTTGAGCACTCCCGTGTTTGCATCAAAGTAGATAGAACCCAAATCGACTTCTTCGTTAGTCGACAGAGCAGCTTGGCATTCTCCCACCTTTTCATAGATTTCCGCTTCCAATTCGTAAGTGAAAATTCGTTCGGATATCCGATCGGGACAAACTTTGAAAATCAACGGGTAACCAATCACGTCGTAGTCGTCAAATACCCCACGGTCCGGATCTTCCACATCAAAAATAGGGTAGGGTGTTCCTTCTAACCAGTTTCCTTGCGTCACCCAAGGTGGACCATCTCCTTTGAAGGCATTGTGGTTATTCCACTGGTCGTGTTCCAAGGCCAACACCATTAATTCGTCTGCGCTTTCGGGGCCGTAGTTGTTATAAAGATTCTTTAAGCGGTTGGTTTGGTGGTAACTCCAGCAAGAAGGACAATGAGCGGCAAATACCTCAATGATCACGGTTTTTCCCTCATCGAGGTAGTCGTAAAGTGTGTGCTCTATTCCTTCGTAATCAGTTAATGTGAAGTTGGGAGCAATACTTCCATCGGGGAGTTGGGCATTAGCGATCAGGCTAAAACTCATTAAGGCTAAAAGCAGAAACTTAATTCGCATAACTGCAAGTTAGTCTTCTTGATGTCGATAATCAAAACCTTTACACATGTTGATCGACGAGTATTGTATTCCCATCAGGATCAACCACCATAAAATTCGCCGGGCCTTGTGAACCTTCACTAATGGGTTCACCCGAATCAATTCCTCTTGCCTTAAGTTCTGATTGGATATTTCGGATGTCGTCGTAATTATCCAACGTATTGGCATTTTGATCCCACCCCGGATTAAACGTAAGGATATTGTTTTCGAACATTCCTTGGAAAAGACCAATTATCGTGTCGCCATTTTTCATGATGAGATAGTTTTGGTCGATATTACCTGCAAACACCGTAAATCCCAGTTTTTGGTAGAATTCTTTGGATGCGTGAATATCTTGTACGGCAAGACTGACTGAAAAAGCTCCTAGTTTCATTGAAAGGTAGTTTCTATGAAATTAGTGCATTTTGATAGAACGTGCTGATGAAATCTTAAGCTAAACACAAAAACCTCCGCTCGTGTGCGGAGGTTTTTGCTTGTTTGTAATAGTTATCTCATTGACTTAACCAGGGTTATATGTCAAATTGATTAACCCGCAATTTCGTGCATTCCCTCGCCAAAGTCAATTTTTCCTGAATTAAGTATCTTGATTTACGTGTTCTGTTTTAGAAATCCTTAACGAATTTGAATTGTCAATTAATCAGAGTTTTCTCAACTTGAACGAGAAAACCAATTGACCTCGAAATGACCAAAGCAAATGTTTATTTAACCTTCGATGGTAGCTGTCGCGAAGCTTTCAATCTCTATCAATCCGTTTTTGGTGGAAAATTTAATTTCATTGGAACTTTTGCGGAAATGCCCGAACAAGAAGGGGCCCCTCCACTCTCTGAAGAAGATAAAAAGCGTATTATGCATGTCAGTCTTCCACTGGGGGAAGGGAGTGCCTTAATGGGGAGTGATACCTTTCCTGGAATGACCTTGAATAGAGGTAATGACTGCTCAGTTATGATTCATGCCAATACCAAGGAGAAAGCGGATCATTTCTTCAAAGGACTTTCCGAAGGAGGAGAAATAGAAATGCCAATGCAAGATACCTTTTGGGGTTCTTACTTTGGGTCTTTTCGCGATAGATATGGCATTCGTTGGATGATCAGCTTCGGACAAGAGACCTGACCTCAGTCGAAATACAATGCTTCGACATCGCTTTTCACGGTAACGGGAAAACCCCTTTCCGAGAGTGATTGCTTCATTTCAAGAGCTGTCTCACGATCTGCTTCAAGTGTGAAGTAGAAATTGTCGTTTTCGAAATCTTTCTTTGGTTCTTCCTCAAAATCGAAGAGAATTCTCATTTCTGTTGAAGCGGTCTTCATGGCTCCTACAGTGGGTGCGATATGAAAAATCAGTCGTATCATTCACTGGTTTTTTCGTGGTTCTTTGTTAGTTCAGTTGTGGTTTCGGCGCGCGAAGATAATCCCAAATAAAGACTGCTGGAAACTTTGAAATGCTTTAATAGCTCTCCCTCTTTTCCCATTTCATAAATCATTACTATCCAATAACCTTTTCGGTATGCTCTTTTGAGTTTTACGGATCTACCGCGCCTTTCATTTTTGCTCAGTTTAGGATCAAATTCCCATCCATCAGCTATTAAGCTTTCAGGAGTAATCAGTCCTTTTTTGGGCTTCATCTTAGTTCGAAAGTTCCCGTTGGTCGGGTTGAAGAGAGGATAATATTCTCGTGGCGATCGGCAAGTCGGAAATAGCCGCTTTTAAATCGCTCAGTTTTTTACGACAAGAAAAGCTAACCTCCAGATAAGGAGAATCTTGTGGCGTAGAGATTCTTATTTTTCCAACGCAGCCCTTCGAGCGTTTGATAAACGAAATGGCATCCGAGTAGGAATATGCCTGAAATTTGTAGCGTGACATCATAGCATCTTCAGAGAGGTGAAACGTGAAATTATTTCATTATACGGAAGAAGTCAATTTTAGGTTCAATTATTTACTAATCGACTATGAAAAACAGCGCTCAATCGATAAAATAATGCAGTCGATCGAATTATTAGGCGATTATGAAGCTATTATTTCGCGCGAATTCTAACCCTCAAAAATCACCTTCCAAGAACTCCAGTTCCTTTTCATTAGTGAGATTCATTTGCATCACACCTTCTCTTAGGGTTATTTCACCTCGGGCACAAACCCGTTGGTTCATCAGCTCTTTTTCAGGGGCGTAGCTGAAGTTGGTCACGTTTCGTGACCAGATGGTTAGGGTGAAAATTGTATTCGGAAACTTTTTGTCCAGGTTAACAAATACATTATCCTTCGCCGAACGGAAGGTGCTTACCACGGTTCCGCATACGGTTACTTTTTTGCTTTTATCGGCAAATTCATAGGCCTGAAGAGTGTTATAGCGTCCTTTACCAAGTTTATCTGGAGATAACATTAAGGCATCTTCTCTCTGTTCTTCAGGAAGCCAAGGCCGATAGTCGGCAGATTTCTCTATCGCCATTTCCATATTGTCCTCCAATCCGTTAAAAAAATCGAGTCCGGTCAATTCTTCAATTTCATCGATGGATTTCGCGTAAGCTTCCAGTGGTAATTCGCATTTTTCATTAGGCATCAAAAACCCAATCGCTTGGGCATTCAATGGATCAATGGCTACTTTGAAATGATACTCAGGCAGGGTGAGTCCATTGATGCTTCTTTCCACTTTGGATAAATTTTCATTGAGCACTGGTCCGGTAACCACAAAAACGTCCACATTATTCTCAATGGCATAACCCCTGATATAGGATTCAAGCTCTGCCCATGCCCCTCGGTTGAAATCGGGATGTTGAGGTGTCATATTAGAGTAAAAGTACGACTCCGACAAAGCGGTTTGATTCCAACGAAAATCAGCTGAAGGAGCGAGATGACCGCGATCATATCCGTAACCGTCGTATTCCCAGTCACCGTCTGTTTTCTTCGATTTTAGAAAGTAATCGGCCTCCTCGGCAGAACCGGTTGATACTAGTGGATCTTGCCTGAAGTCATTGCTTCGCGTTGTCCTTCCCTTAGCAACGTCTTTACTGATAATGTGTGCTACCCAATACGCTTGTTCGTGCTCTTCGGCATAAGACAAAAACATTGCTTTGTGTTTTACCAATTCTCCCGTTTCCCTTGGTAAACCCATTTCGGTAAGTCGATTTCCGATAGATACCAACTTCAAAGAATCCAGTGTAACGTTTAGTTTCCTGATATCTTCCGTCATTTTCTCCTTTTGAGATTCGAGGTCGAAAATTTTTTCACTCACATCATCTTGTCCAGGGCAGATCAAGGTGATCCATGCCAGTAATAAAGCCAATCCAAAGCGCATACACCAAAGATAAGTCT
>CAZWQX010000028.1:0-31207 GCA_964635965.1 uncultured Cryomorphaceae bacterium
CATCTCAAAATTCGGCCGCGAAACAGTTGAAGAAATGGGAGATGATTGCCCCATTGATTGGGTTCATCGTGAAGAACGCTACACTGAGAAACTTGCAACACCTGACGTAACGGTTTCTGACTTAATTGGGGATGTTGACCCAATCAAAGCGGCAAATTTAAAATTGGATTATGCGGATGAACGAGTAATCCACTTCGGCTTGATCCCACGCTCTCATCGGGGAATTTTTGTAGTCAATGAGTTACCTGATTTACAGCCTCGGATTCAAGTGGCTCTCTTTAACATTCTTCAAGAAGGTGATATTCAAATTCGAGGATTTAAGCTAAGGCTACCCTTGGATGTTATGTTCGTATTCACAGCAAACCCGGAAGACTATACGAACAGAGGAGCGATCATCACTCCCTTAAAAGACCGCATTCAGAGCCAGATCCTTACCCATTACCCAAAAAACATTGAAATCTCTTCTTCGATTACCAAGCAAGAAGCGAATCTCACGGATGAGCAGGCTGATAAAATCGAAATCCCTACGCTGATTGCTCACCTTATTGAACAAGTGGCAGTTGAAGCAAGACAAAGTGAATATGTCGATCAAAAAAGTGGGGTTTCTGCTAGATTGACAATTTCGGCATATGAACTATTAGTGAGTTCCGTTGAGAGGAGATTACTGATAAATGACGAGGAAAAAGGCAGAGCTAGAATAGGCGATTTATTAGGAATTCTTCCATCAATAACAGGAAAAATAGAATTGGTCTATGAGGGAGAACAAGAAGGTGCAAAGAATGTAGCATTCACGCTGATGGGCAAGGCCATCAGGAGTTTGTTTGCTCAGTATTTTCCAGATCCCGAGCTCGCTAAAAAGAGAAAGAATGAGCCGAATCCCTACATGGAAATAATCACCTGGTTTGGTAAAAATGATTTGGAACTTCCCGCTAATTGTGCCGAAAAAGAGTATTCAGAAATTCTCTTGGATATCCCTGGATTAAAAGCCTTGGCTAAAAAGTACAATCCGAAAGTAGAACAAAAAGAGTTGCTTCTTTTAATGGAATTTGTCCTCCATGGTTTATCTGAATACTCGATGATAAGCAAGAATGTCATGGAAGACGGACTCTCCTTTTCAGACCTTTTCAATAGCGTTTTTTCCATGGATGATTTTGATGATCAAGACCGAGATTCATGAAACGGCGTTTGTACGCTTTGGCGCTTGTCACGCTTGTTGGTTTTCCCGCATTGGGATGGACTGTTCTCGGCTTTTTTGAGGATGAGCCTCTTCAAATAATATTCAGGTCAGAGTACAGTCTCCTTATGCAAGTTATTCTTGGTTTGCCAATCGGGGTGGTTGCCGGCCTGATGGCTAAATGGATTATAAGTCGACCGAGATGGCAAAAGGTAGGCATCAAATACGCTCGAATTATAAGTCGCTTCGGATTGTCAACCACTGGAATTTGGTTTATTTCTTTTTGCGCAGGTGTTGGCGAAGAACTTCTGTTTAGAGGGGCTCTTCAACCTTTAATGGGAATTTGGCTGACCGCTTTCGTTTTTGTGGCGATTCATGGCTACCTGGACCCTAGAAACAGAGAGTTGTTCATCTACGGGATATTCATGACCATTACCATCGCAGGTTTAGGCTATCTGGTAGAATATATTGGAATTTGGACCGCAGCAATAGCACATATGATGATTGACGTTATACTTTTTTATCATCTTACAGGATTAAACACGGATAACTCGCATCAATGAAGTTGAATTTACTTTCCCGTATCCTCACTCTGATTATTCTTATTCAGCTTCAAGCTTGTTACGGACAGGTAAACACTTCGCCTGATGATCCCTACCAATCTTCGCATCCTGAAGAGTTTTCGGCTTACTGGTTCTCAGGGAATGCCGAAATAAACTGCTATGAATTGGTTCAATCCAGGTATGGTGAGCAACATAAAGGGGATGTAATCTTGATATTCGTAACGGAAGATTTTTTGATTGATGAACAGGTAAAGAAAGAATATGGCAGTGAAGAATCACTAAAGGTCCTGAAGTCCAATTTGATGAAAAAATTCCCCACGGGAATATATGATTATTCCGTGATGACCAGCACTTTTACACCTACCGAGTTCAGAAAGAACCCGGCTACCCTAAAGGTATCGACATCCGTTCAGGATTGGTGTGGTCACACCTACAGTCAGATAAATTCCAAGGATAGAATGATTTTTTTCGAATTAAGGTCATACTTTCAAAATGAAGGTGATAAGAAAGAGTCAATTGCCGCAACTTATTTAGAGGATGACATCTGGAATCGCATGCGTCTGGAGCCTCAAACCCTTCCTTTGGGTAAAATACAAATGATCCCATCCCTCGAATTTCTTAGACTAAGGCATAAAAAATTCAAGGCGTACACTTGCGAAGCAAATCTCTATTTACAGGTGAATGACACGAAATCAGGAGAAGAATTCTACCTCTACGAATTGAACTATCCTGAAATTGATCGAAAACTCAAAGTGAAATGTGAAGCGCGATTTCCTTTTAAAATTTTGGGATGGGAAGAAACAACAAATGCAGGATCGAGCAATCCTCAGGTCAGTTCAGCTGAGTTAAAGAAAGTAGAAAAAATGGCGTATTGGCGACTAAATTCCAATAAAGAAGAAGCCCTAAGGGATTCCCTAGGGCTTCGTAATAAATTCGAATAAGTCTTATCTATTCCACCTTGAAAGAGAACTCCAATTTTTCCCATTTCATTGAAACGACTCCACCGTCCGAAATATCAAAGACTAGTCTCTCTTGATTCTCTTCAAGAGCTTCAGGCTTTACGTTGAATCTTAGCACATCCTTTTTCTCGTTATAGTTGTAAGCTCCCCATTGATCCCATTCGCTATTTAAGATAATTACCCAACCGTATGCACCGGGAATGGTAAATAAGGCATATTTTCCTGCCGGCACTTCCTTTCCCGCAACTTTTACATCCTCTTCGAACATAATGGTCGTTGCTTCATTAGCACCAGTGCGCCAAACTTTTTCATAAGGCACCAATTCTCCCCAAATTGTTCTTCCTTTTACAGCAGGAGATGAGTAATCGATTACAACTTTTCCTGAAGTTAATGCCGCTTCTGCCGTCCTGGGCGGACTTGGTCTGTTTTCTTTGTCTTGAGCGGAAATAACTCCTGAAAACATAAAAAAGAGTGCAATGAGTCCTAGTGTACTTATACGTGTCATGTTATGTCAATTAAATTATTCACTACTAATCTTGTGTACGTCATTATTATCTCGCTCAATCATATCCTTCACTTCTTGAATTCTCTTAGCAACCATAGCCATTTCTCGATGACCATTAGTTAACAACCATTTAAAAGCCCTTTCATCACCATCACCAACCAGAGCAACCTTTGCGAGGATGTCGAAATTATACTTATTGAGCCAATCGATGGCATCTTTCTTTCCTTCAGATCCTGCAATGGCTGCCGCCAGGGGCTGAAATCCATTTTCCATCAACCAGTTTTTCGCGTCTTCCTTATTATGAAGGGCGTAAACAAAAACTCCGAGCTCTTTATAACCATTCTTCAAAAGCCACTCTCGAATTTCTTTGTTTCCTCTTATGGCCTCTCCCCAAGCTATTAAAACTTTCGCAGGATAATTCGTTTTCAAATCGCTGTTGATTTTGTCTATTTTCGAATCCTCAAAAATGTTGCCAAATGGAATACAAAAATCCAATGTTTAAAGATAAGGTTTTGGAGAACAAAACCATTGTAGTCACCGGGGGTGGTACAGGACTCGGTAAGAGCATGGCTACTTATTACTCTCAACTTGGAGCAAACGTGGTAATCACCAGCAGAAAACTCGAGGTCCTTCAAAAAACTGCGGAAGAAATTGAGTCGAAAACCGGGGGAAGAGTTCTTCCTGTTGCTTGTGATGTCAGGAAAGAAGAAGAGGTTCAAGGAGTTCTTAAGGCAACGCTCGACGAATTTGGTGAAGTAAATGGACTTCTAAATAATGCTGCGGGCAACTTCATAAGTCCAACCGAGCGACTGAGTCCAAAAGCCTTCGGTATAATCATAGACATAGTGCTGAAGGGCACTATCAATTGTACCTTGGCTTTCGGAAAGCATTGGATCGAGACTCAAACACCTGCAACTGTTTTGAATATTGTAACCACTTATGCTTCCACTGGCTCAGGATTTGTTGTCCCATCCGCCACAGCCAAGGCCGGTGTTTTGGCTATGACAAGGAGTTTAGCCGTAGAATGGGCCAAGTATAACATCCGATTCAATGCGATTGCTCCGGGACCATTCCCCACTAAAGGGGCCTGGGAAAGACTTGTACCTCAACCGCTTAAAGAAAAGATAGCATTGGATAAACGAATACCGTTGCGAAGAATGGGTGAACACCAGGAACTCGCAAATCTAGCGGCATATCTTATGAGTGATTTTGCTTCTTACATGAATGGAGAAGTGATTACAATTGATGGAGGTGAATGGTTGCAAGGCGCAGGCCAGTTTAACCAATTAGAAGCCGTGCCAAAGGAGATGTGGGATATGATTGAACAGTACATTCGATCTCAAAAAGGCAGTTAAGCTCCTAAATATCAGTAGTAAAACACCGGTTATTCTTACAAAGCCTTAATTCCGCGTAACCAATAGCGTAAAATCTCAGTAAAAGCCATGAATCCTGCATTGAAGATTCATGAGATTGAGATTTACATTTATTCTACTTCCTCTTTTCTTCTTTAACCCCATTTTTTCGCAAACTGCGGGCAATCCGAATATTAGCTCGTTCGGCGAAGATTATTTGGGCAGTGATCAATGTGCTCATGGATTGATTCACAATAGGCTTATGTCGCAAAACGCAACCTATAGGGAGGAACAAGAATCCCGTGAATCATCACTAATGCAACTCATAGAGGACACAAGAAGTGGCCTCATCCCGAAATCAAATGACATTCTTACAATCCCCGTGGTGGTTCATATCATTCACGATGGTGACGCCCAAGGATCCGGATCCAATATTTCAGATGAACAAGTTTGGAGTGCCATTAATGGTTTGAATGAAGATTTCCGCAAAATGGCGGGAACGAATGGAGATGGAGATGGCGCTGATATTGGTGTTGAATTTTGTCTTGCTCAAAGAGACCCTGACGGAAACGCTCATTCCGGAATCAATCGAGTTAACGGGTGCTCAATAACTGACTATTGTTCGGAAGGTATAACAGCGGGCCAAGGGCAAGGAGCAAATGAGCTAAATGTCAAAAACTTATCGAGATGGCCGAATCAAGACTATTACAACATTTGGGTCGTTACCGAAATTGAGAACAATAATGGAGGATCAGGGATACAAGGTTATGCTTACTTCCCGACAACTTCTCCCGTAGATGGAACGGTCATTCTCTATAACGCATTTGGAACGACCGGGAATCTCAAATCCTACACGAATATGAATCGAACCTTGACCCATGAATTGGGTCATGGTTTTGCTCTTTTTCACACATTTCACGGCGGAAGCTGCAGTGAATCAAACTGTGCCCTGCAAGGAGACAGGGTATGCGATACTCCACCAACGACTCTAAACTCCAGCTGTTCCAATGCTGCTTGCTCGGGTACTCAGCAAGTTGAAAACTACATGGATTACACGAGTCAAACATGCAAAGACATGTTTACGGAAGGTCAAAAAGAGCGCATGCGTCTTTCCATTCAGAATTCGAGAAGCAATCTGTTGAATTCAAATGGTTGCGAGCCTGTTGTTCCAATATTGGCCGATGCCTCCATCAGCTCAATACTTGCTCCGACGGGTAACATGTGCACGGAGCTTATAGAACCTGTCGTAATTCTATCAAATGTGGGTGGTACGAATCTGTCGAACACAGAAATTCGATACCGAACTACAGGACCATGGCAAACCTTTAATTGGACGGGTCTATTAGGCCCTGGACAGGAAACGCAAATAATTCTTCCCGAATATGCAGGAGGTTGGGGACAAAAAACATTAGAGGTTCAAACTCAAAACCCGAATGGCAATGCCGACACGAATCCAAGTAACGATGGATCCAGTGTTAATTACCAAGCTATCCAATCTGCCAATACCGCAACGGTAAATATCACCTTGGATGTTCTTGGAGGTCAGACAACCTGGGCCTTGCTTGATGAGAACAGCAATATTCTGGCTCAAGGTGGCCCTTACGCAAATTTCCAAAGTGGCACTATTGAATCTCAGGATATTTGCCTCTTGGATGGATGCTATGAATTCATCATTTATGATGCCGTAGGAAATGGCCTCTGCTGCCTTAATGGTAATGGATCGTATGAAGTAGTTGATCAAGACGGAAACACTCTCGCTTCAGGAGCCCAGTTTGGCGATGAAGAAGCAACGGAGTTTTGCTTGAATAATGTTGGTGGCAATCCTCCGGTTGCCGAATTCTCGGTGGACAATAACAATCCATGTGTCGGAGAATCAATCAGCTTTACAAATCTGAGCACGGGAGACGACATTTCTTACTCATGGGAATTTGAAGGAGGAAGCCCAGGAACGAGCAATGCTTTCGAACCTTCAAACATTTCATTCAATTCTTCAGGTTCCTACAATGTAAGTCTAATAGCAACTAATCCTTTTGGTTCAGACACCGAATTAAAAGTTGATTACATCTCGGTTCAAGCAGATCTCACATGGTATGCCGATACGGACAATGATGGACATGGCGACCCAGATAACACCTTGACTTCATGCACACAACCGCCGGGATATGTAGCCGATGGTGATGACTGCGATGACAACGACGATTCAAATTGGAATGATTGTTACGATTGTCTCGGAGTAATGAATGGGAATGCAGTGCTGGATAATTGTGGAACTTGCGATAGCAATCCTAATAACGACTGCACGCAGGATTGTGCGGGAACTTGGGGAGGTAATGCAGTAGAAGATAACTGTGGCGTATGTGATGACAATCCTACCAACGATTGTGAACAAGATTGTCTTGGGGTGTGGGGTGGATCAGCCATGATGGATAATTGCGGAGTCTGCGACAATAATCCAAACAATGATTGCGAGCAAGACTGCGCAGGAGTTTGGGGTGGTTCGGCCTACCTAGACCAATGCGGCACTTGTGATGATAACTCTTCCAATGACTGTGTTCAAGACTGTGCAGGTGTTTGGGGCGGTAATGCTACCGAAGATAATTGCGGTGTGTGTGACGACAACCCCAATAATGACTGTGAACAAGACTGCGAAGGAATATGGGGAGGATCAGCATACTTTGATGATTGCGGTATTTGTGATGATATCCAGGAAAATGATTGTATTCCATGCGATGATCTCGCTATTTCTCTTGTAGTTGCTGAAGATCCTCTGTGCTTTGGAGATGCCAACGGTATGATTGAAATCGCGGTGGAAACGAGTTTTTCGAATTTTGATATTGCCTGGAATACAGGGGAATCAGGTACGATTCTATCCAATCTAACAGGAGGCAATTACCAAGTCACGGTTACAGCAGAAGAGTGTACTGCATTTCTCGAAATAATTCTTGAAGAACCCGCTGAGCTGGAATTGACTTTTACAGATGTTTTACCTGATGATTGTACCGAAGAAAACACAGGAGAACTTACAGTAGTCGTTTCAGGTGGAATTGCTCCTTACCAGATATTTTACGAAGAGCAACAATTAAATCAACTTGACTTTTCGCAGTTAGACGGAGGCTTATACACCCTAACGGCAATCGATCAAAATGGATGTTCCGTAGAGAATTCCATTCTTATTGAATCATTGACATGCGATAGTCTGGATTCAACAATGTTGATTAATGGTGCTTGCGGTTCAGATCTTTTCACGATTTCCAATGCCGTTGAAGCTGCACCCGTAGATGAAGCCATGTCATACTCCTGGGAAATCCGTGAGTTAGGATCGAATTCGGAACAAACTATCTTCTCTACAACAGAAGCTTTTTTCTTCCCATTGGAAGTGGCCGATATAAAGGCTGAGACAGATTATTTAGTCCGAGTTAGGGGTATAAACCCACAAATACCTTCCGATTTCGGACAAGAATGTTCTATCAGGTTCACTTTGGCAACTCCAAATCTGCTTTTAGACGATTGTAGTGGTGAATTAGTGAATCAAGGTCAAGCGATTCAGGTGGATGAGATACACTATGCCGAGAACTATGAATTCAGATTTGAAGATGTTGAAAGTGGCGATAGATATTTCCTCTACGGGGATGCAGGAGTGATAATAATGCCTTATGGTAATGAAATACCGCCAAATAAAAGTTATAAGGTCTCATCGAGAATACAGCATAGATCTATTTGGGGAGGATTCGGTCAGGAATGTAGCATTTTCTTGAATGCGGTTGTTCCCACAACTCAGCTTGCTGAGGCCTTTTGCGGAAATATTGAAATAGATCTAAATATTGATGTGCTCGAACTGCAACCTATCGATGGAGCCGACGTATACGAAACCGTGTTCATCGAAGAACTTTCGGGAGACAGCACGACCATAACAACCAATGTACCGCACATCTCCTTGGACGAGATTGAAATTGCTCAAAAAGGATCGCGGTATTTGAGTTTGTCCAGGGTAGGGATTGGAAGCGAATGGAGTGATTGGGGACAAGGCTGTATTCTCGGATTCTCAGAAAATGATGCTCAACTCAACTTGGAGGTCTATCCTAACCCTTCAGAAAGAGAAACATCAATTAACCTGAGAACCAAGGGAGATTGGGAGAACATACAACTGGAATTCTCAGACATAATGGGAAGACCACTAAAAAAGACAGTTAGAGACTTTGGTCATTTAGTACCTATACAAATTGAACTTCCCGCAGGATATCATGGCATTCTATTAATTAGAGCCATCCACGGTAAGAAACAGCTAACCAAGAAGCTAATCGTACAATAATACTAGGATATAGTTTAAGGGGAGAAGTCGCTGTTCGGTCCTGAAAAGGTCGGCAGCGGCTTTGCCTTTATTAGAGAATTCCTATTTCAACCTTCCCAAAGGTTAGCCTCCTCAATTTCAAACAATTGAGAGGAAAATAAACTTCACATCTCAGGATTCTTTCGGCGAGCAAAATGTGAAATTCATCTTCATTTTTTTGCAATTCACCTTTGTTATTTCGTAACTTGTCGTCAACATTATTTAACAATTCTGTAACCAAATTTTACGAGATGAACAAGATGTTTACCTATTGTGGGTACCTTCTTATGTCGGTACTTTTCATTTTTGCATCCGCGACGACGGCCCTCGGCCAGGATGATCCGGGATGTGGCGATTTTTTCTTTGATTCCGGAGGACAAACCGGCGTCTACAGTAACAACGAGCTTACGGAAACAACATTTTGCCCTGATAATCCAGGTGATGTTGTTACGCTTACCTTCAATTATGTTGATATTGAATCAACACTCGGAACGGGAATCCAAGATGGTTGTTGGGACTTTATCGAAATCTTTGATGGACCCGACACGGACTCACCTTCACTAGGAGTTTTTTGTGGTGAAGAAAGCGGAGACGGAGGTGTACCTTCGAATCCTGATGCACTCCTAAGTATTGGTGATGCATTCACCGCTACTAATGATGAAGGTTGTTTAACCGTTGTATTCGACTCAGACGGAAGCGTTACCGAAACGGGTTGGGAAGCACTGGTTTCTTGCGGACCACCACCAAACTGTACTGCTCCTGAGTATTCGATTGTTACAGAAAGAGATTGTGAAACGCTTTCTTTCTCTGCTACCGTTACTATTGATGCACCTGCGGACCCACCTACGGCTCCGCTTCTTGTTTTTGCAGCAACCGTAGACGGAGAACAAGTTGGCGGTGGAACCGTACCTAATCTCGCAGGTCAGACTCTAGAACTCGGACCTTTTGATTTGGACGTAGACGTTATTGTTGAAGCCAACGTACTAGGGCTAGCTTGTCCTTCTGCAGAAGTTTTAAATGTGTCTTCAATCGGATGTCCTATTCCATTGACATGTGGTGAAGGTTTAGAAGAAACTTATTGTTATGATAACAACGACGAAGTAGTTTTTGCTTACCAAAGCCCTGACGGAGAGCCTGTTATAATTTTCTTTCAATCAGGTCTGATCGAGTCAGGTTTCGATGAAATCTTCATTTACGATGGCGAGGATAATTCAGGAACACTTCTTTTCGGTGGTGACAATGGCGGTGACTTAACCGGTCTTTCAGCGACAGCAGAGTCAGGCAATATGTTTATCGAATTGGATACAGATGGTTCTGTAAGCTGCCAGAGCAGTACAACTTATGAAGACGGTTGGGCATGGATTGTAGGATGTGGTGAATTTGATATCCCGGGTTGTACAGATGAGAACGCGCTTAACTTCTCACCTGAAGCAACTGTGGATGATGGATCTTGTATTTTCCCTGCAGTGAATGACGAGCCCTGCGGTGCCGTTGTTCTTGAATGTAATGCAGATGCATTAACGGGAAACTTCGATACTTCCAGCTTGAGTGACGATATAGTTCCGCTAGCAGGATGTGGTAGCACATTCAATACTCCTCCTGGTGATCTTTGGTTCCAGTTTGAATCAGATGGAAACAGTACTTACTTGATTTCTGCGGAAGAAGGACCCGATATGGTTGTAGCTCTTTTCTCAGGAGACGACTGCGGAAACTTGACCGAAGTTGAGGCTTGTTCCGATTTCCCTGAGTCGTTTTCAGGATCATATCCGGCAGGAACTTACTACTTTATGGTTAGACCATGGAGTGGATCTACATTTAATAATTCTTACGTCGTGTCACTCACATGTGTAGAAGGAACACCAGATAATGATGAGCCTTGCGGAGCTACACCTCTTGTATGTAATGATCCTGCTGTGGATGGAGCATTCTTGGGAGCGACGGCATCTATTGACGACGAATGTTCAGGTTCAGGAACAGGAGACATCTGGTTTTCTTTTGTTTCAGATGGAGCGACTGCATACTCAATCGCTGAAGTATCTTTCAGTGATGTGGTAATTTCTCTTTACACGGCCAGCGAATGTGATGGAGAACTTATTGAAGTTGAATCTTGTTCTGACTTTCCAGAAGATTTTAGTGGTATCTACGAGGCAGGAAATTATTTTGTCAGGGTAAGACCTTGGAGTACTGCTCAGACTTGCTCCGTTCAACTGACTTGCGCAACACCTCCCGAAAACGACCTTGCTTGTAACGCAATAGAAATTGACTGTGAATCAGGAAACGTACTGGGAACTACTTTGGGTGCCACAGACGATGATGATTGTGGTGGTGCCGCTGGTGGTGCAGGTGTTTGGTACGTGTTCAACTCTGACATCGATGGAACATTACGATTAAATACTTGCCAGGACGATACACCAAATACGACTTATGATTCAGACATTTCTGTTTTCACAGGTACTTGTGACGCATTAACTTGTTTGGTTTACAACGATGGTAACTTCACTTGCGGATTTAAGTCCGATGTGACTTTCGATGTTTTGAATGGTCAGACATATTACATCCAAGTTCACGGATG
Organism: uncultured Cryomorphaceae bacterium; assembly: GCA_964635965.1. Taxonomy (GTDB): domain Bacteria; phylum Bacteroidota; class Bacteroidia; order Flavobacteriales_D; family Cryomorphaceae; genus JAKVAV01. Next base: position 11,453 of record CAZWQX010000028.1, read on the forward strand.
GAATGGAGAAGGTAACTTTGACATGGAAGTAACTTGTACAGAGGTTGTACTCGATTGTCCGGGTGTAGGAAACATCGGAGAAGTTTGTGATGACGGAGATCCTGCAACTGTGAACGATGTGATTACAGAAGATTGTGTTTGTGCAGGTACTCCTCCTCCTCCTGGTCAGGTATGTGGAATTCCAATCGATGTTGATGAACTTCCATACTTCGACACTGGAAATAACACCTCTGGATTTGGTGATGACTATGACTTCAATGATATCCCACCATTGGCTCCTGACGGAATATTGGTAGGTACATTCTTCAGTACTTCTTACTTGAATGGTGATGACGTAGTTTATGCATACACACCAACAGAAGATCAACAAATCGATGTAAGACTCGATAACATCGGAACATGGGCGGGACTTTATGTCTTCACTGGATGTCCATTCGAGTCTACCGTAGGTGCTCATACTGAATTTGCGGCTACCTTCAGAGAAATTGAAGCTCTTCCGGTAACAGCAGGTGTAACTTACTACATCGCAATTGGAACGTTTGCATTGCCTCAGTCAACTCCTTACGACCTAAGCATCGTAATCAATTCTGACGATTGTCCTGATTTGGATGGTGACATAGGTGACCCTTGTGATGATGGAGACCCATTGACTGTTGACGATGTTATTACAGAAGACTGCGAATGTGTTGGTACCCCGGTAATCGATGGTCAAATCTGTGAATTACCAATTGAAGTTACTTCACTTCCATACTTGGCAACAGACAATACCATCAACTACTTTGATGATTACGAAACAACTGATCTTCCTGCCTTGGCGCCGGATGCTATCAGCAATGGATACAGTACATTCTACTTTGGTGGTGATGAAGTTGTTTATGCATACACCCCTGAAGAAGATGGGGCGATAGATGTTAACTTGAATAACCACAGCAACTGGGTTGGTTTATTTGTAATCACCGGATGTCCATTTGAATCGACAGTAGGTTCGCATACGGCTTCTGATAACCTGGGAAGAGAAATTGAAAACCTCCCGGTAACAGCAGGCACAACCTATTATATCGTGATATCAACATGGCCTTTCCCGCAGAATACACCTTATGATTTGATTATCAATTTTGCAGGATTTGATTGCCCTGATTTAGAAGCTGATTTCGGTGATCCTTGTGATGATGGTGATGACGACACAATTAACGATCAAATTACCGGTGATTGTGAATGTGCCGGTACTCCTACTCCTTCTACACTTTGTGGAGATTACTCCAGTGATCCTGATATTGACTTTGGTGGTGAATTTGGTACACCTTCTACCATCTCTGATGACATTGTAGTGTCAGGTACAAATGGTACTATCCTTGACTTAGATGTTGTTCTGGTAATAGATCATGATTGGGCAGGTGATGTAGAAGCGAGACTTACCAGCCCTGCCGGAACTACGGTTGATTTAGTTCTCGGTTTATGCGGTAGTGGTGATGACATCAACATTGCTCTCGATGACGATGCCGGCGCATTGACATGTGGTGATTTTGGTTCGATTCCAATCCTATTCGGAACGTTTGCTCCTGAAGGATTGCTCGCTGATTTCAACGGTGAAGACTTCGATGGAACCTGGACACTGGATTTAGAGGACACATTCCCTGCAGCTGATGATGGTACATTGGTTAGCTGGTGTTTGGTTCCTGATCTTGAAGTGGCTGGTAACCCTGAGTGTGACAATGCACAAATGGTTATGGCAATGCCTGAGTTTGCTGAATCTCAAATAGATGTATCAATGTCAGGACAAGTTCCTTCAGGCGTGGCTCAGTGTATTAATGCTGAGAATCCTCAAGCAGATATGTGGTTCTCTTTTGAGTCCATCACGACAAATATGTACGTACGTGCATGGGGTCTGAATGATTTCGATGCAGCTGTTGAGGTTTATGATTCATGTGGTGGAATGTTGCTAAACTGCCAGAATGATGAGCCAGCGGGTGAAAGAGAAGTTGTTATTGTAACGAATACAACGGTTGGTGAAACTTACTACTTCAGAGTTTATCACGCAGGTGATGCGGCTCCTGTTGAAGAAGATTACACTGTTGCAGTTGCTCACATTCCATTCACTCAGCTGAGCGAATCGAGCTGTGGTGTATTTGATTACACTCCAGCTGACATGATCACTTCTGATCTTCCACAAAACCAGTTCTTGTTGACCAATTGGTATTTCGAATTCACTGAATTGGAAGCTCCTTTCAATACGTATGAAATTCTATCTCCAAATGGTGCTAACCCGAACTTTATGTTGGAATGGTTCCCACAAGCAGAGTATGGCAGAACTTACAGCGTAAGAACGCGTGCAAGAATGTACCAGGGTCCTCAGTGGGGTGACTATGGTGATGCTTGTGAGATAGGATTCTCTTCAGAGCCTTTGACTACTCAGTTAATTGAAGAACAAGCGCTTGGATTCTACAACATGTGTGACGTTCTGGAAGCTGATAATGTACCGGGAGCAACTGGTTACCGCTGGAAATTCTTCGATGGATTTAATGTTATCAATTATGATTCTCCTACGAGATTCTGCCAGCTTGACTTAGTAGAAGGACTTTCATTAGGAAGCCCCTATGCAGTGAGAATCCGTGCATTTACTCAAGGAGTACTAGCACCCGTTGGAGAAACACGATTGATCGCCATGAACAATTTCGTTCCCGATACTCAGTTGGATGAAAACATCACAGATTGTGGTGCTACGTATCCTTTGAATACGGTAATCAGTGCGGTTAACATTTGTGCAGCTGAATTCTATACTTTCCGTTTCACGAACATTAGTGACGCTAATCAAGCAGATCTTTTCTACACCAGAGACGACGGAATCAGAAGTATCAACTTAAGCTGGGTTGAAGGACTCAATGCTGGTGATACCTATTCTGTATCAGTACTTGGTGGATCCGGTGGATTAGTTGGCGAGTACGGATCAGGTTGTGAAATCACAATTGAAGGTGGTGAAAACGGTATCGTTGAAATGCCAAATTCAAATGATGACGAGTTACTTTCTGATGTAGTGATTGATCTTTACCCGAATCCTTCTACCGGAGAAGAGGTAATGGTTAATCTCAGCAACCTAGGAAACGTGCAGCAAGAAGTAATTCTTGAGGTGTACGACATCTTTGGAAAGAAAGTGCACTCAGAAGTACTTGGAAACAATGGATCGCAAATGATTGCGGTACTCAAATTGAATGATCTTGCATCTGGAATTTATAACGTGAATATCTTCGTAAACGAGGAGAACGTTGGTTCAGAAAAGCTGGTAATTCAATAAGCTCTTTATAACAAACAAAACCCGCTTCGTTATGTACGAAGCGGGTTTTTTTATTTTTGGCCCAATTCGAAAATTCGCTTCATGGAAGAGGTAGTATCAGATATTCCACTAATAACCAACGATGCCGTAGTATTTGGTATCCTTTCAGGTCTTCTATTCGCAATCTTCCGTTTTGGAGAAAACCAAGTCGGCCAAAAACTCTATAAAGTAATTCCTGCACTATTGCTGTGTTACTTTCTTCCATCTCTTTTCAGCACATTTGGAGTAATCTCTCCAAAATGGATTGATATGACAGCGGCGGCTGAAGCTCTTACCGGTGCAGGCTATAACCTTGATGGTATTTCCTCTTTTAAAGACTTCAAGAATTATGTCTTAACCAATGAAATACCGCATGAACTGTTAGATCCATTCATCGGGAAATCAAACTTATATTTCATGGCTTCAAGATATTTGCTGCCGGCAAGTTTGATTCTGCTTACACTAAGCATCAGTCTGAAGGAGGTATTTCGTCTAGGTCCAAAAGCACTCATTATGTTCTTTACGGGAACAGTAGGTGTTGTTATTGGCGGTCCAATTGCCATACTCATCTTTTCTTACATCGCACCTGATGTTGTAGGAGGTGTGCCTCCCAACGAAGTCTGGAGAGGTATGACAACCATTGCGGGGAGTTGGATTGGAGGAGGTGCTAATCAGGCGGCGATGTTCGAAATCTTTCGAGGCGACGATAACCTGATTTCAGGATCGATGTATTCTATGATGATCACGGTAGATATAATCGTCGCTGAAGTTTGGATGTTTTTCCTATTACTCGGTGTTGGAAAGGCTACGAAAATAGATCGGTTTTTTAAGGCTGATGCATCGAGTGTGAACACCCTCAAAGACCACATGCATGAATTCAGTCAAAAAATTGCCAGAGTACCCAGCTTCACTGATTTCATGGTGATTCTTGGAATTGCGTTTGGTTTAACGGGGTTATCGCATCTCTTTTCTTCTTGGATTGCCCCTGCAATCAAAGAGAATTACCCCTATCTGGCTGAAACCTTCAGTCTCGGCTCAGGGTTTTTCTGGTTGATCGTACTTGCCACCACATTTGGCATAGGCTTGAGTTTTACTAATGCCCGTAACTATGAAGGTGCGGGTGCCAGCAAAGTGGGAAGCGTATTCATTTATATTTTGGTAGCTACAATAGGTATGAAAATGAATGTGATGGCGGTTTTTGAAAATCCAGCCATCTTCTTGGTCGGTTTGACTTGGATGCTCGTTCATGTTATTCTTCTTTTTATCGTAGCCAAACTTATTCGAGCACCGTTTTTCTTCTTGGCGGTGGGAAGCAAGGCCAATATAGGTGGCGCAGCTTCAGCTCCTGTTGTAGCTGCAGCGTTTCATCCATCCTTGGCTCCGGTTGGAGTTCTGTTGGCAGTGCTTGGTTATGCCCTTGGTACCTATGGGGCCTTGATTTGCGGCTACCTCATGCAGGCAGTTGCACCCTAAGAGCAAAAGCACTCGATTTTCACTAGCAGAAGGAAATTTCTCGTTTTAGAATTTTGATAAACATTCAATTCTCAATTGAGTTAAATACCCGTGCTTAAAGTAGCTTACAACGAATTCTTTGCGCATCCGCTCCCTGAAGGTCATAGATTCCCGATGGAGAAATATACTTTGATTCCGATGCAGCTAATGCATGAAGGCACCATGGAAGAAAGCGACTTCTTCAGCCCTGAAGAAGTTTCGGAAAGACATATTCTCAGAGTTCATAAAGAAGAGTACCTCAGCAAACTGAAAACCTTAAATCTTTCAAAGAAAGAAGTAAGAGCAATGGGCTTTCCTATATCAGAGCGACTCGTATCTCGGGAATTGATGATTACCAAAGGAACCATGGATGCTGTAGGCTACGCCATGAATTACGGAGTAAGTGGAAATATTGCAGGAGGTACTCATCATGCCTATTCAGACAGAGGTGAAGGATTCTGCCTTCTCAATGATATCGCGGTATCCGCAGCATACGCTTTGGAAGAGTTGGATTTAAAGAAAATAATGGTTGTGGATTTGGATGTTCATCAAGGAAACGGAACGGCCAAAATATTTGAAAACGATTCAAGGGTATTTACCCTTAGCATACACGGCGAAAAAAACTACCCGTTACATAAGGAAAAATCGGATTTGGACATCCCAATGCCTGATGGAACTGAAGACGAGGAATACCTCCGCAAACTATCAGAAATACTTCCTGGTTTGATAGACGATTTAAAGCCTGATCTGATTTTTTATCAGTCGGGGGTGGATATTCTTAAAACTGATAAACTAGGAAGACTAAGTTTGAGTATAGAAGGCTGTAAGCAAAGGGACATGATTGTCTTCGAATCTGCTCAAAAGCGTGGTATCCCGGTTGTTTTCAATATGGGTGGTGGCTACTCAGAAAAGATAAGTACAATCGTAGAGGCTCACTCAAACACTTTCAGGGTGGCAAAAGAGATCTACTTCTGAAGCAAGAGAGCAGTTTCCTTTCGCATGTATTCCAAAGCAATCTCACTTGGCAACCTTTCTACCTTTGATGCCGCGCTAAAAATTCTTCTACTGAACTCAATAGAAGAAACATCATCACCTAATCCATCTCCTGCAGCGGATATGAACTTGTTCATCTCATCTTTCGCATTCTTTATAAGGTTCCATGCCCCTTCAGAAATATAAATCTGTTGAGATAGGTTATGGTCGAATTCCTCCCTTATGGCCTTCAACATCTCATTCTGAAGCATCTTGGCCGACATACCGTTTTGATGAGTTCGCATCACCAGTCTACCAGGCTCAATGCGTTCCAGGTAAAGCACAAATCTCTCGGCTGCCTGCAATTGTAGCTTAATTGAAAAATCACTTCGTCCTGATGCCGAACCTGTTTTACTTGCCGGGGGTGGGGAGCTTTGCGAAACTTGATTATCCCGTTGACCTAAGAACCTAAGATACTCGTGAAAAATATAAAGCAACACTCCCGAAATAATCAAATAGGGAAGTATCTGGATCAATATTTCTATTAGTATTTCCATAATGCAGTGTTACTTGTATATAAGGTATTTAGAACGAATAGTTTCAAATTGCTCTATATCTTCAAGCCAACTCGATCTAATCTCTTCTTCATTTTTACCATTAAGTATGGCTAAACGCAGTTCATCCGTTCCTGCCAATTTATCGAAGTAGCCATTAGCATTGAAGAAGTCATCAGAATTCGGGGATTCCTTAAACATGCGAATTAGCCAGGTCAAATCAATTGAATTCATCGCACTAGGGTCTTCGATGTAATCCGAAATATCATAACCCACACAAGTCTTTCCTTGATGTTTTGGATACATGGAGGCACCCTCTTTTGGTTCGGGTATAAACGAAAAATCTCCCGATTGATTGCCTGGCTCACCCACTACCGTAAATGGAAAATCCGTACCTCTTCCTATGCTCACTGAAGTCCCTTCAAAAAAACAGAGGGAAGGATATAGGTAGATAGATTCCATGGCGGGAAGGTTGGGAGATGGTTTTATCGGTAAATTATACCGCGTACTTCTGTCGTAATTCTCACATGGCAAAATGCTTAAAGAGCATGAATCTTGGTGATGCCATCGCTCTCCGTTAATCATTAGGGCGTACTCTCCTATAGTCATTCCATAAACAACAGGCACAGGGTGTAAACCTACGAATGACGAAAACTCTGAATCAAGGACAGGTCCATCTACGTAATGAATGTTTGGATTTGGTCGATCACAAACAATAAGTGGAATTTTTGCTTCGGTACAAGACTGCATTACGTAATGAAGCGTGGATAAGTAGGTATAGAATCTTGCCCCAACATCTTGAATATCAAAAACTACTACTTCAATTTCTTGCATTTGTTCTCTTGATGGTTTCTTATTTTTTCCATAAAGAGATACGATTGGAATACCTGTTTTGCCATCAATTTGATCGTCAACCTTTTCACCATCGGGACGATCTCCTCTGAAACCGTGTTCGGGGGCAAACACGACCGAAATCTTAGCCCCAAGAGAAAGAAGTGTGTCAACCAAATGACTATCGCCGACCATTCCTGTATGATTACTCACGATTGCAACACTCTTGTCCTTGAGGTAGTCAAGCAGTTTTAAGGTAGAATAAGCACCGGGGTGAATTTCTGAAACCTCCTTTATAACCTCTTGTGAACTCTCATTTCCATTTTTTAGAGGATTAGTGCAAAACAAGAGAGCGCTACAAACGAATATGCCGACCGTGATTTTCATATTTTTGCCATCTAAGCGAGATACGAGCCTCAGCGTTGAATACTCCACTTTTTATTGCCAGGCGTCTAATTAAACGGGAAAGTAATCAAAAAGGTCTTTCTCGTCCCATTGTAAGGATTGCGATGATCGGAATCGCGTTGGGTATGGCAGTCATGATCGTATCACTTTCGATTGTTCTAGGCTTTCAAAGTGAGATCAGACAAAAGGTAATTGGCTTTGGATCGCATATTCAGATCACAAATTTTGGAACAGGACAGGGACTAAGTGGTACCAAATTACTCATTGATCAACCATTTTATCCCTCTTTGGACACCTTGCCCGAGGTGAAAAGCGTCCATCAATTTGCCCTAAAAGAGGGTGTAATTGAAACAAAGGAAAACATTCAAGGAATCATTTTAAAAGGTGTCACGGAAGACTACAATTGGGATTTCTTTAAGAAAAACATGGTAGCAGGGTCGATCCCTGAATATCGGTTGAATCAGACAAGCAATGAATTATTGATTTCAACCTTCTTGGCGGGGCGATTAGGAGTAGAAATTGAAGAAAAACTTACCATCTATTTTCAAAATGCCAAGGGCGGCATGAGTCAACGCAACTTCGTCGTTTCAGGAACTTATAATACGGGTTTGCAAGATCTCGATGAACAATTCCTAATCGCTCATATTGATCAAATAAAAAAAATCAATCAATGGGGATTGAATGCAAATTTGAGAGTAATAGGCTGTGAAAATGGTCGGGTTAAGCTAAAAGCAACAGGCTTTGGAGGTAAGGATAGAGTCAAATTAATTTGGAGTACTGATTCTCTCCGTGGCGAAGGACCGTACGAGTTTTGTCTAAACGAGGATACCTTAATCTATGTGGTGGCCAAAGAGGCCAAATCCATTTCAGATACTGCGTTTTTCAATTTTCAGCGGGGTGAATCTCAGCTAGACGGATCCTGTGAGTGCCCGCCTGATTCACTCTTGAAAACTTTTAATTCAGGCGGAAGCGGCAAGTATTACACAGGAGGCTTCGAAGTAATCCTCGACAGATTTGAGAGTTTGGATGAAATGGAGCGGATCATTTATGAGCACCTCAACTACGACCTTCGCACCTCGACGATCCGTCAGAAATCCCCCGAAATCTTCAACTGGCTGGAAATGTTGGACTTAAATACGGTAATCATCATCTCACTTATGATTTTGATTTCTGTAATAAACATGACTTCCGCTTTGCTGATCTTGATTATGGAGAGAACCACCATGATAGGCCTTTTGAGAGCGATCGGAGCATCAGGGGCCCTGGTACGCAACATTTTCTTAATTCAGGCAGGATATATCATACTGTTTGGAATGGCAGTGGGTAATGTAATAGGAATCGGTATTTGTCTTCTCCAACAACGGTATGGCTTTTTGAAACTCGATCCTGAAAACTACTACGTTAGTGAAGTTCCGATTCTCTTAAACTTAGAGAACATAGTGCTATTAAATATTGGAGTGTTTTTGGTTTGCACCCTTATGATGATACTTCCAACACTCGCGGTTAACAGTATCAAACCCGCTCGTGCCATCAGGTTCAATTAAGTATGTAACTTTGCAAAAAATAGGAGATGAACCACCCCAAAATATACAATAACATCCTGGAAACCATTGGTGAAACGCCAATGATCAAGATGAATAGGATCTGCTCTCACCTTCCGGCAAAGGTGTATGCCAAGGTTGAATATTTCAATCCGGGACACAGCACAAAGGATCGAATGGCTTTACAAATGATTGAAGATGCTGAACGCGAGGGTAAATTAAAACCGGGTGGGACCGTTATTGAATGTACTTCCGGTAATACGGGTATGGGTCTGGCCTTGGCTTGTATTGTCAAGGGTTATAAACTCATTTGCACACTAAGCGATAAACAGAGTAAAGAAAAAATGGACATCCTCCGCGCAATGGGAGCCGAAGTTGTGGTATGTCCAACGAATGTTCCACCTGAACATCCTGAATCGTATTACAGTGTAGCTGAGAGACTGAACAAAGAGATTCCAAACTCTTTCTATCCCTATCAATACGACAATCTAAGCAACCGAAAAGCCCATTATCTGACAACAGGACCAGAGATTTGGGAACAAACGGAGGGAAAAATCACTCACTTTGTCGTTGGTGTTGGAACAGGAGGAACTATTTCAGGAGTGGCCAAATACCTAAAGGAGAAAAATCCGGATATCAAGATTTGGGGTGCCGATAGTTATGGCTCCGTTTTTAAGAAATATCACGAAACGGGCGTCTTCGATGAAAAAGAAATCTACTCATACATAACAGAGGGAATTGGAGAAGATATTCTTCCCAAAAACGTTGAATTCGACCTCATTGATCATTTTGAAAAAGTCACGGATAAAGACGGGGCGATTTATGCCAGAGATCTGGCAAGAAAAGAAGGACTACTTCTTGGGTATAGCTGTGGATCAGCATACGCAGTAATTGAGCAAATGAAGGATCAGCTCACAGAAGATGATGTAGTCGTTGTTTTATTTCACGATCATGGCTCGAGGTATGTTGGCAAGATTTACAATGATGACTGGATGAGAGATAGAGGGTTCTTGAATGTTCTCAATAAGAGCGCATTAGACTTGGTAAATAAGCACATACACCAGCCCTTAGTCACAGTGGGTTCAGAAGAGCCACTCAGTAATGCAATTACTAAAATGAAAAAGTTCGACATCTCACAAATCCCCGTCAAAGACAATGGTTCGTTTGTGGGGTCTTTGGAAGAAAGAAGACTTTTTGAAATGATTGTGGAAGGAACAGATACGGCCCAGGTAAAAGTAAAAGAGGCAATGGGTAATCCATTCCCTATCATTGAAAGTAATGAAGAGATTGGTACGATCACAAAGTTGATCAGCAAAGAAAATCCTGCAGTCGTGGTAAGAATTGATCAGGATAATTTCCACATCATCACTCGTCACGATCTTATTTCATCCTTACAGTAAAAAATGCTTCGGGTTGTCGACCAAATAGGGCGCCCAATCAACCTTAGAATTCGTCCAAAGAGGGTTGTTTCACTGGTCCCTTCTTTGACAGAACTTGCCTATGACTTGGGTTTTGAGGTCGTAGGAAGAACGAAGTTCTGTATTCACCCAAAAGAACTGGATTCTGTTTCTGTTGTGGGAGGCACAAAGAATGTGGACACCAAGATTATAGAGGAGCTAAAACCTGATCTTATACTCGCCAATAAAGAAGAAAACAGGAGCAAGACTATCCAAATTCTAGAAAAACAGTTCCCTGTTTACGTTAGTGATATTTCGACACTTGAAGAAAGCTTCTCCATGATAACGGATCTAGGAAAGGTCGGTGGCTACGAGCGAAAATCAAAAAAGCTCATCTCAGAAATCCTCACAGGTTTTGACCGTTTCGAGGGAAATGAGTCCGTCCAGAGCTACATCTACTTAATATGGAAAAATCCCATTATGGCTGCGGGTACCGATACATTCATTTCAAATATTTTGTCGAAGCTTGGGCTTACCAATGCATTGCAGTCACTTGGCCAAGAAGGATACAGATATCCCACGATGGATATTGAAAAGATTAAGGACCTAAATCCCAAATACATTTTTCTCAGCTCGGAGCCTTATCCATTTCAAAACTCTGATGTTGTGGAGTTTAAAAATGAAATGAAGATTGAAACAATCCTGGTAGATGGAGAATTTTTCTCATGGTACGGATCGAGAATGGCAAAAGCTCTTCCATACCTAGATGAATTTTACCGACTTTTAGTACAGGAATCAGATAATTGATTGCAATTCATCACCCATTGCTTCGTTCAATCGAGTAGTTTTAGCAGACATGAAAGTCATCCGTTTCATTCAAACACTTTTGTTGGTGTTGCTCTTTGCATCAATTTGCACTGTCAATTTGTACGGGCAGCGCGTTGGTGTAGTGTTGAGTGGCGGCGGTGCTGCGGGAATGGCGCATATTGGAGTGCTACAAGCTTTGGAAGACAATAATGTTCCAATTGACTACATCGCGGGTACTTCGATGGGTGCACTCATTGGCGGGCTTTATGCTTCGGGTTATTCTCTACAGGAAATAACCGAGCTTGCCACCAGCAGAGAATTCATGTTGGCTGTAGAGGGAAATCTTCCTGAATCTGATATTTACTACTTCTCTCAAGACATTGCAGATGCATCTATTATCAGGTTAAAAGTTGACCCTAAAAATGTCTTAAAAACCAATCTACCGACCAACCTGGTAACTCCTGAACTAATGGATTATCAACTGATGGAGATCTTCTCCGGTCCCGCCGCGGTTGCGGGATATGACTTTGATAGTCTTATGATTCCATTTCGTTGCATTGCGGCAGATATTGCCAGAAAAGAACAGGTCATTTTTTCTGAAGGTAGCCTTGCACTCGCCTTAAGGGCTTCAAGTACATATCCCTTTTATTTCAAACCGGTATCGATTGATGGAACCCTCTTATTTGACGGAGGATTGTACAATAACTTTCCTGCAGATGTGGTCTATGATGAGTTTCTTCCGGACTTTATCATCGGAAGTAATGTAGCTTCTGTTATTGAACCTCCTGAAGAAGATGACCTGGTTTCTCAGGTGAGAAATATGATCATGTACCAAACCGATTTCACCATTAAGTGTGATTATGGTGTAGTTATTTCTCCCCAGACCCAAATTGGTGTTTTTGATTTTGAAAATGCAGAGAAGGAAATAGAGAACGGATATCTCTCTGCCATGATGTACATCGATGAGATTTTGGGGTATATGGATAGAGAACGAACCAAGAATGAACTCGATAGTCTCAGAAATAGTTTTAGGTCAGGATTCCCGGAAAAAAGAATAACCTCGGTTGATGTTGGTGGGGAAGTGAACAAAAAACAAAAGGGCTATGTAGCAGGAACAATCGGTTTTGAAAAAGAAGACTCTACTTATAGTTTCGATGATTTTAAACCACAATATTTACGACTATCTCAAGATCCAAAGATTAGTTATGCGCAGCCATCTGCAACCTATCTGGATTCTGCACAAGGCTATGAGATCTCCCTGAAGATAAAACCTGAGAAGGATTTCACGTTGTACTTCGGTGGAAATTTCTCTTCAAGACCCATTAATATTGGATATGTAGGAGCGAAGTATAATCTCTTTGGAAGAACTTCGACCAGCATAATGGCCAACAGCTATTTCGGTAAGTTCTATGGATCAGTTATGCTGAGGGCAAATATTGACTTTGGTACCAAGAAACGCTTCAGTTTCGCTCCCCATGCACTGCTAAATCGGTGGGATTATTTCAGAAGTTTTGCCACCTTTTTCGAACTCTCAAGACCCTCTTTCATCGTAAAAAGTGAGACTTATGGAGGAATTGATTTTAACGCATCGCTGGGAAATAACACAATCCTGATCGCGGACTTCGATTATGGTATTACGGAAGATCGGTATTACCAAACGGAGGATTTCACCGTAGAAGATACTGCAGATGTCACAGAATTCACTTTGGGAACAATCGGACTGGGAATTGACAGGAATACCTTAAACAGGAAGCAATACGCCTCAAAGGGTACTAGGCTTGAAATCTCTGCCCGCGGAGTAATTGGAAATGAATTCACTCGTTACGGAACAACTCGAGACGCCTTTGAATTTGAAGATGAACATTCCTGGTTTGAGGCGAAGCTCAAGTACCAAAACTACTTTGTTCACTGGCGTTTCCTAAGTCTTGGAACTGATTTCGAAGTTTTGTATTCGAACAAACCTTTCTACGAGAATTACACAGCGTCTTTGATATCAGCACCTGCATATACTCCTATTCCGGAAAGCCGTACAATTTTCTTGGACGACTTTCGAACAACCGAGTATGTTGCTCTGGGGTTGCGCAGCGTCTTCGAGATACGTAAGAACTTGGAGTTTCGGTTGGAAGGGTATGTGTTCCAACCTGGCAATCAAATCGTAAGAAATGAATTTAATCAAGCAGAGTTCGCCGATCCTTTTGAAAAAAGATATGTCATTGGAGCCTCAACCTTGGTATTTCACAGCCCTTTAGGCCCTGTTAGCCTAAATTTGAACTACTATGATAGTAATCAATATGGACCATTGAGCTTCTTCTTCAATTTTGGCTACACCATCTTCAATAAAAGCGTTTACGAGCTTTAAGCTTGTGCTGTTGGCCCACCAAAATTCATCGGTATATTGCCACTATCATTGGGCTTAGAGTCTGAAATGGTTCCATGAACGGCCTCGTATTTTTGAATATTGTCCTGTAAGGCCTTCATTAAACGCTTCGCATGCTGGGGAGTAAGAACGATTCTTGCCTTCACTCTTGCTTTTGGCATGCCTGGCATTACTCGCACAAAATCAGCAACAAACTCTGCATTTGAGTGAGTAATAATCGCCAGATTTGAGTAGATCCCATCAGCCACATCCTCTTTAAGTTCAATATTGAGTTGATTCTTATTAGGATTTCCCTCGTTCGTTTTGTCTGACATAATCAATAGGATAAAAAAAGGCCACCCTTTTGTTGGGTGGCCTTGAGGTTATGAATTTTACTCTTCTACTTCAAGTTCAGCGCTTTCTTTGGCACGCTTGTCCAGAAGTTTCTCGTACTCTTCTTTTGAGCCTACATTGATCTTTTGGAACTCTCGGATTCCAGTTCCTGCAGGAATTAGATGTCCAACAATTACGTTCTCTTTCAGTCCCAACAGATCATCTCTCTTTCCATTTACCGCAGCCTCATTCAACACTTTTGTGGTTTCTTGGAAAGACGCCGCCGAAATGAAGCTCTTCGTTTGAAGTGAAGCTCTGGTAATTCCCTGTAGCAATGGTCTTGAAGTTGCAGGAATTGCTTCCCTTGCCTCAATTTGCTTCATGTCCTTACGCTTGAGCTGAGAGTTTTCATCTCGTAGCTTTCTGGCTGAAATAATCTGACCGGGTTTCACATTAGGCGATTCTCCGCCTTCTTCAACCACCATCATACCAAATAGATTATCATTTTCTTCCATGAAATCTATTTTCTCAACACTTTGCTTCTCAAGGAATCGTGTATCTCCCGGATCTTCGATAATTACCTTACGCATCATCTGTCTCACAACAATCTCAAAATGCTTATCGTTAATTTTTACACCCTGAAGACGATAAACCTCCTGTATCTCATTTACCAAATACTCTTGAACCTTAGTTGGTCCTTCAATGGCCAAGATATCACTTGGAGTTATTGCACCATCCGAAAGAGGTTGACCCGCTCTAACGAAGTCGTTCTCCTGTACAAGAATGTGCTTGCTCAATGAAACCAAGTACTTCTTCTTCTCTCCTGTTCGGCTCTCGACGATAATCTCACGGTTTCCTCTTTTAATCTTACCGTATGACACTATTCCATCGATTTCACTAACCACCGCAGGGTTAGATGGGTTTCTCGCCTCGAAGAGCTCAGTAACTCGTGGAAGACCTCCCGTGATATCTCCCGTCTTACCCGAAATACGAGGAATCTTCGCAAGAATCTGACCAGGAATAATCTCCTTGTCCTCACCAATATTAACGTGAGCACCAACCGGCAAGTTGTACGTCTTGACAATCTCCTTCGACTTCTTATCCGAGATAAGAATCGCCGGGTTTTTCTTTTTGTCTCGGCGTTCAGTAATCACCTTTTCGCGATAGCCCGTTTGCTCATCAACTTCTTCACGGTAAGTAATACCTTCTTCGAAGTTTTCGAATTTGATAGTACCTGCCGCTTCAGAGATAATTACGGCGTTGTATGGATCCCATTGACAAATGGCATCACCTTTCTTCACCTTCTGACCTGACTTCACGAATAGTTCAGCACCGTAAGGAATGTTGTTTGTCGCAACAATGGCTCCTGTTTTGGCATCAACCAACCTCATTTCACCCGATCGGCCAACAACAATGGTTTTCTTAGAACCATCGGCTGCTTCACTCTCTACAGTTCTGATTTCCTCTAGTTCGATAGTTCCAGCTGTCTTCGCCCTGATTTCAGATTCGTCTGCAATATTAGATGCCGTACCCCCTACGTGGAAGGTTCTCAATGTTAGCTGTGTTCCAGGCTCACCGATAGATTGTGCAGCGATTACACCGACAGATTCTCCTTTAGCAACCATTCTACCAGTAGCCAAGTTTCGGCCATAACACTTAGCACAAACACCGCGCTTCAATTCGCATGTAAGAACGGATCTAATTTCAACTTCTTCAATTCCCGCATCAGCGATTTGCTGAGCAATTTCTTCCGTGATTTCTTCTCCCGCTTCAGCGATTACGTCATCAGTTTCTGGGTGCAAAACATCATGAACCGAAGTCCTACCCAAGATTCTCTCGTAAAGAGTTTCAACTATCTCCTCATTCTTCTTCAACGGCGTTGCTACCAAACCTCTAAGTGTTCCGCAATCCTCATCTAGAATCACAACATCTTGAGCAACGTCAACCAATCGACGCGTGAGGTATCCTGCATCGGCAGTTTTTAATGCTGTATCCGCAAGACCTTTACGTGCACCGTGAGTAGAAATGAAGTACTCAAGAATTGAAAGACCCTCTTTAAAGTTTGAAAGAATCGGGTTCTCAATAATATCCTGACCACCGGTAGCTCCTGATTTTTGCGGTTTGGCCATCAAACCACGCATTCCTGAAAGCTGACGAATCTGTTCTTTAGATCCCCTTGCTCCGGAGTCGAACATCATGTAAATCGAGTTGAATCCTTGCTTATCATGTTTAAGCTTATCCATAAGGATATTTGTCAACTTCGAATTTGTATGTGTCCAGATATCGATAATCTGGTTGTATCTTTCATTATTGGTGATAAGACCCATTGAGTAGTTGTCCATTACTGTCGACACTTCTTCCATGGCTTTATCAACCAATATTTCTTTCTCCGCAGGAATAATTACATCATTCAAATTAAAGGATAGTCCTCCTTTGAATGCCATGTAATAACCAAGCTCTTTGATATCATCCAAGAACTTTGCCGCTCGCGCCATTCCAACAATTTTGATAACCTGTCCGATAATATCACGGAGGGCTTTCTTTGTAAGAATTTGGTTAACGAATCCAACTTCATCAGGTACAAAATTGTTGAAGAGAACTCTTCCCGCAGTAGTTTCAATGATCTCAGATTCGCCATCTATATTGGTGAATCTATACTTCACGTGTGCGTGTAGTGCAAGCTTACCTTCGTTGTAAGCAATCTCAACCTCTTCAGCACTGTAGAAAGTCTTGCCTTCTCCTCGTACGACATCGTCTCCTTCAGATTTACGCCCTTTGGTGATGTAATAGAGACCCAATACCATATCCTGAGATGGAACAGCGATAGGAGCACCATTCGCAGGGTTCAAGATGTTGTGAGAAGCAATCATCAATAGCTGAGCTTCTAAAATTGCCGCATTTCCTAAAGGAAGGTGAACGGCCATTTGGTCCCCATCGAAGTCAGCGTTAAATGCTGTACACGCCAGAGGATGCAATTGAATCGCTTTTCCTTCAATAAGCTTTGGTTGGAAGGCCTGAATACCCAATCTGTGAAGCGTTGGTGCACGGTTGAGTAGTACGGGGTGACCCTTCAATACGTTCTCGAGGATATCCCATACAACAGGTTCTTTTCTATCAACAATCTTCTTTGCTGATTTCACTGTCTTTACAATACCCCTTTCAATCATTTTTCGAATGATAAAAGGCTTGTAAAGCTCAGCTGCCATATCTTTTGGCAATCCACACTCGTGCAGCTTTAACTCAGGACCAACAACAATTACCGATCTCGCTGAATAGTCAACACGCTTTCCAAGAAGGTTTTGACGGAATCGACCTTGCTTTCCCTTCAAACTGTCCGAAAGCGATTTCAAAGGTCTGTTTGATTCAGTTTTAACCGCACTTGATTTACGTGAATTATCAAAAAGAGAGTCAACTGCCTCTTGAAGCATTCTCTTCTCATTTCGGAGAATTACCTCAGGAGCCTTGATCTCGATTAGTCTTTTGAGACGATTATTTCTGATAATCACACGACGATAGAGGTCGTTAAGATCAGAAGTTGCAAATCGACCACCATCAAGAGGCACTAATGGGCGAAGTTCAGGCGGAATAACGGGAACCACCTTAATGATCATCCATTCGGGCCTGTTTTCAATTCTCGTATTCGCTTCACGGAAAGCCTCAACAACCTGAAGACGCTTTAATGCTTCATTCTTACGTTGCTGAGAAGTTTCAGTGTTCGCCTTGTGACGTAACTCATAAGAGAGCGTATCCAAGTCAGTCGTTTTGAGCAAGTCATGAAGTGCATCAGCACCCATTTTAGCTACGAACTTGTTTGGATCAGAATCATCCAAGTACTGATTCTCTTTAGGCAGAGTCTCCAAAATGTCAATGTATTCTTCTTCTGTTAAGAAGTCCATTCTTTGGAGTTGGTCTCCCTCTTGGTTAACGGCAGGACCTGCATTGATGACTACATATCGCTCGTAGTAAATAATTTGGTCAAGCTTCTTTGTAGGCAGTCCCAATAGGTATCCTATCTTATTCGGCAACGACTTGAAGTACCAAACGTGCGCAACGGGAACAACAAGTGAAATATGTCCTTGTCGCTCTCTTCGTACTTTCTTTTCTGTTACCTCAACCCCACAACGATCACAAACAATTCCCTTGTAGCGAATTCGCTTGTACTTACCACAATGACATTCGTAGTCTTTTACCGGTCCGAAAATCCTCTCGCAAAAAAGACCATCACGTTCCGGCTTATAGGTTCGGTAATTAATCGTTTCAGGTTTCAACACCTCACCGTGGCTCTTTTCCAGAATCTCTTCAGGAGAAGATAGGCTGATGGTGATGCTATTGAAATTTGAATCTATTTTTTTATCCCTTTTTAAGGCCATGGATATAAATTTCTAAGGTTTTGAATACTCCGTTTACACATTCATTAATCAAGGGTCACTTTAAGACCGAGACCACTCAATTCATGCAGGAGTACATTGAACGACTCGGGAATTCCCGGCTCGACCATATTTTCTCCTTTAACAATTGCTTCGTAGGCTTTTGCCCGACCAACAACGTCATCAGACTTAACTGTTAGCACTTCACGCAGGATATTCGATGCACCGAATGCTTCGAGTGCCCAAACTTCCATTTCTCCAAAACGCTGACCTCCAAATTGTGCTTTACCACCAAGAGGTTGTTGCGTAATAAGAGAGTATGGTCCGATTGAGCGAGCGTGCATTTTGTCGTCTACCATGTGCGCGAGTTTCAGCATGTAGATCACACCAACAGTCGCGGGTTGATCGAAGTACTCACCGGTTCCTCCATCACGAAGTGTAGTCACTCCATATCTTGGCACACCTGCTTTATCAGTGTAGTCATTGATCTGATCGATAGTTGCTCCATCGAAAATCGGAGTGGCAAACTTCAGTCCTAACTTCTCACCTGCCCAACCAAGAACCGTTTCATAAATCTGACCGAGGTTCATTCGCGATGGTACCCCTAGTGGATTCAATACGATATCTACCGGAGTTCCATCATCTAAGTATGGCATGTCTTCCTTACGAACGATTTTTGCCACGATACCTTTATTTCCGTGACGTCCAGCCATTTTATCACCCACCTTGAGCTTTCTTTTCTTGGCGATGTAAACCTTCGCCAGTTTAAGAATTCCGCTTGGAAGCTCATCCCCAATAGTGATTTGGAACTTCTTGCGCTTGTGAGCTCCTACAATATCATTGTGTTTGATATTGTAGTTATGAATTAACTTCTTGATCATATCATTGATATGATCATCGGTAGTCCATCGACTCGGATTCACAATGGCATAATCGATTGCATTAAGTGCCTTTTGAGTGAACTTCACTCCTTTTTTGATCTGCTCTTCTTTAAAGTTATTGAATACTCCTTGTGAAGTTTTACCGCTAACCAGTTTATTGAGCTTTTCAATAAGTGTAGACTTCAACTCTGCCGCGTCCTTATCAAACTGTTTATCGATTTCTTCAACCAAGCTTTTTTCAGCAGCTTTTGTCTTAGGAGATTTTACCGCTTTCGCAAAGAGTTTCTTATCGATAACAACGCCTCTCAGAGAGGGAGGAGCCTTGAGGGAAGCATCTTTCACATCACCCGCTTTATCCCCGAAAATGGCACGAAGCAATTTCTCCTCTGGCGACGGGTCAGTCTCACCTTTTGGTGTAATCTTTCCGATGAGGATATCTCCCTCGCGGATTTCAGCACCAATGCGGATCATACCATGTTCATCCAAGTTCTTGGTGGCTTCTTCACTCACATT
>CAZWQX010000029.1:0-29772 GCA_964635965.1 uncultured Cryomorphaceae bacterium
TGAAGAGAGCAGCCTTTCGGTGGGTAGAGAGAATGATCGTTTGGGATCAGGTCGACTGATTGATATTCGGGAAGGGCCAAACGTAAGATTATCCTTTGATAAGGTGGAGTACACCCATCAAGGAGAAGGCCTTGGACTTCGAGTCTTCGCGGGAGTGCCCGTTCAGATTCAAGAAGGAGTCTTTGACAACGACTTTCTGAATTTTGATGAGTATATCGCCGGATTTTATGCTACCAAACAGCTGAAAAAATCTCATGCCATCGATGGATACTTTATTTGGAAAACGGAAAAAACAAAAACCTGGGAGGCTGGAACGGCAGACGATCAGAGAGGATCATTTGGAATAAGGCATTTTGGTCAATGGAAGGGTTTCCATTTTAATAATGAGTCTGTAGTGCAAGTAGGAAATTTTGGGTCTAGAAGAATTCTTGCTTGGACACTTTCGTTCAACATTGAGAGACATTGGACAACCGATGCAGGCTCATTCAATTACGGTCTGAAAACAGAGCTCATCAGCGGAGACGATGCAGAAGCTGAGGATGTCCTTTCCACTTTTGATGCACTCTATCCTAGGGGTGCGTATTTTGGACGTGTAGCGCGATTTGGCCCATCAAACCTCTTCGATATCCACCCATATATCAACTTTCAAAAAGGAAGGTTCTTTGCAGAGTTCGACTACGTCTACTTCTGGCGGTTCAGTACTACCGATGGATTATACAACCCTGCATTGATATTGGAGTACCCATCCCTGAACGACGAAAGAGGAATCGCTCATCAGATCGGAACAATTACGGGTTTCACGATGAACCGGCACTTCGGTGTTGAAATCGAAACGAACATCATTTTTCCCGATGGATTCTTAGTAGAAAGTGGTTTGAACGATACACTTTTTCACACGGTACTGACTGCGGAAATTAAATTTTAGACTCAAAAAAATCATGAAATATCCTTGATGAGTTTCAATGAATTATACATGAGACTAGAGTTATATCCTGGAAATCTGTAATTCTTTCTGCACGAGAAAAATAATTAATATGATTTCTCCGATGAAGTAAAGAATTCCCCAACTGGTCAATTCGTTGGTATGATAGATGACCAAACTTCCCGTTAGCAAACAATAAAGAGTATTCAGCAGGGCGATCAACCTCAGGAATTTGTGCGCATTCTCTCTTGAAAACAGGAAAGAGAGAAATGAATAAGTTGCAAATCCGAGAGCGATGTAGGCCAGCACTCGGACAATGTGTTCGGGCATCCCGAAAAAATTCTGGTATGGAACAAGGAGGAAAAGCAACAAAGAAGCCGAGACCAAAGCTCCAATAGCATCGACCAACAGAAATTGTTTTGCGGTTAATCCATCCATCAATTGAGGCTGAGAATCACTTTCTTTTCCAGCTGTATGGTTTTGGTCTCCCCTTCTCTATCAATAACCATTTCAATGACCTTTCGATCTTCAAGCCTCATTGATTTAGATCTGATCATTTCGCAGATCAAATCACTTCCTTTTCCTTCAAAATCAAATTCATCAATTCTCAGAATACGGTCATTCGGGTTCAAAACTCCATCTGATGGTGAATTGTGGTGAATCGAACCTACCAGCACTTGTCCGTTGGTTAAGTTGACGCCAAATCCAAACGTAGTTAAATCATCGTAATCGTATTCTTGAACCTTTCGCATATGGATCAGATCGTTCTCCCAATCCATGATGATGTCGTAGTTTTTAAAAAAGTCCATCCCAATATTATCTGCCACGGGTTCAAATTCAACTACCTTTTTTTCAAGGATAATCTCACCCATCGAAATACTGTCGATGATGGCAAAGTAAGTGGTATCGGTTTGTGATATACCACCCACTCCATATCGTGTTGCACCCAGAGAATAGGCTCTTTCAACGGGGATGCTATCCGAGAGGACATTCAAAGAAGCTGTAGGTACTGAGATATGACCGTTTGACCCCGTATCAAAGACGATATTTCTGACATTCACGTGGTTCAGTTTAACATCTATCATGGGTGTTCCCGTGAACTTTGACGTAAATGGGATCGAATCGTATTCGGCATTCAATTCCAAATCTTCCAGGTTTGAGGTAAAGGTGATTTCCTGTTTTTGAAAGTCGAGTTTCCAATAGGCCAATTTCATCAAGTTGGCACCGATTATTCCGTCAAAATCCAGGCATCGAAAAATATCGGATGAGCTTAAATTTTGAACCACCGCTCCCGTATTCTCAAATAGAACACCACCGATAACCACTGAGTCCAATCTAACATTGGCATTGCCCTTGGTGGTATTACCTCCGGAGTCGTTTACCCGGCTTTTAGCCAGTGTTTTTAGTTGAAGTTTCTCAGCAAATTCTTCGGAAATTACATTTGGCGCACCTGTATCAAACAAAAAGGAACCTTTTTCGCCATTAATCGTCGCTTCAATGATCATCACCCCAGCTTTGTCTTCATAGGGAATGGTCACGTTGAACTCGTTTTCTTGGACCTGACCTTCCGTTAGGATTTTGTAGACTGAAGGTCCGCAGGAAAAAAATACGAGTGGGAGAAATAATAGAAGGAAAGGTCTGCGTAGTATCATCTCAATGTGTTTTGAAAGCTGGTCGATGGTCGATGGTCGATGGCAGCAAGAAACGAAGAAAAGGAATTCGGGAATTTAGTTTGGCTGTGAATTTTTCAGAATCTCTTCTTTTCTGAATTGGACCATGCGGAGAATCAAATCCTTGGGCAAGGGCTTATCGAATGGAAATTGCACCGATCCCTTTCCTTGCTTGTACTCCTTGAGCTCGTCGGAAAAGGCTTCCATCGTCGTGGGAAAAGGATAAAAGCTGACGAATTTGGCGTACGCGGCGATCATAATTTGTTGGTCGCGTTTACCACTGGGAACAAGAGTAAAAGAAGGAACTTTGTAATTCAAGACCTCAACTGCATCGGGTGCGGCCTCTTTGATTATTGTCCTTAACTCTTGGAGCGAAGCCTGAGCCTGAGTGGATTGATCGGCGATGTAATCGTCAACCGTTTCGTAGTTGGGCATTGGTCCTTTCTTTGCCATTCAAGTTATGCTTTGATTAGTCGGAATTAGAATTTCCTGATTGACCCTGTCGAAGAAGTTTAAAATTCGGAGGGCTCTTAAGGTGTTCCACCTGCTTGGTTTTCCCGCCTGCTCCATTTTAATATGCACCTCCCCGGAATGAGCCGCGTTCACATTCCAAGTGCCGTTTTTGTTACGTTTTGACTTCAAAACATCACAAGCTTCTTCCATTCTATCGTCCCAATCTCTTCTGGCATAACGGAAGTAATCCAAGGCTCGAAGGATATCGTATTTCCACCTTCCCGGAAAGGGCATTTTCAAGAACTCCTTATTGATGATCTCGCCCGTTCTATCAGATCGAAAGAAACGGTGAATGAGAATAAACTCCTCGGCTGAATTCCTGGCTTCTTCAATCTCTTGGGAACGATACTTATGACCTGCTTTTAAGAACTCGGTTAATCCTTCAAGAACAGAAATGGTGGTATGAAGTGAACTGTGTTTTGCTCCACTTCTGGTAGTTCGACAATTAAATCCGCCATCTGGCATCTTTTCGTGCAAGATGGCATCCACGATGGATTGCAGCCTTTTCTCTTCAGTTTGAAAGTAGGATGAGTAATTCAGAAACATGGCGTTTACGCAGACATCGCTGTGGTGTGAGGTAGATGGTCCGAGTTTTATTCCTCCGTCTTCTGCAATGGACTCTTCCAGAACCATCTCAATGGTCTCTTTTACGGCTTCATTGTCCGGAGTCAAATTCAAATGCCTTAAATCCAAAAGGGTGTAATGGGTAGAAATCCATTTGGGTTGGTAGAATTGATCTCCCCAATGACCGTTTGCATGACGTTTCGATAGAAAAGTTTTTCCCCAACCTTCAAGTGCTATTCGATCTTGGAGATCGGTTCTATCCTCACCCAACAAATCACGCCATACCTGGTATTGGATGGAAACATCACCATCTAATAACCATTCGATGAGATTCATCCGAAATACTGATTAGGCAGCAAGTCAAACTCTTTTCGCTTGGATTCCATCCACTCATGCATGGCTTCAGGTGATTGCATTAAGTCATGCATTTGTTCCATCGCCTTAAGGTGAGCTTCATCTCCTTTTTGGAACATCTCCATCCCATGTTTTTTGCTTTGTTCAGCAATGTCGTCGAACGAATTTGCGTGAAATTCCTGATTACAAGCTCCGCCCAATTGTTTACAGGTCATCGTTTTCATGATAAGTCGGTGTTTAATGAGAGTCCTTTAAAATTAAGCTTTTAGGGTGAGGAAAGACAATCTCAGAACAATTTTCTCAGTCATTAATCTCGACTCAAAACAGGTGATCCTGCTTCATCAATTTCATGACCAAACCAAACGGTGGAAACACCTTTATATATGCCAACGCCAATGGCTTTCCATTCCTTATTCTTCCAAGTCCCTTTATTGATAACTACTTCGTTGTGGCTGAAGCTACCTTGCCAAGACTTCAATGCTTCTTCAGGTGATATTCTGTAATCAGGGTTGCTGTCGTCAATAACCCCAACGGCAATTTCATACCCCACTCCTTCATAGGAGGTTAATTCTCGCGGCTTAAACCACATGCATTCTGCTTGACGGTGATCTGCGGTATAACAGCAAGGCGTCCAATTTCCTTCACTCGACCAGCTATGTGCATTGCAACGCTGGTTTTTGTCGGGTTTGTTCTCAACCAAGTCTTTGCAATGGGTCTGAGCGACGAAGGTCAGGGAAGACGAAAGAGGAATTCTCTCTAAGCCTTTTAAATCACGGTATTCCATGATGAGTTCATAGAGCTCTCTCTCTTCTTGAGATATTTGCACAACCAGGGAATCTGATGTGTCAATCACATCATTCGCATTGAAAGAAAATAGAAGAACAACAATTAGAGAAAGGAACTTCGTCATGGATTGAGGTTTTAACCATAACGAGATTTTAATAGCTTCATTTTACCAGATCAACACGTATTTTTCCGATTTATCGGCAAATCGGTGACTTAAAATCAATCCTGGTCATTGAGCCATTCTATAGCTCGCACCAATCCTTCGTCTTCTTTTAAATCAGCTTTTGGATTAAAATCAACCTCTTCATCCACATCGACATATTTATCGTAGATAATCCCCGTTCGGTCCTTGTAATAACTCACCGAGATGGACATGAAGGTTTCATCGTTGATTTGATGCCAATCGGTAACCGTCACCTTACCGTTTGATTTCTCGCCGAAGAACCTGGTGTGAGGTCGATTCTTTACTATAACGGCAACAGCTTCACCTGAACTGGCCGTGTAATTACTCAATAGAACGGCAATTTTGGGTTGATGATCAAGAGAGCATTCTTCTTCCAATTGAACGGAAAAATCGTCATAGTAAAAATCCCCATTTTCAATTTTCCATACAGAGTTTTCTTCTTCCGTTAGTCCGTGCGTACCACCTACTACACCATTGCCAATAATAGTGGTTAGCCCCTCAACCATTGGATACATATTGCCCCCGCCATTGTATCTCAAATCGATGATCCATTTCTGAGCTCCATTTGCAATTAACTGGCAAACCGCATGTTGGATCTCATCCGACATCTTTTGGTTGTCACCCATTGGAAGTCCGACTATTCGCACATATCCAATTTCCTTTTCGATCAATTCCGTCTTGAAATCGTAGACCTGTCCCGATTGAATCTCGTTGTATATATCCCAATCAATGCCATCGAGGTGTTCGAGTAACTCCCCTGAATAAAAGGAAAGAAAACCACCTTTATAGAACACTCTTCCATGAGTATCATTCAAGCTTTCTAACATGAAATCAAAAGCGGGCTTGAGATCGGGAATTGAATCTGCTTCTGTAGACATCTGTCGCATCCTCGTCTTCATCTCATTCCAATCAACTTGGTTGCGATAGAGAGAGTTTTGTTCTGTGTGCTGTAGTGCATTCTCAAGAGCTGACTGAACAGCAGGTTCCTGAGCTGAGCAAGTAAATGGGATGACAATGAGTAGATATAGCAGAACCAGTTGATTAGTCATGACTTGAAGCAATTTGAACTAAGCTAAGCTTTTCTTTTAGAGCAGAAAATCACTTCTCCGTAACCCCACCCTAATGTGACTTTTGCTTTTCGGAAATAAGGATTCAACAAGTTTTTAGATTCTGCAAACATGAGTTTTGAATAATGTTTAGTGATCTCGAAGGGAGACCAATAATTTGACATGACTATCTAATCTGCAGGATAAAAACCGAGCTTTTTAGCAATGATTTTAGCCTTTTTGTCTTCGTAGTAGTATGTGTCAATACCCTAATTGTACGGTTGGTCATCATAAGTGAATGTGATAATCGGAATGATCTGTTCGAATTGTCCACGATTCTCGGGCATATCAATGTTATTTTTTTTGGTTTCAATTGAAACTATTTCAATCCCGGACCAATCAATCCCGTATTCCTCAATTCCCTTATTGTAATTATAGATCAGGCTTTCTTTAAATTTCGATTTAAATTCCAATCGTTGTTCTTCCATGGTATTTTCCAGGGTAGAAATATCGAAACCGTCAGGAAGAGTCAGAGAAGCTAATACATATTCAAAGAATAATTCTTTTCCACAAAATTGTTCATCGATAATTTGATCAAACTCCTGATCGCAAAAAAGCTTGAATGCTATGAGGGCCTTCTTCTCGTGATCAAATATCATATCGGCCATTTCAGTTCCATCGTCTCCCATCCATTTGTAGATAATTTGGTTTTTATCAACTTTTAGAGATAGCGACAGCAATGGAATGGCGAAAAATAAGAGTAGAAGTTTTTTCATTCTGGATTTCCGTTTTCAAGTTTTCAGCTCATCGATCTGATGTAAAGAAATCGGAAAGGTATCCTTTCTATATAAGACTAGTTAATGAATTCCCAACTTAGGCTGCCATGTTAGCCTTATTGCAAAACACCGATTTATGCGGTAGACGAGTTGTCAAAACTTTACATCAAAGGAGCCGTCGGTCACTTCAATTTTAGTTTGATCATCACCGCATTGAAACTCAAACGTACCCTTCACCCCACTGGCGGAAATCTCTGTTATTTCCACTTGTCCCGCCTTGGTCAATACATTAGAGGCAAAAGATTTTTCAGGGGTGAGATAGGCGCAGATACTCATGTTGCTTCCACCGACCTTTACAATGCCAGGTTTATCCGCACCAAAAAGGGCAAGTTTAATCCCTGTATCATCCGGTGCCATAACCTCAATATGTAATTGTCCGCCAATAGCCATTGCCAGTTTAACATTTTCTCCGGTCCAACTCTTACCGTCGATCGAGGCGGTTACCACACCAGATTTTATTTTGGTTGCCTTGGTTGTTTCAGTTGGTGCAAATGATAGAAAGGCGAGTGCTGCGAACGCGAGCAACGGAAGTACAATAAGTTTTGATTTCATGGTTGATTGGTTTGAATGTGAGTGGTTTAACTAGTATGAAGATACGTTTTTCGGGGAATAAGATGGTAGAGGAGCTAAGTCACCGTTAGCATTAAAATAGTTCGATACATCACTTACAACTAGTTTTGCCCTCCTAACGGACCGTTTTCAGGCATTTTATGAAGTCCTGATGAAACGCTTATCACTTGGGAGATTATACGTTTGTAAACGTTTATAAACGACTATAAACGGAAGTAAACGTTTATTTTACGATTACTTCCTTCTTCTCCCTGCATCTTTGCCCTGTCGATCGATGAAAGAAGCTCTCGGCAACGCGCATCGCCTTGAGCATTTTACTAAACACTAAATCGCCACTCGCGAAAAGCAAATTCTTCAGGCCTGCAGCCTGCAGCTTGAATCCATCCGCTTGACGCCTGCGGCCAAATCAAAAAAAGTTGAAGACATGTACACACTAGTAAACAAAGTACAACTCATTGGGCGTCTCGGAAATGACCCCGAAATTAAGGACACCAAAAAAGGAGGAAAGCTCGCGAAATTATCTCTGGCTACTGATGAAGGATATCGCGACGCCAAAGGGCAAAAAATCGACAACACCCAGTGGCACAGGATTGTGGCCTGGGATCGAAATGCCGAGGTAGCCGAGAAGTTTCTTAAGAAAGGACAACAGATCGCCATTGAAGGTCGATTGGTTTCGGGCTCATATGAGGACAAAGACGGGAACAAGCGATACACTACGGACATCCATGTGAATGAATTCATGATGCTCGGAAACAAGAATCGCGACTAAACAGAGTTGGGCTGCTACCTCATTGATCGGGACGAAGAAAAGCACGAAAAAGCTGATCCACAATTCTTCGACACCTATTGAGGTGGTAGCACAACCACCCACCTAATTACCAAAACATTTAAAAGTAGAAGACATGAAAAATATGGTTAATAGAGTACAACTTATCGGCAGACTGGGAATGAATCCTGAAATCCGCAAATTCGACAATGGGACAACAATGTCGAGGATGAGCTTAGCAACGGATGCGGGTCACCGCGATAATCAGGGAAACTTCGTGAAAGATACCCACTGGCATACCATCGTCGCTTGGGGTAAAATGGCCGACCTCACGGAAAAGTTGCTGGAAAAAGGAAACGAGGTGGCTATCACCGGAAAATTGGTCAACCGGTCTTACAACGATAAAGACGGAAACAAACGATACACGACCGAAGTGCAATTAATCGAGTTTATGAAGACGGAAAGAAAACCCGCATGAGACGATGAACTCGAAACGGGAATACCCTCGATGATATTCGGGGGTATTTTTTTGCGCTTATTTTTGTCCCATCGAAAAGAAAATCAAATACCGTCGCCTCAATCTGGAAGAACTTGAAGCGCTTAAAGAAGAATTCATCCAGTTCTTAGCTTCCAACTCAATTACGGCCGACGAATGGACGGAAATCAAAGAGAACAAGATTGATACTGCAGAGGAGCTCATAAGCGTTTTCTCGGAAATCGCATGGGATAAAATCTTGACCAACATTCAGTTTCTCGAAGTCCGTTCTAAGTCCGCGCTAACCGTTTTCCACTTTGGGAAAGAAAAGGCCGAGTTGATTAGACTTCATTCCAAAAATGAGGAAATTGATTTCACTGACCTTACCCAACTCCAAAGAGGCACCTCATATCTTTTCGACGAAAAAAAGGGTAAGCCTGAGATCATAAAGGGCGCGAAAGAATACAGCTCAAGCAGAAACGAAGAACTCTATCTGGAAATGCAAAAAGGAGCCGCTCCGACCTCCGGAAAACTTTGGGAATCACTTACAAACCTCATCGGCGAGTAGTTTAGAACATTGCGATTCCAAGGTAGGACGGGCTTTCTTATCTTTGACTTCCTAAAAATTTGATGAAATGAGCGATCAAGTCAGAGCACTTCAACCAAACTCTTTGTGGAATCACTTCGCTGATTTAAATGCGGTTCCGCGTCCAAGTAAAAAGGAAGAACGCGTACGAGCATTTATGGTGGATTTTGGAGAGTCCTTAGGGCTTCCCACTAAGGTTGATGAGATCGGAAATGTGATTATTACCAAACCCGCCTCTGAGGGGATGGAAGACCGAGCCACGGTTGTGATGCAAAGTCACCTCGATATGGTTCATCAAAAAAATGCAAGCACAAATTTCGATTTCGAAGCGGAAGGAATCAAAATGCTGGTCGATGGCGATTGGGTTAAGGCAGAAGGAACTACCCTCGGGGCTGATAACGGTATTGGTGTTGCAACGATTATGGCAGTGCTCGCTTCCCAAGACATTGCACACCCTATGATTGAAGCTCTGTTCACAATAGACGAAGAAACGGGAATGACAGGAGCCCAAGGTTTAAAAGGTGGTGAACTGACCGGGAAATACTTACTCAATCTCGACACCGAGGATGATGACGAGTTGAGCATAGGATGTGCTGGAGGAATTGATATTACGGTTACCAAGTCATTTGAAACCGAGGATACCCCAAGTGGATCAAAAGCATTTCATCTGGCGGTAAAAGGTCTATCAGGTGGTCACAGTGGAATGGACATCCACAAAGGGTTGGGCAATGCCAATAAATTGCTCAATAGAGTCCTTTATCGTACAAATCGCGAATTCGGAATGCGCGTGGCTTCAATTGATGGCGGTGGTTTGAGGAATGCTATCCCAAGAGAGAGTTTTGCAGAAATTGTATTGCCCGAATCAAATGTAGCAGACTTCAAGAAGCACATTGAAACGGCATTGGCAGAGCTCAAATCGGAATACCACACGACTGATTCAGGGCTGACGATTGAATTGAGTCAAATAGAAACACCTTCGGGAGTTCTTACCATTGATTTTCAAGAGAGACTGATCGCTTCCATCTATGCCTGTCCAAATGGAATCTACCGCATGAGTCCTGATATTCCCGATTTGGTTCAAACCAGCAATAACCTTGCACGTGTTTTGGTCAAAGACGGAAAGCTGAAAATACTCTGCCTAACAAGAAGTTCGGTTGACACGGAAAAAATGGATCTGGCCAGAGCGATCGAAGCCAACTTCTCTGGACTTGATGCAGAAGTGGAATTTGCCGGATCCTACCCCGGTTGGACTCCACTACCTGAATCGGCAATCGTATCTATGATGAGCGACCTATATCGTGAGCTTTTTGATGGCGAACCAAATGTAGCGGCTTGCCATGCCGGATTAGAATGTGGAATCCTAGGTACAAACTACCCCGAAATGGAAATGATCTCTTTCGGACCAAACATTCGTGGAGCACACTCTCCCGATGAGAAAGTTCAGATCAGCTCAGTTCAGAAGTTCTGGAATTATACACTCGAAGCTCTCAAGAGGATTCCTTCAGCCAACTAGCCCGGATTACTTGAAGGGCATTTTTGTGTTTGATTTGCCCGTTCTAGTGTGATCAGAATTGTTAGTCCATTTTAAGAAGAATGAGTCAATCACCATTTGACTTGTTAATTATGCAATGGCTTTTTTTATTCAGATAAGACTCCATCCTCAGGTTTATTTGTATCCTTGAAGCGTCTTCGACAACAACAATAATGGGAAAAACTTTACTCTTACTTGCATTCATTTGGATTTCAGGAATATTATGTGCTCAGACTACGGCAATTCCGGATCCCAATTTTGAACAAAAGCTGATTGATTTGGGCTACGATTCCGGTACACCGGATGGAACTATACCGACGGCCAATATTTCCGGTGTTACCGATTTAGAAGTATTCAACGAACAAATCAGTGATCTTACAGGCATCGAAGACTTTGCTGCCCTCTCTTATCTAAATTGCGGCACCAATAGCCTTGAAGCTTTAGACCTTACCCAAAATAGCTTATTGACAGAATTGGTCTGTAACGCCAATTCCTTGACCGGTATTGACCTTTCGGGAAATCCATTACTCGAGAGAATGAATATTTCTTTCAATGATTTAACCTCCTTGGATCTAAGCCCGTGTCAAAACCTGCAATTGATCAGGGCAGGTTTCAATGAATTAACAAGTGTCACTCTTTCGCAAAACTTGAACTTAAACCACGTCAATCTTCAGGGAAACAGTCTGGGATCGATAGATGTTAGCTCGAATACAAACATTGATACATTGGTCGTATCACAATGCGATTTATCAACACTTGATATCACCAACAATCCCGCACTGATCAGTCTTGAATTTTGGGGTAATTCGCTCTCGTCAATTGACTTGTCTCAGAACACCAATCTGGTTATTATTTCTGCTTATCAGAATGAACTCTCATCTTTGGACGTCTCGAATCAATCCGAATTGGAAGGTCTCTTTTGCTGGTTTAATGAGTTAACGAGTATCAATACCTCTTCCAACCCAAACCTCACTGCCTTATCTTGTTACAACAATAACATAACAAGCCTAGACTTGAGTAATAATCCTCAATTAGAAACTATTGCTTGTGAGTTCAATAGCTTAACGGAATTGGATGTTTCCAATAATCCATTGTTATCTCAAATCAGATGTCACGATAATCAAATTGGTGAATTGAACTTGGGCAACAACTCGCAATTGTTCAATATCAAGGTCCAGAACAATGATCTGACTTGTTTAAACGCTGCTACAGGTGCCAGCACTCAAATAATGACCGGCGGCTTTAATGCCAGCAATAATCCACAGCTGTCTTGCATAGAGGTTGACAATGTGAATTGGAGCACTTCAAACTGGTTAAATGTTGATCCGGGTGTATCCTTCTCATTGGATTGCAGCAATGCTTGCTCGGGATCTCCGATGTCTGCCGATTCAGAATGGCTAGATCGTGAAATAACCGTATATCCAAATCCTGCTTCAAGTCAGGTTATAGTAGAATTCAGCACCGGTGATATCAACGTTATTCGATTGTTGGACCTGACGGGTAGACTGGTCATGAGTTTTCGACCTGAAAACTCGTTAGCGACTTTAAATTTGGATGCATTGGCGAGCGGAACCTACTTGATTCAAGTCGATACCAAAAATGGGATTTATACCCAAAAAATTCTCGTAGAGTAAAGTGTGAACTCAGACACTTCAGTATGCGCATTTAGCTCTTTCCAACTAATTGGAATAAGCTCCTTTTATTACATCGAGGGCCTTCTTCCCTTGAGGTGAATACGATTTATCGTTTAATCCTCCGGCATCGTCGAAGAAGCGCCATTTCCAAATAAACCCTCCCGCACACCAAGGCTGGTCCCAGGCGTTGGCAAAAAATGATTGAAAGGCGACAGATTGTGCATCCTGATTAAAAGGGTTGGATTCAACCTCCCATTGATTCCCCGCCGCGCCCTCTACACTTCTGTATCCGAATTCTGTGTAAAGAATTGGCTTCTGGTATCGTTGATGAAGTTCATTGAGTTTTTGAATCTTTGGTTCCCAAGCTTTTTCCAGTTGAGTTGCAGTAGGCACTTTATTCTGAACGAGAGGAAAATAGGCGTTAACACCTATGAAATCCAAATCTGACCAGAAAGGAACTTGTTCGTATTCGTCCCAATTGGCCGCATAAGTTAGTTTTCCATCGTAAACCTGTCGAATGCTCTTGATCAATCTTCGGAATACCTCCGGATATTCAGTGGCAATAATCTTGTATTCGGTAGCAAAGCAAAATATATCCACTCGTTGCTCTTGTGCCAAGCTTGCCTGCACCAGAGTAAATTCAGTAACCGATTTTTCCCAGACATCCATACTCTCGGGCAAATAATCTCCAACCCAAGATCCGGGAATCCAAACCTGAGGTTTCAGCATAACTTTAAACCCTGATGATTTCGCAGATTTGATCATTTCAACCACCCCTTCTTTTCTCTCCCCCCACCACTGAAAGGGCGAGTCGTAATAAACTTTTGATTCTCCTCTTGGAGTGTATCCATATGGTACGATCGCGACCCAATTCGCTTTTGAAATCTTGATCTCATTCATTTCGTCCTCTCCGATTTCCATGGGAGGTGATTCAAGATTAAAACCTCTTATCTTATCTCCTGAGCGAGTTGCAAAACAAGACCATAAGGACAGCAAACAAGCCAAAATCAATAATCTCGACAGGCCTCGTTTATTGTTCGTATTCATATAGATTACTAAGTTGGACAATTTTTCTTTCCTTCATCTTAACAACGGCACGCATTTTGAATTCCTACAGAAAAAACCAACCATGAAAACGAAATTAATCCTAGCCCTCATATGTTTTCCAATCTTGACTTTTGCCCAAACTGCAGAGCTCAAGATAAAAGGTGAGGCAACTGTAAAAGCTGTACCTGAAATGATGGTGGTGAACATCCCTCTGGAAGTGAAAAACCCAACGTATGAAGGGACAAGCAACGAACTTATACAGACATACAACAATTTGAAAGCAGCTTTCGATAAAAATGGTATCGACAAGGATATGGTCGAGTCCAACTCACTAAACATCCGCGAGAATGTTGTTTATTCCGGAAGAGAAAGAAAGCAAGATGGGTATATCGGAACCATGCAGATTCATCTTGAAGTAAATCATGAATCAGACGTTTTAAACCAAATTATCTCCACCCTAAATGATGAGCGCTTCCAGTTTGGATATTCCCTTGGGTTTGCCCTTTCTGAAGAACAAAAATCTGCTCTACTCGAGGAAGCCATCAAAAGAGCAGTTGAAGACGGCAAAACGAAAGCGGCCATTCTAACAGAAGCCTTGGAAGTTGAAATTATTGGCCTGGCCGAAATCAACTACGAGCACTCGATGGATCAGCCCGGGATTTTCCAGCCCAAATTCGCCGTGAGGAATATGGAAGCTGCTGATGCCGAACTTGAAATGAATCCTTCCGAAATGGAGATTTCCAAATCCGTTCATTTGATATGGAAAGTTTCCCCTTAATCAGGGATAAACCTCTTTGAGTAGTTCGACAACTTTCTCTCCCTTTTTGGTTAATCCATTCGCGCTCGGATGAAGTGTCGCCATGGTACTTCCCTTGTAGTTGTTATAAAGAACTTGATCAAACAGGTAATCTCCTTCACCCAATTCTCGAAAAATCTTGGTGTAATGACTCTTAATAGGACCGCCGATGGTAGATTGTGTGGCAGACTCATCGAGAATGCCCATCTCTGTAATGGCAACCTTAGTATTGGGTGAAATCCTATTGCGTAATTCGTTTATTTGGGCATAGTCATAAGGTCCTGTGAGGGTTTTCTTGTAGAGGTGAATAACGATCCCCAGATCTCTATTCGCGAATTTTCCTGTCAATGCTTCTACCATCACGTCATTCCACTCCTTCATGCGTTGTCCGGGTTTACCTTCTTTATTTGGCGCACAGATTACAAAGTAGGGCAGCCCAAATCCGTCAAGAGTTTCGAAAAACTCAGGCAGAATTTCATTAACATAAAGCTCGGGTGTTATTGGTCTCGTTACCTCGGCTTTTTCGGTTTTACCTTGAACGAACTTGGGCAAATAATATTCGTTCATCATCTCGATGAAATCAAATTGAGCACCATGACTCATCCACCTCTCAATAAGATGCTTTTGATTATTTGGGGTGTCGTTTCCATTGACTACATAAATCAAACGGATCCCATAATCCTTTTGAAGCTTAGTCCATTTCATCATGATATCGTCAGGAAAGTCTGAGGAATATACTTTTTGGGACAGGGTGCCTCCCGGTAAGCGTATCACTAAGTTACTTCTCACATCAGGGGGTAAAGACTTAAAAAAAGCATCAGCCAAAGCAATTTGCTGATTGGGTTTTAGGTTCGATTTAGAATTAAAGCCGAAATAGGGTTTTCCAGGCAAGGATCCTTCAATGGATTCCTCAGTTGAAGTGATCACATCTTCAGTTTCTGATGACTCTTGTTCCGACTGAACAATCGTTTTGCATGTGGATAGTAAAAGCGTAAAGGACAACAAGGAGATTGAAAACAGATGAGATAGATACATGATTGCTTTTTAGTCAGTTGGTTAATCAAAAATTAAACAATTATCAGACCGGGACAAACCCAAGGGTGATTTTCTCCTAAACAGATTTTTCAGTTTTAGCTAATTCTGAATTTCTGAGAATTCGTTTTATCAGCGGGCCAATGGTTAAGCCCTGGCCAATTATTGAAAACACAACCGCAACGTAAGTAATGGTTAGAAATAGCTCTCGTTTCATTTGAGGTTCTAAAGAGAGGGCGAGAGCAATGGAAATCCCACCCCGAATTCCTCCCCAAGTCATGATCAGCCCGGTTTTAGGAATAAAGTCTAATTTCTCTCGAAAGAGTGCCACAGGCCCTGAAATGGCAATGTATCGTGCCAACAAGCCTATGGGAATTGCCAGGAGTCCAAACAAGACGTATTGTGAATCCAAAGACACTATCAATAATTCGAACCCAATGAGTACAAAAAGCAGCGCATTCAAGAAAACATCAACTAGTTCCCAAAATTTATCTACATACAAACGCGTGCGATCAGACCATGCAACCTCCGGAGATTTATTACCTATAAATAATCCCGCGACCACGACGGCTAACGGGCCTGAAAAATGAAGTTGCCCGGCCAGAGAGTATAATCCCATAACGAGGGCAAGGGTGATTAGAACCTCAGTTTCATAATGGTCGATGGAACGCATTACCAGAAACCCCAGGTATCCTCCTAACAGTCCAAGTGCCACCCCACCTCCTATTTCTTCCAAAAACAGAAAACCTATCTCGCCAAATCCTACGGAATCCAATCCTTGTTGAGCAATTCGAAAGATCACGAGAAAAACAACTACACCGACCCCATCATTGAACAAGGATTCACCTACAATTTTTGTCTCTAATTTTTTAGGTGCATTTGCCTCTTTGAGGATTCCCAATACGGCTATCGGATCCGTCGGACTGATTAATGCTCCGAACAAGAGACAGTATATGAAATCAACGGGATAATTAAACCATTGGAAGGCGAAATACATCAGAGTTCCTACTAAAAAAGCAGATACAATAACCCCGAATGTTGCGAAGAGGGCAATGGGACCCCTATGTTTTTTTAAGCTGTCCAACTTGGTATGAAGGGCACCTGCGAATAGCAGAAAACTCAGCATTACATCGAGCAGTACAGTTTCAAAATCAATGGAACGTACCAGCTCCTTCGCCGTTACAAGCAACTCGGGATCAACCACTCCTAAACCCACAATTACCAAGGTGAAAACGATGGCTATTATCATGAGTCCAATCGTGAAGGGAAGCTTCAGTACCTTGGTATTGATAAAGGCAAAAATGGCTGCTAAAACTGTCAGGACGACGATGACGTTAAATATTTCCATGGAATAGTTTTCTGAAAGCCGAATATACGCTCAATACGATTTCATACCTTACCTCCCTTCATGAAAGAACAATTAAAAGCTACGGCCTTAGTCACAGGTGCATCAAGAGGTGTAGGAAAAGCAATAGCCATTGAACTTGCAAAAAGAGGTTTTAGGATTTTCCTGCATTACCACAGAAATCAGAAAGCCGCATCTGATACCCTAGCCGAATTGGTCGGCAGTGGTCACATTCTCTTCAATGCAGATCTGGGAGATCAAAAAGAAATTGAAGCTCTATTTGAAAACATACATAAGGAGACAGATTCACTGGATGTTTTGGTAAACAACGCCGCTATAGCTCTGCCCCACCCAATTGATATGCCGGATGATCAATGGATAAATGTCTTTCAAAAAACCATAGAAACCAACTTAATAGGTCCTGCATCCATAGTAAAGAATTCCCTTCATCTCTTGAGAAAATCTACTCGGGCAGTTATAATTAATATCTCGAGCAGAGGAGCTTATCGGGGTGAACCGGAAATGCCGGGATACGGAGCTTCAAAAGCAGGTCTCAACTCACTTACTCAATCGATGGCAAAGGTTCTTGGGTCAGAAGCAATTTCTGTTTTTGGAATAGCTCCCGGGTTTATCGACACCGAAATGGCAGACCATTTACTTTCGGATGATGAGCGGAAGTTGGTAATCGCTCAAAGTCCATTGAACAGAATGGCCACAGTGGATGAAATTGCCTCCTTGGTTGGATTTCTCACAACTTCAAATTCAGCATACATGACGGGATCAATCATCGATGTAAACGGTGCTTCTTATTTCAGATAAGGATGTGATAAATATCAGTGCATTATCCAAAATGTGAAGGTAATTTTGAGGCTGGTAAACCTCCGTCATGCGCCACAAAACAGCTGATACTCCTATAATTCCTGCTCAGGAAGCAGTAAAGCACATTTATTCAAATCAACGGGTTTTCTTGCACAGTGCCGC
Source organism: uncultured Cryomorphaceae bacterium (assembly GCA_964635965.1). GTDB lineage: Bacteria > Bacteroidota > Bacteroidia > Flavobacteriales_D > Cryomorphaceae > JAKVAV01. Next base: position 17,639 of record CAZWQX010000029.1, read on the forward strand.
CATGACTCCGCACGTTTTGATCAAGGCTCTTTGCGATCGAAGTTCGGAGCTTCATGATGTTGAACTCATTCATATTCACACAGAGGGAGAGGCTCCTTATGTTCAACCTGAATGTCAAAACGCATTTACTCACAACGCCTGTTTCGTCGGAGCTAACGTAAGAGAGGCCGTAAAAGCAGGTAATGCCGATTATATTCCTGTTTTCCTCAGCGAAATGCCGAATCTTTTCAGGCAAGGAATCCTCTCCATTGATGTAGCCCTTATAAGCGTATCACCACCCGATAAACACGGATATTGTTCGCTAGGGCCTTCGGTTGACATCACTATGGGCGCCTTGGAATCGGCAAGACTGGTTATTGCCGAGATAAATCCAAATGTCCCCAGAACACATGGCGACGGGTTTATTCATTTCGGTGAAATAGATTATGCGGTGGAAGTTGACTATCCGATATACGAGGTGAGTAATCATCAATACACGGAAATTGAGGAGAAAATAGGTCGGTACATCGCCGAGATGGTTGAAGACGGATCAACCTTGCAGATGGGTATTGGCGCCATTCCCGATGCCGTATTGAGTCAATTATCTCATCACCGACGACTGGGTGTTCACACCGAGATGTTTTCTGATGGTTTGATCGATCTTATCACGTCAGGAGTTGTTACGGGAGAAGAGAAAAAAGTGCTTCCAAACTTGGTGACATCTTGTTTTGCGCTAGGCAGTAAGCGCCTTTATGAGTTTATAAATGACAACCCGATGATCGTTCTCAAAGATGCGACCTTCACGAATGATTCTGCTATTATTCGACAAAATCCGAGAGTGGTAGCGATAAACTCGGCGATAGAAATCGACATAACGGGTCAAGTGTGCGCTGATTCAATCGGTTCGATGCAATATTCAGGTGTGGGCGGTCAAATGGACTTCATTAGAGGAGCCTCACTCTCTGAGGGAGGAAAACCGATTATTGCTATGTCGTCGGCAACTTCGAAGGGCCGATCTAAAATCGTTCCTTTTCTTCAGGAAGGAGCAAGTGTAACCACTACACGTGCACACGTGCATTACGTTGTTACCGAATGGGGAGTAGCATTCTTGTACGGAAAGAATCTGCGTCAGAGAGCGAAAGCTTTAATAGAAATCGCTCATCCTGATCACCGGGAATTACTCGAAAAAGAAGCTTACAATCGATTCAAGCACTTGTAGCTAGTTCATTATAGGAGTCAACGTGTAACCTTCTTTCTTTAGTAGATTTATTATTCCCTGCTCTCCACCAAGATGAGCAGCTCCCACAGCAACAAACAGAGCCTTATCGCCTAGTTTTTCATTTAAGACGTTAATCCACTCATTGTTTCGTTTGTACAATAGAAACTTCATTTCGTCTTCTGAGTCGAAATAGTCCTTGGTAGTAGAATAGAGAGTGGACAAATCTTCAGCTATATAACTGTCAATCATATCACGAAAAAGATCATTCATTTCAACGCTATCCCTGACCATTTCGAGCAAGTCTTCCACTTGTGATTCGTATGGTATACTGTCAAAAACGGCCATTTGAGACTCAATGGTTTCAAGACCGGAGATGGGCATTTGACGATTGGAGGCCATGCTCAGTAAAGCCAGTTCAAAGCTGGCTGGTTGATCCCCGACATACTCCTTTAACAGAAATGTACTGATCATGAAAGGTTTGAATGAATTGACGTTTGCCAATGGAATGCCCATTACCCTCTTCAGTTTTTTATCGAGCATTGCATAATCTTCTTCGCTCATCAGTGCATCCAAGGTTTGACCACCTTCCATGGCGGCTGTTTGCATCATTTTGGTTTGAAGACTTGGATCGGACATGTCCAATTCCATAACTAGCTCATCCGATCCGTAAAGCGCTGTTCTTACCTTGTCATTCAGCTTAAATTCTGTTTGGGGCAAAACGTGGATGGTTCCGAAAATATAAGAAGGTTCCATTCCTTCTTTTTCTACCTTCCACAAATTTGATTTAGGAAGATCTTGGCCGACGCAGGTCAGGATAAAAAAAGATGCAATGGAAAATAAGGTTGCTTTCATGACTCTTTGATTTTTGTGAAAGATCAACATTCGGACAGGATCTTTTCAACAAAAATCGGATGAACGGTAGATCATTATTGCTTTTAAAAAAGTAAAAGTGTAGTTTTGACACTATTATAAACCAATTAATCAATCGAACGTGATGAAGAGATCATTTCTTGTACTTAACCTACTATTAATCTGCACATTAATATCTGCACAAGTAACGATCACCCCGACTTTCCCAGCACTCGATGAAGAAATTACCATTACGTACGACGCCAGTCAAGGCAATGGAGTTCTAGAAGGAATTAGCCCTGTGTACATGCACTCAGGCGTAATTATTGAAGGAGAAGATGGCTGGCAAAATGTACAGGGTAATTGGGGAACGGCCGACCCAAATGTCCAAATGACACAAATAGGTCCGAACCTCTGGAGCAAGACTTTAACCATTACTGATTTTTATGGAGTTTCCGCTTCTGAGAATGTAGAACAGCTTGCCTTTGTATTCAGAAATACCAATGGAAACAAGGTGGGAAGAACGTCGGCCAATACCGACATTTATGTCAATGTAGTAGAAGGGTTACCTGAAATACAAGATCCACCCGCCGGGGTTACCGATGGAATTAATTATGTGGACGAGTCTACGGTGATTCTACAATTGGTGGCCCCATTCAAAGATTATGTATACGTGATTGGTGACTTCAATGATTGGCAAAGAGTTCCCGAATATTTCTGTAAGAAAACAACATCAAACGACAGGTGGTGGATTCAAATCGACGGTCTGACTCCCGGTGAAGAATATCGTTTTCAATACTCTATCGATGATGAGGATCTGAGGGTAGCTGATGTATATGCGAAAAAAATTCTCGATCCGTTTAATGATCAATTTATTAGTGAAGAAAGATATCCTGACCTTATAGATTATCCCTTTGGTCAAACGACCAATATTGTATCCGTCCTTCAGACAAACCAAGAAGAATACCAATGGGAGGATGATAATTTTCAGCGCCCCCCACTCGATCGATTGGTGATTTATGAATTACTGGTTCGAGACTTTACGGATAAAGGAACTTTCCAAGGGGTTATTGATTCTCTGGATTACCTGAAAGAGCTCGGTATAAACGCCATTGAATTAATGCCTGTTAATGAGTTTGAAGGAAATGAAAGCTGGGGTTATAACTCTTCGTTCTTCTTCGCCGTGGATAAGTTTTATGGTACCGAAGAAGATTTGAAGAGATTGATTGACGAATGCCATAATCGGGATATAGCAGTTATTATAGATGTTGTATTAAATCACTCCTTTGGACAAAATCCACAAGTGAGAATGTATTCAGAGAATGGAGCCTCAGGACCTCCCACATCAGAAAATCCGTGGTTCAACACTCTTGCCAGACACCCTTTCAGTGTAGGTTATGATTACAACCACAACTCTGAATACACGCGTGAATTCGTTAAGAGAGTTCTTCAATATTGGGTACAAGAATTCCACATTGATGGTTATCGATTTGATCTCAGCAAAGGATTCACACAGAACAATACCCTTGGCGATGTCGGTGCTTGGAACGCTTATGACCAAAGCAGGGTTAACAACTGGGTTCGAATAAGAAATGAAATTCATGAGATTGATAATCAGGTTTACTTGATTCTTGAACACCTCGGTGGAAACGAAGAAGAGACTGTGCTCGCAAACATTGGCTTTATGTTGTGGGGAAGTATGCACTTCAACTTCAAGCAAGCCGCTATGGGCTTTCCGTTTGGACAAGATCTTTCTTTCGCGAATTATCAGAATCGCGGATGGACTTTCCCGAACCTAGTGAGTTATGCGGTAAGTCATGACGAAGAGCGACTTATGTATGAGACTGTTAATTTCGGTAACACATTCAACCCAAATCACAATCCTCAAGACTTCGAAACCGCTCTTGCCCGTCAAGAAGCTATTCATGCATTAAACATACCTCTGCTTGGTCCAAAAATGATCTGGCAATTCGACGAACTGGGATACGATTACAGCATTAACTATTGCTCAGATGGCACTATCGACCCTAGCTGTAGGACTGGCAATAAACCTGTAAGATGGGACTATTTCTATGAGCCGGCGCGTAATAGACTCTACAAAGTTTTTGCTGCAATAAACAAGCTGAAAACTGAAGTTCCTGCCTTTGGCTCAAGCAATTTTTTCTATGACGTAGCAAACCCCGGGAAGCGTTTGATTATTCAGCACCCGAGCATGGATGTAGTTATTATTGCAAACTTCGATGTAATTCCGATAGACTTGGTACCTGGGTTTACCCAAACAGGGGTATGGCATGATTACTTCACAGGACAAGCCATCATCGAAAATAATCTGAACAACGCCTTCACTCTTGCACCTGGGGAATATAGAATTTACACTTCAGAGCCTGTATCATTACCTACACCTGATCTCTCATCGAATGCAGTTGATGTGTCTTTTGTTGTTGATATGAGTCAAGTCGAAATAGATACCGAAAATGGCGGGGTGAGTATTTCGGGTAATTTCAATGACTTTCAGAAAGAGCCAATGACTTCACTAGGAAATGGTCTTTATGGAATAACCAAGACCTTCGTAGAAGGAGCACCTTTGGTGTACCGATTTAGAAACGGGGATGATTTTGAACTTCCCATCGGACTCTGTAGCACTGTAAATAATGGTAATCGAGCTTTCACAGTGCCGGGCGAAGATGTAGTCATCGATTTGGTTTGTTATTCTGCCTGCGGAGACTGCCCTGACCCAACGAATTCAAATCCCATTACCTTCTTGGTTGATGCTTCTGATTTACCCGACCTTGATTCTCAAGGAATTTACATAGCGGGGAATTTTAACGCATTTAACCCCGTTCCGATGAATTCGGTGGGCGGCGATGTATACGCCTATACCATAATAAGATCGGAAGGAGCTCCGATTCTCTGGAAGTACCTCAATGGTAACAGCTTTGTGAACGAAGAAGAAGTTCCGGATGCATGTGGATTACCTGACGGTTTTGGAGGGTTCAACCGAGCACTTGCAATGCCTGGAGAAGCATTGGTGCTAGACCCAATTTGTTTTGGTTCGTGTGAGGCATGTGAAGAAGAAAACATATGTGATGAAAACACTCCCTTCCCTCAAGTTGATCCATCTAGCTTGGACGTCAGCATTACAATGAACACGGTTGAGTTGCAATGGCAAAGTGTTTCAGGTCAACTTGGGTGCCAAGCTCAGTTGCGAGATGCGGATACGGGTAGCATTTTGGGCTCCCAGATTGTTCAAGGACAGAATGCCAACTCATTAAGCATACCTAGAGAGCAGTTGCCTACAGAAATTAACTATGAATGGCGCGTGCGCTGTGGATGCTCTGAAAACCCGCTCATTGCCGGTCCTTTTAGTCCCTGGGATGCATTTAGCCTACCCGTTGGCATTCAGATGGTTTCGAATCCTAACCCAACGGAAGGACATTCAGATGTTGTTTTCTCCTCTAGCGAAGGTGGATATTCTACTCTGGAAGTTTACGATATGAATGGACGCCTAATTGAACGCCTATTCTCTCAGGAGTTAATCCCTGAATTGGAGTATCGGGTTCATTTTGACGGAAGTCATTTGCCAAATGGAATTTACCTCTACCGTTTGACAACGCAAGAGCAGACAAAAACCGAGAAGTTTATCATAGGACGTTAGCGTAATTTGGTTTGCTAAAGTGGAATAAAGGGCGGTTTAGAACCGCCCTTTTTCTTAACTCATTGTTTCTCCAATAGTCTAAAGAATTAAAAAGGTTGGAGCTAGGATTTCAAAAGAAATTAATCAAGGCGATATCGAACGATTTCTTTCCGCAACAGTGCAAGCCACATTTGGTGGAAATCAATCATTTATTGCAGGGAATACATAAATGAAACCGGAACAGAATCAAAATTCGATTCTCTTTGAAAAACCCAACTGAAAACCGATTGATGTGGTCCAGTCTGAACCCTGAACAAGTGGCGTGATATCGAAATTCCCGGCAAAATCCAAAATGAATGCGGAGTCGATGGTATAGCTCCCTCCTGTATTTATAAGGACCTGTTGGAAGAAATCCTCTTGAGTAGGAAACTGCGCATACTCTAAAAAGATCCCCAATCGATTCGTGGCAGAATAGCCACAGTTAATCGTGAAGACACCATCAGGGAAAGTGGATTGTATCATTGACGCTCCCGAAATCCGATCAGAGATTGAGAAGGATGCTGACATACCCATTACAAACATGTTATCCGGTCTTTCCAAATCATCAATACTTTCAAAGACTACTCCTGCCTGAACACCAAAAGCTTGAAGAACACCCTCCCCGCGATAGAAGGTATACCGCGAATTGAGGTTAACCTGATAAACGTTTGATTCGGTCGATTCAATCTCACCCCTATTCAGTTGCGCATTCTCGTAAAAACCACCAATGGAAAACTCTAGATTATCAGAGACTCCATATCGAAATTGAGCATCACCCGATTGGATTGGATCATTTGCAAATTCCTCATCAAAAACGAAATAACCGTAACCTGCCTGAATCAAAATTGTCTTTGCTTGTGTTGTTGAACCATTGAATGTCACACCCGGTCTGTCAGTATATACAGGTGAATTGGCTTCTTGTGTAAAACCTTGGCCGACGAAAAGGAAAGAGAGGAAAACAAAAACCCCAACCGCTTTCATTGGGCCTGAAAATACTACAATTCCAACTAGTCAAAATTGGCTATATTCATAGACAAGATGAAAGAAAAACCCACTCGCCTATTTCAATTATCACTGCTTGCGTTTTTCATCCACATTACGCTCTGCGCCAATTCACAGATTAGTTTGAGAGGCAAAGTTCTCGACGGAGAAACAGAATTGCCAATATCGGGAGCCTTTGTTCGATTAGGTAGTCGGTCTGTGAAAACGGATCATACCGGAATGTTCTCCTTAAATGCTGCTGAAGATGGACTTTTAAAAGCAGGAAAAGCGACGTACTATGACTATCGTATCGCATTACCGGATATCGTAGATCGTTCTAATACAGTGATCCACCTAACTAAAAAATCAAAGAGTACAGGACTCGGAATTGCCGAAGATGCCTTATCCGTATATGAACCTGAATATGATTTTATCTTTGATTTTCATTTTATTGATAATCTGCTATTTGTAGGTGGCTACATGAACAAAAGCGTTAATAAAAGAAAAAAGGATCAAGGCTATTTAAACTGTACGCTCACATTGTTTGAAAATGGAGTTCCATTGTTTAGGGAAGTTGTTCCTGATCACTGCATAAGACTGCGCGCCACTCCTTTTGGTCAGCTCATCTTGGAAGGAAAGGATTTCGCTTATCTGGTTACGGGTAATTCTGAGGGGTTGGAGTTGGTCGAAATCGAATTCGAGAACTATTTGGGGGCATACCTCCCCTATACAGTATCATTCGACACCATAGATTACAGGGTGAAAATTGTTCCTCACCTTCCTCAAGTAGTTCACCTCCAAGAGTCGCAGGAACTTGATGAGAACAGAGTAGTTAGAGTTGTGAGAAATCAAAACTACTTTGATCGGGTAAATTCGGATTATTCCATGCTGACGAACGAACAGCTCAAGCAGGCGGGTGACCTTGGGTTCGAACACGGATTTAATCCGAAGCTCTATGCTCCTTTTCTGCGGAGCAAAGAGATTTCAATCGATCGCCGGACTCCATACTCCCCTGCTTACAAGGCGAATGGAGAAGTGATTATTTTTGACGCACTCAATCAATGGATTTTTCGCCATTCTGAAACTGGAATTCCCATTGATTCGGCATACGCCATGCTGACACTTGATGGTGAAGAGATTCGGTCCATCTTGCAAGATCCAATTACCGAAAAACTCTATATCATTCATGAAAAAAAGGGAGTGGACTACATACGTCCAATAAATCCCTACTCGGGGGCACTTGGTGAAGCTACGAAAATTGCCTATCCATTTCCCAAACAAGTGAAAGTATACAACGGTCGGATTTACTATATCCGACATGAAGTGGACCCGGGGTTCAGGCATCTGTACACACAATCGCTCAATTAAATAAACGTTGTGGTTCAATCAACGGGAAAACTCTGTGACTCAAACTTTAAAGAGTAAATTATAAACTTTTCGATTTCAAGGTTATTATATTATCAATATTTGATTATTTACCTTTAAACTAAGTAGCGAAAGAATGCCCTTATAATTCACTCGTTCCTTTGTTTTGAACTTGTAGCAATGAGAAGAACACAAATTACCGGTACGGGACGGTTCGTGCCCGATCAAGTCGTTTCCAATAACGACTTCCATCAAAGAACCTTTTACACGGAAAAATCAGTGGCGATAGACCGCCCTGTTGAAGTCATTACGCGTAAGTTTCAAGAAATTACGGGTATTCGACAAAGACGTTGGGCCGATAGCACCATGATGACTTCTGATCTCGCCTACATGGCCGGACAGCAGGCCATAGTCGATTCGGGGATTGATCCGGAGAGTTTGGACTTGATTATTGTTGCACACAATTTCGGGGACGTGAAAAGCGGATCAGTTCAACCTGACGCCATGCCCTCTATTGCCTCGCGGGTAAAACACAAACTCGGAATTAAGGACCCCAATTGTGTAGCGTATGACGTAATCTTTGGTTGCCCAGGTTGGGTGCAAGGAATGATCGTTGCAGAGGCCTATTTCAAAGCAGGAATGGCGAATAGCGCTTTGGTTATTGGCGCAGAAATGCTCTCGAGGGTAATTGATGAAAGCGATAGAGATAGCATGTTATTTTCAGACGGGGCAGGAGCAGTTGTCGCAGAATACAAAAGTGCAGGAGAATCAGGACTTATCAGCTCTGCTGCAGCTTCATTCACGGAAGAAGAACTTGGCTATCTATACATGGACAAAGCCAACCACCCTGATGCCGATCAACATGTGAAATTTATAAAAATGAACGGTAGAAAAGTGTATGAGTTTGCACTTAAACACGTTCCTACCGCAATGAAATTATGTCTTGATCGTGCCGGTGTACAAATTGAAGACGTCAAAAAAATATTCATCCATCAGGCCAATGAAAAATTGGACGATATGGTGTTAAAAAGACTCTTTGAGCTTTATGGTATTGATACTGCACCTGAAGGTATTATGCCCATGAGTGTTCACGATTGGGGAAATAATTCAGTGGCTACGGTTCCTGCGCTTTATGACGCAGTGCGTAGGGGTGACAAACCCGGACATCGAATTGAGAAAGGAGATTTAGTGTTATTCGCTTCAGTCGGTGCAGGGATGAATGTGAATGCTTTCTGCTACAGGGTCTGATTTTTTCCTGAATTAGGTAATTATTCGTTCTACCTTTGACCTATGATGCGCGCATGGGTTTTGGTTATTTGTCTTTTATTCTCTTCCATGGGTTGGGCGCAGATCCCAACTTATTACGATGATGTAAACCTCACTCTCACAGGTCAAGCTCTGGAGTTGGAATTGGCAACGAAGATCAGTTCAAACATATCTTTTTTGCCATATACGTCATCATCTTATGACTGCTGGAATGCTTGCCAAGACGGAGATCAGAATCCCGTTAATTCATCGGAAGTGTTATTGATATATGGATGGGAAAACGGGGATGACGGGACCATTCAAAATGACAGGACAAGAGATATAAATACATTCGGAGGTGGACCTGATCAATGGAATCGAGAGCACGTGTTTCCGCGATCATTGGCATCACCGGTGCTTACTGTAGATGATCCTGGCCCTGGAACAGATCTCTTAAATTTGAGGGCATGTGACATGCAAACCAATCAGAATCGAAGCAATTTGCCTTTTGCTGATGGAAACGGCAACTCGGGCTTTGTGGGAAATGCCTGGTATCCGGGAGATGAATGGAAGGGAGATGTGGCTAGAATTATTCTCTATATGCATCTCCGTTATAACGGAAACGGTTCTTCTGTTTCTCAAACCCTTTGTCTGGCATCAGAAACGGGAACAGGACCTGCTGTAGCCAGTGATTCTGATCTTCCTTTGCTTTTCCTGGAATGGAATGCCGAAGATCCCGTCTCAGAAATTGAAATCCAAAAAAACCAAATAGCTGAAGACCAACAGGGAAACCGAAATCCGTTTGTCGACAACCCAGTATTGGCAACCCTTATCTGGGGAGGACCTGAAGCCGAGGATTTATGGGGAATCACAGATTCGAGTCATGACTTTGCCTTAACATCAGAAGTATACCCTACCGGAGTACTATTACTATGGGATGCACCGGAAGGAGCTGCAGGATGTGAAGTGAGGGGAGGCCCATTAGGGGGCAATGACCCAAGCGGGGCTAACGTAATAAGCGCTAACCCTGAGTTTCTTTTTGTTCCCGAGAGCCTGTTAGGCAATGGAGGCAGTTTTCAATGGAGGGTTCGGTGCGCTACTGGGATTAATCCCATAGAAGGAATTACCGATTTTTCGGACTATGGATTCTTTGATTTTTCTTCAGCCAAAACGGAACCAAAAGAAATTCCATTTGGAGACTCTTGGACCAAGTAGTTTCCTAAGAGACCTATAAAACTCCTTCCTTTCGTCGATTTTGAGTAAATTATACTCGCTATAAAACCTAAGCGATGAAAAACGTGGTCGGCATTCTTGCCATCATATTTGCCATTGGAACGGCATCAGCCCAAGAGATCGAGTCAAATACGGCAGGAAGAAACGAGATTAAAGGAAACCTCGGGTACATCCCATTTGAAATTGCCGAACTCTCTTACGAGAGAATTCTGAGTAAGCATATTGGAATTGGGCTTTCGGGAGCCTATGTTTTTGCCGATAATTTAGTCTATCGAGGTTGGGTGCTACCCTATTTTCGGTATTACGTAGCCGAGAATAGAGAGGCAGAAGGTTTCTTTCTCGAAGGACATAGTGGGGTGATATTCACAAGTGACACCGAACAAGATTTTAATCTAGCGAGTTTTGGAGAAGAAATTAAGGGTGCTAACTTCGGGTTTGGAATATCCGTCGGAGGAAAATTTGTTAGCTCAGGTGGATTTGTTGGAGAAATAAATCTCGGTATAGGACGAGAGTTCAATGACGAGACTAGCACTGAAATATATCCTCGAGCAGGTATGACTTTCGGGTATCAGTTTTGATCGGCCAGTCTGTCTTTGACGTATTCCACTTCTGTTTTACCATGAGGTACGGGTCTGCCCTCAGCACCTAAGTTAACCATCACGATTTTCTCAATCTTCAAAATATCGTGACGAGTTAGTTTGTTTCTCACCTCGCACCGCAGGGTAATCGAAGTCCTGCCAAATTCAACGACTTCAATACCCATTTCAATGATATCGCCTTGCACAGGCGCTTCGATGAAGTTTATTTCCGATATAAACTTGGTTACAATGTGTCTGTTCTCTAACTGGACGATCGTATATAGGGCGGCCTCTTCATCAATCCATTCCAATAATCGTCCACCAAACAGGGTTCCATTCGGGTTAAGATCTTCGGGTTTGACCCATTTTCTGGTGTGAAAGTTCATGGCACAAATATCGCTTGAACATAAAAAACAAGAAACCCTTCAAGTTCTCTTTTACGTATGCTTAGTTAGACGAAATCAATGAATTATGAATTGATTCATTCATTGGTTACATTTGTGTAAACCTATTCTCAAAGCATGAAAAAATTACTCCTTCTCGCGGGAATTCTTCTCTTCTCTTGCGGTATATCAATTGCACAAACGACCGAAGACACTAAAAAAACAACGGTTAAAAAAACCGTAAGGGTAGAATCAAAAGGAGCTACTTGCAAGGAGATGAGTCGCTCTTCCTGTTGTAAGAAAGCAAATGCAGCAAACGCTGAGGCGAAAGCTGAAAAAAAGGCCTGTTGCGATGAATACGATAAAAACGGTAAGTGCACTAAAGTTGGTGTGGAATGCTGTTCAAAAACCGCCCTGAAGGAAGAAAAAGTTAAAAAGGAAGAAGCCGAGAAAGAGGACGTATCGGGGAAAAGCTAAGGCCTAACTCGAATAAGCATTATACTTTTCAAAGTGATTAAAAAACGAGGTCTCATAGCATTATTTTTTGCAGCCTTTATTGCTATAGGCCACTCGTTTGTGCCGCACTCTCACAATAATCTGTTTTCACAGACGGGCGATGGAAATTTTGT
>CAZWQX010000030.1:0-29376 GCA_964635965.1 uncultured Cryomorphaceae bacterium
ATCGCCTCTGCACTTTCCGGAAGCTGAGATCTTTGAATAACAGGTGGAAATTGCTTTGGAACTTCGTGTTCGCGATTTCCAAACCGGATATTCTGAGCGCAGAGCATTACGACCAAGCCCAGCAGTGCTGTTCTCTTATTCAGGGAATTCATCTCACCTAGTAATGATAATCTTATGGATTTCGGTTTTCAGGTTTGACCTAACAAACACCTCATAGACACCTGAGGGCAAATCAGAAGTGTCGACAAAAAACTTCGTAGGTATGGATTTGAATGATTCGATAAGACGCCCTGTCTCAGAAAAAATTTTGAGTTCTTCGATAATATGGAATTCATCTGATTTCTTTAATTCAATATTCAACCTATCTGAAGCAGGGTTAGGATATAGATTGACATAAGAATCATTTGTCGGCCCTTCACCAACGGTATGAACCCAAGTAGGTTCTAGACGAATATTGTCAATTATCCAACCATCTGATTCTCCAGAAATGGTATCGCTAAAAAAAGTAAACCTAACGTGCAAGGTATCGGCAACTTCATTGAGCCAGTAATACTCATAACAAAGCCAGATTTCTCGCCAAGTTGAGTCTCTTCCTGTAAACACAATAGTTTCGTTGGCTAGTGTATCAACATTCTCGGGAAACTCCCATCCATACCAGTTATAAACATATGGACTGTCAAATGCGTTCTGCCAAGTTTCCCCTCCATCTATTGAAAAGTCGACAGTTCCACCATCCAATGAATCGATATCAAGTTTCTGCACCCAGCTAAAAGCTAAGATTCCTATAGATCCGAAAATCTCAGAAAAAGGTGCCTCTACGTAAAAAATGGAGGTATCCGATACCGGATAAGCACTTATAGTATCGGTCATGATCGCATTGGGCAATGAATATGCTTCGTCAAATATTTCCTTTTGTGGCAAACCAATCTGCCATAAACTAGAGCTTGAGTCAATTCTAACTTCTAAAGTGTCTATCCATGGATCTGGCTCACCATCATCGAAATCCTGTTGAAAAAATTGAGCGGAACAAGTGAAAGAATTAGCAGCAAGTAGAAGGAACAGTAAAGATGATTTCATCGTCTTAAGGTTTGGTTTATAGTTTAGTAGTGGTGTTAAAATAGAAAAGTTCTCTACCAGAGCTCAATCCATTAATTGCGATTATTTGATTTCCAAAGTCAGCTCAAAAGGCCAATTATCATTAAAAAATTGAACTTTGAAATTCTGATTGACAGGGCGATGAAACACATGGCTTAACTTTGAAACATTGATCTCAATCCGGCGTTTTTTTGGCGATATGATCAACCGAAGAACATCATTTGTAGCCCTGTTTCTGCTAATTGGGGTATCGGCATTTTTGGGAAGCACATTAACCAGAACTTACTTCGATTACAATTTCGATAAGTTCTTCAAGCCTGATGATCAAGCAACACAATACTATCAGGTTCACAGAGACACATTTAGTACCGATAACGATTTCATCCTTATTGGTCTAACGAATGAGAAAGGAGTATTCGAAAAGGACTTTTTGTCAGAAGTTAAGCGATTGACTAATGAACTGACTCAAATGCCCTATGTTGTTAATGTTCTCTCACCCACTAACGCGGTATCAAGGATTCAAGAACCTCTGACAGGTGCCATATTTGAGAGACCGCTTCTTACTGGCAAAACTGAAAAAGATTCGATTCGGGTATTTACCGATCCCTCTGTTATCTCTAACCTATTCTCCAAAGACACCAATGCGGTATCTATAGTAGTCAGTACTGAAGAGTACTTAAGTAAGGAAGAATGTGACGAATTGGCAACCGATATTAATCGGATCCTGGCGGGATTCGAATTTGATGACGTCGCAGTTTCAGGAAGGGCCATTGGCCAAGTAGTCTATATCGAGAAAATTCAAGGTGAATTCATTTTATTCATGGTTATCGCCTTGGTATTCGTCACCGTACTGCTCTTTATAATGTTTCGGAGCATAAGAGGTATAATTCTCCCCTTGGTCACCGTGCTGCTGGCAGTCGTTTGGAGCGTTGGGATCATGAACTTGACAGGAAGTGGGATCAGCATCCTTTTAAGTATGCTTCCACCGGTAATTTTCGTGGTAGGGATGAGTGATGCAGTTCACCTTTACTCACGCTACATAGAAGAACTTCGCAACGGAGAGCAAAAGTATAGGGCGATCCGCCTAATGGTTATTGATACCGGATTGGCAACACTTTTAACGAGTATAACTACTTCCATCGGATTTGCCAGCCTCTGGTTTACCGGAATCCCCGCTCTTCAAGAATTTGGCTTACTCACGGCAGCCGGAGTACTAGCTGCATTCATCATCGCAATTCTCCTTATCCCATCTTGGCTGGTTCTTTCTCCTGAACCTTCTCGAGCGGTCAACTCCCCGAATATTACCCGATGGGATGGTTTTCTTATCCCCCTTTTTAACCTGGTGATGAACGAGAAAAGAAAAGTATTCCTGGGAGCCGCTGTTCTAACTGTATTAATGACAATAGCTCTAAGTGGAATCACGCTCAACAACTACCTTCTGGAAGACTTAAAAGAAGGAGAGAAATTGAGAAAAGACTTTACCTTTTTTGACAACTATTTCTCGGGGGTAAGACCTTTTGATCTGGGAATAAAATGGAAAACACTGGGACCTTCAGACACGGAGTATTGGAAGGCTTTAGAAAAAGTTGACACCTATTTAAAAGAGAATTACAAAGTGGGAGCCATTACCTCGCCCTTAGAGGTAATAAAAGAAATTAATCGCAGCAAGAATAGTGGTCGAAACCAATACTATGATCTGCCTGAGAATGAATCTAGGCAAAAGTCAATCATTAAGGAATACGATAAAATCCTCAATACGGGCAAGCTATCTTTTTTGAGTACTACAGACGGCGGATACATCAGAATGCTAGGTCGTGTAGGTGATTTAGGAGCGCAGCATTTTACCGAACAGAATGCGGGATTCGAAAGATTTTTGGAAAGAGAAGGACTAAACGATTTAGCTGAATTCACAATCACAGGTACGGGAACTTTGATAGACCGCACAAATCAAACCCTGGTGTATAGCCTCTCAAAAGGATTAGGAGCCGCGTTCTTTCTAATCGCAGTTTTAATGGGAATCATGTTTCGCTCAATTAGAATGGTGGTAATTGCATTGATCCCAAATTTACTTCCTCTCATTGCTGTAGGTGCTGTAATGTCGTTGTTTAATATCCACTTGAATATGAGTACCGGAATAATTTTTACCATAGCATTCGGGATAGCTGTAGACGATACCATTCATCTTTTAAGTCGATTTAAGCTTGAGTTGGTAAAAGGAAGTTCTACAATTGATGCAATAAAGAAGGCTTATCTGTATACCGGAAAAGCTTTAATCATAACGAGTATTATCCTTTTTGGTGGATTCATCGGATTGTGTTTTAGCACATTTCAAAGCACCTATTTTATTGGTCTTTTTGTGACTCTCACTTTAATGTTTGCTTTGTTCTTTGATTTTGCCTTACTGCCACCATTGGTTTCGGCTGCAGCCAAAGATCAAAGTCCTTCGCCTCTGACCTCCTTACCAAAGAAAGAAACGACCATATAAAGTAGCCCCATCCCTAGTACAAAATTGAGCAACCAAGGTAAACTCCAGATTGCTGAAAACAATGTTAATGCCAGTGCCACCAAGCCAACCGTAAGAGCATAGGGAAGTTGTGTTCTAACATGTTGGATATGATCACATCTGGTAGCCAAGGAGCTCAATATAGTCGTATCGCTTATCGGGGAGCAATGGTCACCCAGAACGGCTCCTGCAAGTACTGTAGAGGTAGTATTTAGGAAGATTTCTAAGCACTCTGCCATTTCGAGGCCTGAATCTATTGATAAACTCCAAGCCAAAGGCAGCATAATTGGATACATAATCGCCATTGTGCCCCATGAAGAACCCGTGGAAAAAGCCACAAAAGCCGAAAGCAAAAACGTAATGGCCGGCATTGCCCAAACGGCTACTCGACCCTGGGCCCAACCCGCCAGGTAATCTGCTGTATGCATTTCATCGGTTAAGGCCGCGAGCGACCATGCCAATACCAAAATAACTATTGCGGGAACCATGGTCTTGAATCCATCAATTGAAGCGGAAACGGCATCTCGAAACTTCAACACACCTCGCAATGAAGAAATCAGAATTGCTATGATAAGACCAAAAGTAGAAGACCAAAGAAGTGCTTTATAGCTATCAGAATTACCGATGACGAGCGAGAGTTTCTTACCTAAAGACAAGCTTGCATTATCAAACACTGAAGGATCGGCAATATCTCCTGTGTAGAGCAATCCCGCAATTGTACCCAAAACCACAATTAATATTGGAACTACGGCATTCCAAATACTCAATTTCGCTCCAGGTTCAGGTGCAAACTCTTCCAAATCCTCATCTTGAACAGTTTGGGATTTCACCGAGCCCCTTTCCCTAGCGGTAATCTCAGCCTTTAACATAGGACCATAATCTCTGTTTCTCAGGATGAGGAAAAGCATGAAAACCAAGGCCAATACAGGATAGAAAGAGTATTTTAACGAACCCAGAAATATCGTGTATGGAGAAGATGAAATTACTTCTCCTTGTTCATTAATTTGATTAACCGCTAACTGGATATATCCCAATTCAGCTCCGATCCAGGTGGTAATTAGGGCAATTGCCGCAATTGGCGCCGCTGTTGAATCAACGATATAGCTCAGCTTTTCTCGGGAAATGCTCAGTCGATCCGTTAAGGGTCTCATAGTATTTCCTACCACAAGAGTATTGGCATAATCATCAAAGAATATCCCAACACCCAAAAACCAAGTTGCCAATTGACCCGATTTGGCATTGACTGCCCTTTTCGAAATCATATTAACAATAGCCTGCATGCCACCATTTCTCGAAATAACTGCGACAATTCCCCCAATTATCGTAGAAAAAAGAATCACCGAGACATGACCTTCATCCATCATTGCCTGGACAAAATAATGATCTATCGCTCGAAGCATTCCCGACAATGCACCATCTGAATCGATTGAATAGTAGGAGAAAAGTATTGCTCCCGAAAAGATTCCTATCAAAAGGCTACTTACCACCTCCTTAAAGACAAGTGCCAATGCGATAACAAGCAACGGAGGAAAAATGGACAACCAGAGCGGCATAGGCTCAACCACTTTCACGTAAGTGAAACCGTCTATTTTCAGCGAAATCGGCTCTTTCCGATCTGCACTAAATGAAAAATCAGCTTCCCCGAATTCGTCAAACTGTATCTGCTTTCTCTCACCGTTTATTACTGCACTTACCACAAATTCGCGGTTGCGCAGTTTTTTGATATCCGAACAAAGAATCTTGCCTGACATATCAATATCCGTAACTATTAATGCAGGGAGCTCAATTGAGAAATCTTTCTCCGTAAAACGACTATCATCCTGCGTTTTTGCCGTCAAACAAGAGAAAACGAAGAATAGAAAAAAGACCGGCTTGATTCGGGTGAATGGCATTGCGGCGCAAAATATGAAATTTGTTTCCGCCCTTCCTATTACCTATTTGTAATTTTGACTCATGCAGAGAATGATTCCATTCTTGATTTTAGCGCTATTCATATCCTGCTCTTCAAAGAATGTTATGATGGAAGAGTTTGAATTATTGGATGGAAAGAAAACAAATTTGCACTCAACTTTAGAACATTCGAAAGGTGCAGTGCTGGTATATATTTCTCCTGAATGCCCGCTTTGTGAGAATTACTCGGTGACTCTTCGAAATTTCAAGAGTGAACTGAATGATAATGACATAGAACTATTAGGAATAGTAAGCGGAGATTATTTCTCAAAAAGCGAAATCGAAGGCTTTCTCATCAAGTATGATTTGGACATACCAATCGTTTTAGATCCTGATTTTGTTTTGTCTAACCACTATGGAGCTACCATTACCCCTGAAGTTAATCTCATTGACACGTCAGGAATTTTGCTCTATTCAGGTGCCATTGATAACTGGGCTATCTCACTGGGAAAAAAGCGACTTACTATTACTGAACACTATTTGGAAGAAGCGGTTTCATCATTTCTTGTGAATGAGCCAATCGCAATCAAAAAGACAAAGGCTATAGGATGTTTCATCGAGTAGTACTAGCATTAATTTGCCTGGCGATAATTTCATGCTCTGAGGAATCCAAACAAAAGGAAACTTCAACGGAATCGGCAAATCGTGATTTTGGGGATTTATCCTTTTGGTCAGATGCGGCTCCGATTGTCTTCGATAATTGCACACCATGTCACCATGAAGGTGGTGGAGCACCCTTTCCGCTGACGAAATTCGAGGACATTAAAAAACGTTCTAAAACGATTCGACAAGTCATTGCCGACAAATACATGCCCCCTTGGCCAGCTAATCCAGAATTTAGCCACTTCAAAGACGAAAAGAGGCTTTCAGCTCACGATATTCAGATCATGCTGACCTGGATTGACCAAGGAGCACTCGAGGGAGTGAAGCCGGAAAATGCCCCTAAACCTGAAATACTGCCCGATATAGACCTGGGCGAACCTGATTTGGTACTCCCTTTTCCGGATACCGTTTTTTTACCAGGAAACAATAAGGATCTTTTCAGAATCGCGAAAATTCCGTTTGAACTCGAAACAGATACAATCATTAAAGCTATTCACTTTAAACCGGGCAATAAGCAGTTGGTGCACCACGTGAATGGTCATTTGATCAACTACAATGCGGACCTAAAGGAGAATGTAGAAGAAGGTGAATGGATTATCGATGCCGAAATATGGAATTCGCTTGAGGCCTATAAAAGAATGAAAATCGCTCATGACGACGGCACATACCCCACGATGCGCGTTTCGGCTTTCAATTATTTACCTGGTGTGGAAGCGATGGAGTACCCCCAGGGAATCGGTGGATTATATCTCAATAAAAAAGCCGCTATTCTGATGAATACTCTGCACTACGGGCCATCCGCATTGGATACTTTCGACAATAGCACCATCGAGGTATATTTTGCTGACGGAAAGCCTGAAAGACCAGTACTAGAATTGCACATGGGCACACAAGGAATTACTTCTATTGAGCCTGACTTTATTATACCTGCCAATGAGGTTAAAACGTTCAGGACGCGCTACATACTACCTCAATCTATTTCGGTTCTGACTGTTAATCCTCACATGCATCTTTTGGGAAAGGAATTCAAAGCTTATGCCTTTTCGAATTCTACACAGGATACCATCCCGTTGATTCACATTCCTGAGTGGGACTTCAGGTGGCAGTATTTTTATACTTATGAACGAATGTTAACCATTCCGAAAGGATACATCATAGAAGTAATAGCTACTTTTGATAACACGATAAACAATCCATTCAATCCTCACAATCCTCCAAAAACACTTAGCGAGGCAGGTAAAAACATGAAGACTACGGATGAAATGTTTCAGTTCTTCGTCAACTATCTGCCATACAAAGAAGGAGATGAGAAAATAGAATTATAAAAATTGAAAAAAATGAGAATACGAATCTTACTCACCCTATCATTTGTGATGACTGCTTTTTTCGGAATGACTCAAGAATCAACGTCTTACGACAAGTCGAATCTGTCAGTTCAAGAAGAAATGAAAATAATGCACAAAGAGCTAAATCTCACTGCAGAACAGCAATATCAGATTATCGAACTTTTGGGTGAGAAAAGATTAGAAAAAGAAGCGGTCCTCAGTGAAATCGAAAAGCTCAAAACAGCTTTGGACAATATTGATTCTGCGAATGACAAAAAAATTGCAGGAGTATTGAACGAAAAACAGCGCAATACCTTCACCGAGCAAGTAATGCCCAAGTTGAAGGAAGAGCGCTTAAAACTTCGTGAAGAGTAAGAAATTAGTCTTCCAGGTAATTGGCAACCCAACGAAGGTTATCAATTTCAATCCCCGTACTTCTCTCCCCTTCGAATTCGAAACCACAGGTTACCAGAACCCGAGCCATCATTATCTGCTCAAATTCACGGATTGTGATATTCACAGGTGTGAAGGTAGAATCGTTAAAAGACTGAGTAGAAATATCCACGAATTCGCTTCGGCGATAAGGCTCACAATCACCTTCCTGCCATAGTTTGCCACTGATAAACATGCGAATAAATGCAGGTGCTCCACCTTCGGTATCGGTTACACGAGCATCAAACCGTAGACTTCCTTCTGCAAAATCTCGCGCGTCTTGTTCGTTGATTAGGGTAAAATAAGAACTGTGAGAGAATCCCCCACCTGTTCCTAAGTATAAGGTTTCAACAGTTGTAGCACTGTCTCTTTGCTGTTGCATCACCTCAGAGATTCCCTCGCAAATCTGCAAGTCATAGGCTCCTTCAATCAAATCGCCATTCCAACCTCCAGTAGCTCCGGATGCCCAGATGATCTGCTCAGCATCGTTGTAAACACAAGTTCCGTCCTCTTTAAGAGCACTTGGATCATAATTGGCAGCAATCGGATCCGTGCATCCTTCCTGATTAGGGTCTTTAATACAACCTGTTAAGGCAAGGACTGCAATAATTAGAAAATAAGCCGAATGTTTCATTTTCAAGGGGAATTTCTATTATCCTTCGCCTTATACTTAATTTCTGAGCACAAGGTTTCACAGCTTGTCGGGATGTGATAGCTTTGTCAATGAAATTCACATTCCCATAGATAGATCAAATGACCCTCATCCAACTCAAATACGTTCTTGCAGTAGACACTCACAGGCATTTTGCAGCTGCCGCCGAAAGTTGTTTTGTAACCCAACCTACCTTGAGTATGCAGATCAATAAGCTTGAAAAAGAGCTTGATGTGCTCATATTTGATAGAAGTAAACATCCCGTAGAACCTACGGATATTGGGAAAGAAATAATCGCTCAGGCCAGAATAGCAATTCGTGAAGCAAATCGTATTGAGGAAACAGTGAAGGGAAGTAAAGGAATGGTTGCAGGGGATTTCAAACTCGGAATTATCCCAACGGTGAGCACAAACCTACGACCCAGATTCTTAAGTGATGTAATGAAAAAGTATCCCGAAATTCATTTGCGAATTGAGGAGTTACAGACAGAGCAAATTTTGGAAAGACTCGATAGGGATCAATTGGATGCAGGAATTCTTGCCACCCCTCTTGAAAAATCAGGAGTAATTGAAGAGCCTTTGTATTATGAGCCATTTATGGCATATATTCCTGAGGGGCATCGCCTACAAAATGAAGAATTCGTTTTGCATTCTGAGCTAAGGCTGAGCGATATGTTGTTGTTAAAAAATGGTCACTGCTTTAGGGACAGCGTAGTTAATTTATGTGAAGCAGCTTTTCCGGATAAAGCAGGATCAGATAAGGCACTGGAATTCCAAAGCGGTAATTTTGAAACATTAATCAGACTCGCAAACAGTGGGTTTGGAATGACCTTATTACCATATTTGATGGCTCTGGATTTAAGTGAGGAGGAGAGAAAATACATCAAGCCAATTGAGCACCCTCAACCAACGCGTGAAATAAGCATTGTATACAGCCGGGCTCAACTTAAGATCAATATGATCAACCTTATCGCTGAGGAGATCAAAGCATCAGTTCCCAAAAAACTGCTAGACCCGCAATCAGAAACTGTAGTTAGTCCTAAGTCGAAAAAGAAAGTCGTCTGATTTGGCGAACCAAAGAAAATGTCCTGATTGTGGTAAATGGACAGATACAACTGAAAGCCACTGTGTATTTTGCGATGCTACTTTAGATCCTGTTCTCAGGGCAAAAGAAGAAAAAGCAGAAAGAAACAGAATTGCTCGCGAACAAAGACTTCTCAAGGAAAACGCATTTGAACGCTTCTTGAGAAAACTTGAAGAATCGGAAAAACCGCACCACCGAGCAGCATTTAAGGTTTTAAATATTGCCTTCACGATCTACATGGGAATTCTATCCTTCTTTATATGGTTAATAGCATTGATTTCGGGATAGCGGAGAAGAGATTTTTTATCGCGCTTATGTGGGTCTATTTGACACTGCATGCATTAAAGGAGCTAGAACTGTTGCCGAGGTTATTTATCTTTTATGGTAAGGATTTCATAACTGTTCCTATTCTGGTGGTTTCAGTTAAAATCGTGCGAGACATCTTCGATTTAAACTTCAGTATAGGCAAGAAAGAGGTAATTATTGCCGTTCTTTACTTATCAATCGTATTTGAATGGATTCTTCCAAAGTTTAGCATGAACTTTGTAAGTGATATAGGTGATATTGTTGCGTATTCGCTCGGTGGTATCTTGTATTACATGCTCTTTACCCCGAAATCAAAGAATAAGAAGTTAAGCTATGAGAGCACAAATTAGCGCAATTACCAGGTGTTTTAGTGCACTAATTATTATTCCGTCTTTGGCATGTACCGCCTTTGCACAGGAGAGCATTGCTGAACTTTCTGCTAAAGAAAGAATCCGGATTGCGGAAAAGGAAAAAACCGAAGCAGCACAAGATGTCTCTTTTCAGAACCTCATGAATGAGGGGCATAATTTGTTCGAAGGAAAACACTATTTGAAAGCTATCCATGCATATGAGAAGGCGGCGGAGGAAAGACCTTTTAACGTTTACCCAAAGGTAATCATCGCTGACATAGAGCTTTCAATGAAAGATACCTTAGAAATCCTTAGAGCTGCCGAAAAAGCCGAGGAAGAGGAAATAAAAAAACAAGAGATTCCGGAATCACCTAAACCTGATTTAGAACCTGAGGATAAAAAAGAAGATAATTCAATTGAACGTTTGGATAATTGGGAGGAAAAAGAAAGAGAAAGATTAGCTAAAGAGCGTGAAGCAAGAGAAAGGATGAAAGAAGAGAACCCTCCCGTTAAAACCATTCAAGGAGATGTTGAGGCCCTGACAATTGATGATTTTCGCGAAGAATTAGGAGAAAAGTATCCATCAGGGATCACTGAGACCATTACCAAAGAAGGAAACAAAACCATCACCAAACGGATAATCGTTAAAGAAGGTAGCGGAGACGAGTACAAAAAGGTTGTACACGACTGGGGCGGCGTATTCTATTTTAAGAATGGAGATGCCGTAACGGAAAGGGTATGGAAACAAGAAGCCTCAAAATAAACTACTCTTTCATCGGTGATTTAGCTCCTGCCTCAATCGCAATTGGCAAATCGTTTTCACGCGGTGGGATCGGACAAGAATATCTGTCTGAATAGGCACAATAGGGATTGTAAACCAGATTGAAGTCAATTAGCACTTCCTTCCCTGCGGGTATTTCCATTTCTAAATAACGACCACCCTCGTACGTTCCGTTCCCGTTGGATGCATCGGTGAAAGGGATGAATAACCTGTTTTCGTAACCAGGCATACGCATTAATTCGAGATTCCTGTAAGCGGAAAGGACATATTCAATCGTGTCTACTTTAAATTTTAACAAGCCTGCTTTTTGATATCGCTGCTTGATGCTACCTGTTGTTTGGAAGGTAAAAGGTTTTTGTCTCTTCACCTCTTCAAAAATACCTTCGACTGCAAAGGAAGGATCATAGTCAAACCGAGCGACACTATCAAAATCAGCTATTGCTTCTTCTTTTAAAGGAGATGTCTCGGGATTGGCAAATTCCGAATCTGTTGTGGACCAGAATTCAAAATATTTCTCAATTTGAGCATCGCTCTCATTAGCCAAAAAGAAAAAGGAGGAAAAAAGAATCAAATAGCGGGCTTTCATACCACAAAATTACTCAATCATCGACTCTGCAACTAGAGAGTCATATCTATTTTTACCATATTGCGCCAAGATGGAATTAGCGAGAGCAGCAAAAGATGCCGAAAATGCTTTGAGAGATTTTCTTGAGTACTCACTCGAAAAAAATCTTGGAAGTGATTGGTATTCCAAATGTGGACTTGCTACCGCCCGCATAGACCTTTGGCGTGAAAGAAAAGCACAAGCTGAGGCAGATCTTGTGCCAAACGCGGGTGAGGAAAGATTGATCTTCTATGCTCCATTCGAGGATTTATTTGTACTGATTTCGGAAAATTGGATTGGCGATTTCCAATCAGCATTTACCGAACGTGAACGACTTATGACGTTCATGAGAATTATCGAGCAGTACCGTGATCCACAGCAAAATCGCAGAGAACTATTTGTACATCAAAAACACTTATTACTCGGCGTAACAGGAGAAATCAGAGCTAAAATCACCGCTTACCGCAGTTTGTTAGAAGTAGGTAAGGAGGGGTACCCCAGAATAGAATATATCAAAGACAGCCTGGGCAACATCTGGGTTCCGGGAAAGCCCAGAAGGCTGAAAACGAACCTCACTATACATCCCGGCACTTCACTCGAGTTTATTGTACAAGCCACCGACCCTGAAGAGATGCCGCTTGAATACAAAATTCATGGACAAAAATGGCAATCAGGAAACATTCTATTCTTCGATGTAATGGAGAAGCATGTGCAAAAACAAGCTCAACTAAATATTACCATAAGAAGTTCTCGGAAATTTCATGCATATCCGTTGGGTTATGACGATAGAGTGGTATTCGAATATCAGATTCTCCCCTCTTCTTGACCGCTTCTTCTCAAGATCGACCGAAAAACAATCAGGTTGACACCTTTATCAAGAACTGCAATTAACTAACGGTAGGTACGCTTATCTTAGACTCAGCAAAATCTTCTGATGGTTGCTTTGAGCAGAGCAAAAAAGCGAGTCGGTCTAAGACCACTCGCTTTTTACATGTTGAGGTATAACCTGTTTTGTGTTACTTTTGAGTAGATATCAACCAATGAAATTTCTACACAAACCATTCAAAGCAAAGGCTAAAGACAAAATTGAAGTCACCTTTTCTCGACCAACGAAAGTCCTACTGTTAGAGAAACATCATTTCGAACGTTATAAGAAGGGAATTACCTACCGTTATCATGGAGGAATGGCTCAAAGCTCACCGGTGACGTTTGATGTTCCTTTTGAAGGAGTTTGGCACGCTGTGATTGAAAAAGGAAGTTTCAGGAATCCTTTAGATGTTTCGGGCAATGCCAAATTGATCCCTCATAAGTACGACACGTTAAACGGTCCTGAGCAGATTGAAGCTCGTAAAAAACAAGAACAGGAATACGACGACACCTTGGATTAATGAGCCTAATCAACAGGGCGAAATCACACTGTTTTATCCTTTTACTCATCGTCATGGCTTCATCGTGCGAAGAAGAAGGCACTGAGAACAAGTCAACACCCCTACCTCTAGAGCCTGCTATTGAACTAGACACCTTCCCTGATAGCAGCGATACAGAAATTGAATTTATCCAACCGGAATTCCCAAAGCTTGATTCGACAAACGCAGTTGATTTTCTCACCAACTATTTCCAAGAGAATAAAGAGAGAAAAATTCAACTTTCCACAAGAGTGGGTACTCTTAAGGTCAGGCTTTTCGATGATACTCCGCTGCATACAGCAAACTTCCTAATGATGACGAAAAGGGAGTATTACAATGGAACTGAATTCATCAGAGTAGTACCAAATTTCGTGGTTCAAGGCGGCAACAACGAGAGCGAGACCGAGGAAATTAAAAGACTCCTAATTGGGACTTATAAAATTCCTGCCGAGTTTAAGGATCATCATATCCATAAAAAAGGTGTTTTAGCTATGGCACGCTCATACGAGAACAATCCAAAGAAAAAATCTTCTGCCTACTACTTTTACTTCGTGCAAGGTCAGAAATTCAACGAACCTCAGCTATTGGCTTTAGAGAGGGATCACGAAATGCAAATTCCCGAGTGGAAGAGGAAGGTTTACAAAGAAATCGGTGGCGCTCCTCATCTAGATGGACAACATACAGTGTTCGGTGAGATTTATGAAGGTCTGGAAATTTTGGATAAAATGGCGGCAGTGCCAACCGATAAGGGTGATTGGCCCTTAGAAGCTTTAGAAATGAAAGTTGAAGTTATCAATGAATAAAATCAAATTCTCCTTATTAGTTTTTACACTTCTGGTTGCATCGTGCGGTACTCCTCCACATGAAAAAACGGGTGAAAAGAGCTCCATTTCCATAGGAAAAAGCCTTGATTCGTTACAAGCAGGAGTATCTTGCGCTCACCCCGAAGCTGCTAAAATTGGAGCGGAAATTCTTCAAGTAGGCGGTAATGCAGTAGATGCGGCGGTTGCTGTGCAATGGGCATTGGCCGTGTGTTTTCCAGAAGCAGGTAACCTAGGTGGCGGCGGTTTTATGGTAATGCGAAGAAATGATGGCCTCGTCGCATCACTTGACTTTCGAGAAAGGGCTCCAGTTCGAGCTTTTGAAACCATGTACTTAAAACCCGATGGTGAAGTAGCTGAAGGAATAAGTCAAGACTCCAGGCTGGCGGCAGGAGTCCCGGGGACAGTTGCCGGAATTTTCACCATGCACGATAAATTCGGAACTCTTAAAATGGGTTACCTCATTCAACCCGCAATCGAGTTGGCCGAAAATGGATTTCCTATAACCTCAACTCAAGCGAAAAGATTAAACGAGAACAGAGAAAAGTTCGTGAATCGCAACAGATTCGTCCCGGCATTTGTCAAAGATGAGCCCTGGAAAGAAGGAGATCTGTTAATTCAGAAAGACCTTGCCGAAACGTTGAAAAGAATTCAGACGGGAGGAGCCATCGAATTTTATCAAGGAAAGACTGCCGAGTTAATTTTGGACGAAATGAGCGGTGGACAGGGATTGATCAGTGCAGTGGACTTAGGAAATTATCGTCCTGATTGGAGAGTTCCGATTGATTTCAAGTTCAGGAATTATCGAATCATATCAATGGGTCCACCTTCGAGCGGTGGAATTGCCTTGGAACAGCTATTTCGAATGTCGGAGCATATTGGCCTCGATACCATGAATCACAATGATCCGAATTATATCCACTACACGTCAGAGATCGAAAAAAGAGTTTATGCAGATCGGGCAGAGTGGCTTGGAGATCCTGATTATTTCGAAGTTCCTTATGAAGAACTTACGGATTCAATTTACCTGAGGGAACGAACCCAACTTATAGGGTTCACTGCCACACCGAGTTCGGAAATTTCCGCAGGAGATTTCAGCGTTGTAGCGGAAAGTGAAGAAACCACTCACCTATCAGTAGTAGATGAGCAAGGAAATGCCGTTTCGATTACTACGACGATTAATGGAATGTACGGGGGTAGAATTGTTGTCAAAGGAGCTGGTTTTTTGCTCAACAATGAAATGGATGATTTTAGTATAAAGCCAGGAACACCCAATGCGTATGGTTTGATAGGTGGAAAAGCAAATGCCATTGAATCAGGAAAAAGAATGCTGAGCTCAATGACCCCTACCATTGTAGAAAAAGACGGAGAACTCTTTCTGGTAGCGGGATCACCGGGAGGTTCGACGATTATCACTTCGGTGTACCAAACAATCGCCAATGCGGTTTTCTTCGATATGTCACTTAAAGAGGCAATAGCGGTTCCAAAATTTCATCATCAGTGGTTACCTGAAGCGATTCAACTCGAGGCAGATAGATTTTCAGCAGAAACTATTCAAGAATTGAAGAGTCGTGGCCATAAAATGTTTTATCGCCCTTCACTAGGCCGTGTAGATGCGATTAAAATCTCTTCAAATGGATTTTTAGAGGTGTGCGGAGATCCTCGAGGAGACGATGTAGGTGCGGGATATTGACAGCTTATTTTTCTTCTTCCTGAGGAGCCTCAGGAACGCGAATGAATTCGGAACTTTGCTTAATGGCATGCATCACTTGATCTAAGATTTCCTCAGCAGGAGCATCGTAGTCAATATCAAGTGGCTCGTAGAACTTCATCAATAATCGAGTATCCTTCTTTTTTAGTGTCAAACCTTTCTTATCAAATGCCCTCCGAAAACCATCAATGTTTACAGGTACTACAATCGGCCTATTCTGTTTAATAATATGAGCTGTACCTTTTCTTCCTCTCTCGAAGGCCTTTGTCGTCCCTTGTGGGAAAGTAACCAACCAGCCTGAATCAAGTGCCTTAGATATATTCTGAGGATCTTTTGGATTTACCTCCCGATCAATGGATTTACCTGCCTCTCTCCAAGTGCGTTGAACGGATATCGAACCCGCATAAGCAAATATCTTTGGCAAAAGACCTTTGGACATAGTCTCTAATGCCGCGATATAATAAACGTTTAGCTTCGGGGAGATCAAATAAAGAGGGTTTCTGATTCCTCTTTTAAATTTCCATTTCGCTGCACTAAATGCATGATACATAAGCATAACATCAGCGAAATATGTTTGGTGATTTGAGACAAATAAAACTCTGTTGTCAGGCAACTTTTGAAGAACATCCATACCTGCAATTATGCTCTTGTTTGTCCATACAAACCTAGGCCAGGTAAATGCCCCCATGATTTTGACAATCAGGTATTTCAAGAAGATCCACTGGCCAAAAACGTTCTTCAACACGGTTTAATTGAGCCTTCAAAGATACAGCTATAAAATCTAGTAGGGGTCTACGTTGATAATTAGGCGCACTTGCTTAAATTCCTTAGATGCGAAAAATTTTCCGGCCTCATTAGTGATTTTGGACTTGAGAGGTGCAGGATTCACCCCTCTGGGAAACTTAATCAGAATGTTCTTATTGAACCTATTCTTGATTCGTGCCACCATAGGATATTCCGGGCCTAGAATAGCGCCTTCCCCGAAGTGTTTCAGCAAAACTTTTTTGAATTCAGAAGAAGCGTAATCAACCATTTCTATTTGTCGGTGACGAAAAGTGAGACGAATCAATCGGGTATATGGAGGATATCCAAATTCTTTCCTTTCAATCATTTCTTTCTCCAAGACACCCAAGTAGTCCATTTCCTTTACTTTTTTCACCAACCATTGATCCGGGTCACGAGATTGGATAATAACCTTGCCTCTTTCATTTTTCCTACCTGCCCTCCCTGCTACTTGTGCCATCAATTGAAATGCCCTTTCAACCGATCTGAAATCGGGAAATCTCATCAAAAGATCTGCGTGCAAAATCCCCACCATGCTTACATTTTCGAAATCCAAACCTTTGGTAACCATTTGAGTTCCGATTAAAATATCTATCAAACCATTCTGAAAATCCGACAAGATATTCGCATAAGCATGTTTCGATCGAGTAGAGTCTAAGTCGAGCCTGGCAATCTTCGCCTCAGGAAAATATATCGGAATCTCCTCCTCGATGCGCTCGGTACCGAAACCGGCAAGGCGCAAAGAATGGCTTCCACATGCAGGACATTGAGGAGGTGCCGTATATCTGCTTCCGCAATAGTGACAGAGGTATCTATCCTGATTTTTGTGATAAGTCAGGGTAACATCACAGCGAGTGCATTCGGGAGACCATCCGCAGGTATTGCAAAGCAAAACAGGAGCATAACCACGGCGATTTTGGAACAAAATGATCTGTTTACCCGAGGACAAAGCCCCTTTCATTTCTTCTAAAAGCCTCGGAGTGAAATACCCGGATTCATCTGTTGACTTGAGTGATACCGATTCAATCTCAGGAGGCTCCACTCCCCCATAACGCTCGTTAATTGACACGTAACCATACTTCCCATTCTTAGCGTGGAAATATGTCTCAAATGATGGTGTTGCTGAACCAAGTAATGTTTTAGCCTTATGAATTCCTGCCAAAACCAGAGCTGCATCCCGTGCGTGATATCTGGGTGCCGGATCAAATTGCTTGAATGAAGTTTCGTGTTCTTCGTCAACAATAATGAGTCCTAAATTGCTGAATGGAAGAAATAATGCACTCCTTGCCCCAAGAATCAATCTTGCTTTTCCCCTCTGATTTTCAAGAATCGTGTTCCAAAGTTCTACCCTTTCATTTTGATTAAATCTAGAATGGTAGACTGCAACCATATCTCCAAAATGAGCCTTCAATCGATTAATCATTTGTGTGGTCAAAGCGATCTCGGGAAGTATATACAAAACTTGCTCTCCCTTCTCGAGCTTCTCTTTGATCATCGAGATGTAAATCTCCGTCTTTCCTGAAGATGTGATTCCATGAAGAAGAACCTGATCCTTCTGAGCAAAGGCTGAATTGATCTCCTTCAACGCCCTATCCTGCACCTGACTCAATTCGATATTATTGGTGGGAGTTCCGTCGTTAAATTGAAGTCTACCCACTTCTTTTTTGTAGACTTCGAATATTCCCTTTTTTTCCAACGATTTAATGTGAGATGGACTGGTTCCTGTTCGCCTGATCAGTTTAGCCTTCGACACCTCCTTTATCTCCTCACCGGCGATACCCATCAATTGCAAATAACCGAGTAACAACTCCTCTTGCTTTGGGGCCCTTGAAACGCTTCTGAAAGCTGCCTGGAGTCCGTCCTCCCCAGAACACTCCTCCGTTAAACGGACAAATGACTCCGTTTTGGGCTTATATCCCTTCTTGATATCCTCCATTATCAGGATAGCGGTAGCATCAATCAGTTTTTTGATCGTGCGCTGAGGGTTCTTTACCCCCAACACGTCACCAACCTCAGAGGCGCTCATAACTTCACGATCAACCAATAGACTCAAAAGAAGCTGTTCTTTCTTATCTAAGGATGTGATATCACCATCGAAGGCGGGGTTTGGAACTACTTTCGTTTCGCTACCCAGCCTCATCGCAGAAGGCAGCGCCGCCAATAAAACTTCTCCTTCAGAGCATAAATAATAGTCCGACATCCATTCCCAGAACTTGAGCTGTTTGCTGTTTACCGAAGGTTTGGATTCGGGAATGTCATCAATGTATTTGGCAGTGTATCCTGAGGGTGCCTTTTCGTGAATTTCTTTAACTATGCCTGTGCAGAGTTTTCGCTTCCCAAAAGGCACCACGACCCGCGCACCTACTTGAATATAAGGCTCCATATTCTTGGGAATGCGATAGGTGTAGTTTTTGGCTAGAGCCAATGGTAGGATAATATCGGCGAAGTAGGATTTCAAGAAATCATTTTTCAGATGGCAAAATTAAAGGAATTACCAACAGCCTACCGGTGTAAGAAAAGCCGATTTGATAGTGAGCTGAACGATTCGGGCAATTATTTTCGACTTTATGGATTCAATCCAATTACATGCAATTGATTGGCTGATTATTATTGCTTTTCTGGCATTTAGCCTTACCATCGGACTGTTCTTCAGAAAAAGAGCTTCTAAAAATTTAGAAAGCTTCTTTTTAGGGAATCGTCAAATGCCTTGGTTGATTGCAGGAATTTCAATGGTAGCAACAACATTTGCAGCTGACACACCTCTGGCCGTTACGGAAATGGTAGGTGAAAATGGAATCTCCGGAAATTGGTTATGGTGGAGTTTCCTGGCGGGAGGGATGCTCACTACTTTCTTTTTCGCCAAACTTTGGAGAAGAGCAGGAGTACTCACGGAGACCGAATTTATCGAACTTCGCTATTCGGGAAAGATCGCTGCGATTTTACGTGGATTCAAGGCGGTTTATTTGGGCCTGATAATGAATGTACTTATCATCGGGTGGGTCAATCTTGCGATGATAACAATCATTCAAGAGTTTTTCGGACTGGGTATCGAAACGACTTACATCATCATCGCATTTTCAATGATTTTTGCTGCTTTTTACACCTCGCTTTCGGGAATTTGGGGGGTGGCGGTTACCGATGTGATTCAATTCACCCTTGCAATTACGGGTACCATAGTCTTGGCAGTTATTGTGGTTAACAGTGATGAAGTTGGAGGAATCGCCGGCTTGAAGTCAAACTTGCCCGCCTCAACATTTAATTTTTTCCCAACAGTTGGACAAGAAAATTCCCAACCGGGAAGTACGATGGCATTAAGTCTGGGAGCGTTTTTAGCTTTTATTGGGGTACAATGGTGGGCAAGTTGGTATCCTGGTCAAGAGCCCGGCGGGGGTGGTTATGTGGCTCAACGCATGATGAGTACTAAAACTGAAAAAGGTTCGGTTTACGCCACACTATTCTTTCAAATAGCTCATTATTGCTTAAGACCTTGGCCTTGGATTCTTGTGGCTTTAAGTTGTATGGTGCTCTATCCTGAACTCGAAGGAAGCAATTTGAGATACGGATATGTGAGAGCTATGAAAGATTTTCTGCCTACCGGCCTGAAAGGTTTGCTACTCGCCGCTTTTCTGGGAGCATATCTCAGTACAATCAGTACCCAGCTGAATTGGGGTGCAGGATATTTAGCAAATGATCTTTACAAACGCTTTATCAATAAAACTTCTGATCAAAAAGTATTGGTGGGAGCATCCAGGCTCTTCACGGTACTGTTAATGGTAACGGGATTGGTAATCACCCATTTCTTAGCATCCATCAAGAGTGTTTGGGAATTTGTTATGCAATGTGGTGCGGGATTGGGCTTGGTTCTAATCTTGAGATGGTACTGGTGGAGAATAAATGCTTGGAGTGAAATTTCAGCTACCGTGACCCCTTTCATCGTCTACGGGATCGCAAAAGGAATGCTCAACCTTGAATTTCCCAATAGTTTCTTTCTTACTGTCGGAATAACAACACTGGTTTGGATACTATTCACTTTTTATGGCCCCCAAGTAAATCAGACCAAGTTAAGAGTGTTCTACGATAGAGTCAGACCTGATGGGAATTGGAGAATTTTTCGAGAGTCAAAATCAGAGAATCGAAGCAATACGATACTCCTTTCAGTTTGCTGGATTTCATCCGTGATATTGGCCTATTCGGTCTTGTTTTTAATTGGTAAGGTCATCTTTCAGGAGTGGAATGAGGCTATGATATACGGCCTGGCCGTTCTAATATCGGGAATCGTCCTAGGTATAACCTTGAAACGAACCAATGTTTTTCAATAGGTAATTCTTACATTGAACTGATCTGCACAAAAATTGCAACATCACCATGAGGAAGTTTTATTTCCATTTCATTTCATTCTTCATTTTGGCCATGTATTTGGCTTCTTGTGGAGAAAAAAGTATCGAAAAGAAGGCTGGTCCTGAAACGGAGGTTATCGATAGTACCAAGTCGCAAATCATCAATGTCTCTGGCGAATTATTCAGCATCCCTTCTCCAATCCAGACTGCTTTGCTCATTAAAAACTCCGAGAACACTTATTACGAGGAAATCTTGAGTGATCCTACACTCTCGAAGGAATATCCAACGGCCATCAAGAAGGCAATGAATCTGGGTATTTATGGGACGGATATGGCTTATACATCTCTTTATGACGACGGCCAAATGGCTCTGAGGTACTTTAAAGCAATTGAAAATACCGCTCAAGAGCTCGATATTACTTCTGCGATTAATCCAAAATTGGTAAAAAGGCTTGGCGCCAATGCTGATAATCCTGACTCGTTGATGTATCTATCGGGTAAATTCTACGAAGAAGCCGATATTTATTTGAAAAAGAATGACAGGGTTGACATTGCTTCACTAATACTATTAGGTGGATGGATTGAAGGAAATTATCTCACAGCAAAAGCCGCAGCAGGTGAAAATGTAGCCGCCAAAAAAAGACTAAGCGAACAGGGACAATCGTGCGAAGTACTTTTGGAGGTCTTGGATAAAACAATGGATGAGAATTTTCTAGATGGAGATATCTACAAGAACTTGGATAGCCTCAATCAAACGTTTTCAGAAATCGTACATACCTACTCATATACGAAGCCGGAAACCATTGTTGAAGAAAAGCGAACCATAATAAGAAGTTCGTCTGAATATGATGCTTCTCAAGAAGTGATGGATCGATTAGTTTATTTGCTAGATCAAACCAGACAAAAAATTACGGAATTATGAGACAGTCTTTTTTCTCGCTTCTTTTCGCAATTCTTGGATTTGGGGCCTTCGCTCAGTGTGATTCTACTGCTTCATTAGCAGGCAAGTACATGCCTAATGAATTCATTCCTGATGGGCAATCGTACCGAGCTCTTCTATTCGGAGATCAATTGGCAGAGTTTGAAACTACCTTTTTTGGTCAATCGACCTACAGAATAGTAGCTTTTGGAGGTTTCGAGGATCAGCAATTGCTCTTCTCACTTTACGATGAGGAGAACAACTTGTTATTCTCCAATGAAAATTATGAAAACAGTCCATATTGGGACTTCGAAATTGAGTCTACCATGCGGGTTAGATTGGAAGCAGGGTTAGACAAAATGAAACAAAGTTCAGGGTGTGCCGTATTACTCGTTGGATTCGAGCGATAGCTAATCGAATTAAACGTTTTGAGCGTCTCGAATTCGGGGCGCTTTTTTTTTACCCTTTGAACTACAATGAGCGAAAGAATACTCAAGGCACTCGTTCAACTCTTTGCGATCATCGCGAGGGTAGGCACCGAGGAATCAGATGAGGTAAGTGGTAGAACCATTGTGGAATCCTTTCTTCGCGAGAGGCTTCCGGGGAAGATGGTTCGCCAGTACTTGGATCTTTTCGAGACATACCTCGAGAAATATCAAAAAATCTCAAATTCGAAAAACGGCAAATTCAAAAGAACTGCCGTTAACTCCGTTAAAGTTCTGCGAATCTGCACTCAGATAAACGAAGAACTCACACAACGTCAGAAAACGATTGTCTTAATCCGCCTTCTGGAGTTCATCCACACACATGAAGAAGTAAGTGAACTTGAAAATGAGTTCGTCGATACGGTAGCCATGACCTTTAACTTCGACATGGAAGAATTCCGTATCGCCCGAAGCTTTGTAGAAGAAAAAGAAACTGAGCTAATCGCTTCTCCTAATGTCCTTTACATTACCGAAGATTCTGAATCTGCCTCAGCTTTCGGTAAACATATTTCGGCAGCCGGTCTAGATGGTTACTTCCGGATTCTCAGGTTACCTAGTGTGAATCTGCACTTTGTCAAGTACAAGGGAAATGCGAGTTATAACATATCCGGTCAATCGATTGTAAATGATCGGTTTTACATATTAAACCAAGGAGCTTCGATCAGAGGAGGGAAAATCAGCCCGATCTATTACAGTGATATTCTTGGAACTTTTCTTAAGGACAATTCCGCCGCTAAAATCCGTTTCAGGGTAACTGATGTTTCCTACACTTTCAAACGAGGAAATATTGGCCTTCACAAAATAAATATCGAAGAAGAGTCAGGTAGTTTGGTTGGTATCATGGGTGCCAGCGGAAGTGGTAAATCCACTCTCCTTAATGTTCTTAACGGAAACTTATCTCCAAAAAAAGGATGTGTTTCGGTGAATGGAATAGATGTGCACCGTGAATCTCATTTGATTGAAGGGATCATCGGATATGTAGCTCAAGATGATCTTTTGATCGAGGAACTTACGGTTTTCCAAAACCTCTTTTACAACACTAAACTTTGTTATGGACAAAAATCGGATAGTGAAATATCCGATATGGTTCATGAGATGTTATCGACTCTGGGATTGACCGAAACAGCAAATCTGAAAGTCGGAAATCCCCTGGACAAAACCATCAGTGGAGGACAGAGAAAGCGCCTTAACATTGCTCTTGAGCTAATTCGTGAGCCAGCGGTACTTTTCATTGATGAGCCAACTTCAGGATTGTCATCCCGTGACTCCGAAAACATCATGGACCTTCTTAAGGAACTATGCCTTAAGGGGAAATTAATATTTGTGGTTATTCACCAACCGTCATCTGACATATTCAAGATGTTTGATAAACTGCTGGTGATGGACCAAGGAGGGTACCCGATTTACCACGGAAACCCGGTAGATAGCTTGAGCTATTTCCGCAAAATGGTTCACCATGTAAATAGCGACGAAGCTCAGTGCTTGAGTTGTGGAAATGTAAAAACCGAGGATGTCTTCAATATCATTGAATCGAAAGTAGTAGATGAATTCGGAAATCTAACTCATCAGCGAAAGGTAAGCCCACGTGAATGGTATAACCTTTATCGCGAAAACATTGAAAACTTCGACAAGTACGCCGAAGAAATTAAAGAGCTTCCAGAAAGCGGATTCACTATCCCTGGAAAACTCAAGCAGCTTTCAATTTTCATCAAACGTGATGTACTCTCAAAGCTTACCAATAGGCAATATGTCTTAATAAACCTACTCGAAGCGCCTGCGCTGGCAATGATTCTGGCCTTCTTCATGCGTTTCTTTGTTTCATCCGGAGGAAATGGTGAGTACATTTTCAGAGAAAACGAAAATATTCCCGTTTACATATTCATTTCTGTGATCGTGGCTCTGTTCATTGGTTTAACAGTCAGCTCCGAAGAAATTATTAGAGACAAGAAAATACGGAAGAGGGAGTCTTTTCTGAATCTTAGCAAGAGTAGTTATTTGTTCGGGAAAATTGGGATTATGTTGGCTATATCTGCCATCCAGATGTTGCTCTTCGTTCTAATCGGAAACGCTATTCTCGAAATTAAGGGAATGACCCTACCGTATTGGGCTATCCTATTCTCGACGTGCTTCTTCGCGAATGTATTGGGACTAAATATTTCTGCCAGCTTTAATTCGGCCAAGGTGATTTACATATTAATTCCTATTGTAATCATACCTCAATTATTGTTTAGCGGAATCATCGTAAAATTCGATCGTCTCAACCCGCTTTTTGCTTCACAAAGTGGTGTGCCATGGATTGGGAACATCATGGCCAGTCGATGGGCATATGAAGCGATTGCCGTTACCCAATTCAAATGGAACGAATACGAAGAAAATTTTTACGATCAAGAGAGAAGAAAAAAATACTCGAATTGGAAGAAAGACTACTGGCTCATCGAGTTAAAAAATAAAACCGCAAAAGTTTCAAGAATTCTTGATAGTGAAGCTGCTGCGCCTGAATTGTCCAGAGAACTAGATGTTCTTAAAAACGAGCTCGAAAAAGAGAACGGATTTTTGAAAGGTTTACAGTTTGAATATACCGATGAGCTAACTCCTGATAGGATAAATAATAAAGTCTTAAAAGAACTTCGCACGCACCTTAGGTTATTAGATCAACATTACAAGAATGTTTACTTGGCGGCAGATCAAGAAAAAGAGGATGCGATTTTCGCAATGACGAATACCAAGGAAGGAGAGCAAACCAAGTATGAGCTCTTGTTTAATGAGTACAAAAACGACCAACTGGAAGTTTTTGCCACAAATCGAAATGATCTGAATTTCATTGCAGAGCATAACGGTGAATTGATTCAGAAGAAAGATTTGATTTACCTGATGCCCTATAATTCAAGCTTCTTTGGAGCGCATTTTTATGCTCCCGCCAAAAATCTATTTGGAAGATTCATCGACACATTTGCCGCAAATCTCTTGGTAATCTGGGGAATGACGGTACTATTGGCTCTTTGCCTGTTCTTCGATGTGTTCCCTCGATTGGTAAAGTCAATCGAAGCCTCACTCAGCTTCGCCAGAAAGTAACTTAAAGTTCTTCGACCTTTATCATTTCGAAGTCGATATCGATGATAGCATCGTAGTCCTCACCGGCTTCGAGCATATCTTCGTCATCTTCTTCGTAGTGCCATTTAACGGTAACGGCTTTTCCTAGTTTACCGATATTCTCCAGTTTTTTAAAAACATCAAGAATGCATTTGGAACTACTCGTGTTGAAGTATTCGAGTTCCATATGAAGAATGACAGAATTGGCGGATTGAGATGCATAATTCTCCAGCCAATCAATCAATGGCTTATAAAAATCAATTGAATTTTCGGGGATCGAACGCCCTTTGATCACCAACTCACCCGTTACCGAATCAAACCGTACTGTTGGCGTTTTTGGGGTTCCTTCAATTTGTATGCTGTCCATTGAATTGAATAAATTATTTCACTTTTACGTTCAAACTAAAGAATGACTTTCCGTCTCCAAATGGAATAAAACCGAAATCGAGCTTCTCACCGCTCTTTCGAGCGATGTCAATCATTCCTAAACCACCCCCACCTTTTTCAGACATTTTGCCATCTGCTAAAACAGACTTATACAGATCCTTTATCTGATCCTTATCCATAGAATTAATCTCTTCTAATCGATCTTTAAGGGGCGCAACTTCTGCTCCTTCCATAAAGTTTCCCGTAATAATGGAATAGCCTGTAACGTTTTTTGCCACCATTACTATTACAGAGGGTAAATCTCTACCTGCATCTTGAGCGGGTTTCGTAATGTGGTGATGGAGGTTTTGCAAACATTCTACCATTATGTTGAACATTCGCTTCTTAACCTTAGAGCTCTCACCGAACCGATCCAATTTGTTCTCTATGATCTGAAGTATGGAAGTAAGTAATTCGGTAGACATCTCACCTTTAAAGGAAAGCATGATGTTCTTGCGTTCCATCGAATCGTACAAATCGAATATTTCGTGAATTTCGGTCAAAGGATAGGTTTTGGTCAAATATAACCCTTTGTATTTCCGTACTTCATTCGACTTTTCAATTATTTCTTCAATAATTTGTTAATTACTGATACCATCTAAATTTCATAATTTCGCTCCCTTATTTTTAAGGCTTTGAACACCTCGAAAAATGAAGAAAAACCATGGTATCGCACCTGGTTTAATTCGCCATACTACCACCTATTATACAAGAATCGGGACGAAGAGGAAGCTGAGATTTTCATCAAGCGACTTTTGAAATACCTCTCTCCGCTTCCTGACTCGCATTTTTTGGATTTGGCTTGCGGGAGGGGAAGGCATAGTCGAATGATCAACAAGGAAGGCTTCCAAGTTACCGGTGCAGACCTATCGGCTGAAAACATTAAGGTTGCAAAAAGACATGAAAATGAGCGTTTGCGTTTCGTGCAACATGACATGCGGAAACCTCTAGATGAGAATAGCTTCAATTATGTTTTAAACCTATTTACCAGTTTCGGCTACTTCGAAAAAATGGAAGAAAACGAACTGGTTCTGAATTCCATAAAGACGGAATTAAAACCCAAAGGCAAAGTTGTTCTTGACTTCATGAATGTGAACAGAGTAGCTCACGGTTTAGTCCCTTCGGAGACGAAAGAAATTGAGGGAGTGCATTTTCGCATTTCTCGTACCATAGAAAATGGCTGCATCATCAAAAGTATCAAGGTCAGTGAAAACGGGAATGATCTTATGTTTATTGAAAAGGTAAAAGCACTAAAAAAAGAAGATTTTCTAGGTATGTTTAGCAGAGTCGGCCTCCCGATTATCGACATGTTTGGGAGTTATAATCTCGAAAAATTTGACGAAGATCAATCACCCAGATTGATTTTATTAGCCTCAAAACCATGATAGGTTGGCAAATTACATTACTCATAGCCACTAGCCTAATGGCTGGTGTCGGAGGATTATTCCTGCAAGGCCGTTTAACGGGAAACGTAAAGGTTCTTCTCGCCTTTAGTGGAGCATACTTGTTTGCATTGGCTGTCTTACATCTTCTCCCCGAAATTTATATTCACTTGGGCTACGAAGGAGGGGTATTCATCCTTATTGGATTTTTGGTTCAAATGGTAATGGACTATTCTTCCAGAGGAATAGAACACGGTCATGTTCATCACAAGATTTCGCTTAAAAACACCTTTCCCTTAAGCATTTATATAAGTCTATTCATACACTCTGTTATAGAGGGACTTCCTTTGGGCGGTGGCTTCGAACATAGCCATGGGGGGCATGCCTTGGAAGTTGAGAGTTTGTTGATTGGAATTGTAATTCACAAAATTCCGGAAGCCATTGCATTGACCGCTCTTCTATACCATCACTATTCAAACAAAAGGCAAGTATTAGTGGCAATGTTGCCTTACGCTATGGCAACTCCCCTTGGTCTATTCATCGCTAAATTCTTTTTAGCACAAATCCCAACAGGGCGATACGAAGGTATCTACGCGACCATTCTCGCGATCACCGTTGGGATCTTTATTCACGTAAGCACAACGATAATATTCGAGGCCGACGAAGAGCATCGATTGAGCTGGTCAAAATCAGCCGCAATCCTGGCAGGTCTTCTCTTGGTTTGGTTGATATAATGCCCTGACGTTTAAATCTATTGTCACATAGAAAAATCCAATTGGTAGGTCCTCACACCACCCGTAATTTTGTTCAAGCAAAAAAATTGAAAACTATGTCAGTACTAGTAGGAAAAAAAGCACCGAATTTTAAGGCCGCAGCCGTTATAGATGGAGAAGAGATTGTAGAAGGTTTTTCATTGGACCAGTACTTAGGTTCGAAATATGTTATCCTTTTCTTCTACCCAAAAGATTTCACATTTGTTTGTCCTACGGAGCTTCACGCTTTCCAGGAGAAACTAGCAGAATTCAAATCCCGTGATGTGGAAGTTGTTGCGGTTTCTACGGACACTGAACAATCACACTGGGGATGGTTGCAGCTTTCGAAAGATGAAGGTGGGATCCAGGGAATTACTTACCCGATTGTCGCAGACACAAACAAAACTATTTCGCACAACTATGATGTTTTGGCAGGAGACTTTTTCTACGATGAAGAAGGAATGCTTCAAGCTGAGGGAGAATTAGTTGCGTATAGAGGTCTTTTCCTTATCGATAAGGAAGGAGTAGTACGTCACCAAATTGTAAATGACCTACCACTTGGAAGAAACGTAAATGAAGCCTTGAGAATGGTTGATGCTCTTCAATTCTTTGAAACGAAGGGAGAAGTTTGCCCTGCGAACTGGGAAAAAGGTAAAGAAGGAATGCAAGCCACACATAGTGGAGTCGCCGAATACCTTGCAGCGAACTAATCT
This sequence comes from uncultured Cryomorphaceae bacterium, assembly GCA_964635965.1. Taxonomy (GTDB): domain Bacteria; phylum Bacteroidota; class Bacteroidia; order Flavobacteriales_D; family Cryomorphaceae; genus JAKVAV01. The sequence continues at coordinate 28,510 of CAZWQX010000030.1, forward strand.
TCAGCACTTTATTTAATAATTTGGAGCCTCTCATGATGAGAGGCTTTTTAATTTCTCTTCTCCCACAAAAAGGTAGGATAGATTCTTTTCGGGAATCATACAGGCTTCCTTTTTACCGAACCATCGGTACCTGTTTCGAGCAATGAAGTCGTACAATGGATCTCTAAGAAACCTTGGAATTATTAACAAGACTTTTAGCAAGGGCCATAATCCTTTTAGTTTTCCTGCAATCCGAAGTGCTGCGGAGCTCTTGAAATAGACCTCATTATTCTCAAAGAGTATTATACTATCAATTTCTTTGAGGTCTTCATTATGTCCAATAACTCTATTGGAAATTGCCCAAGAAAGTGAGGCAAACCTGAATTTCTCTCGAGGATCTCGCTTGATTATAAAAGCCACGGCCCCGTTGCACAAATTGCAGTATCCATCAAACAAAACCAAGCTTTTTCCCTCGGGCAATTCGGGTAGGCGATTGTGCATAAAACAAAGGTATGTCTTAAGAAGTAATTCCTAATTTTGGCGCTTCGCCAATAACGACATTATGGAAAGAGATCAGGTAGTATTCGACATTATCGAAAAAGAGAAGAAAAGACAAATTGAGGGGATTGAATTGATAGCTTCGGAGAACTTCGCCAGCGAACAAGTCATGGAGGCAATGGGTTCCGTGATGACAAACAAATACGCCGAAGGCTTGCCTGGGAAAAGGTACTATGGAGGATGTAAGTTTGTAGACCAAACAGAAAATTTGGCAATCGAAAGATTAAAGAAACTGTTTGGTGCAGCATGGGCAAATGTTCAACCACACAGTGGAGCTCAGGCAAACGCTGCCGTGATGCTGCTCAGGATGGGTGCGGCCGAGAGTGTCTG
>CAZWQX010000031.1:0-7756 GCA_964635965.1 uncultured Cryomorphaceae bacterium
TTCCTTTCACACCTGAAATAATCGGCCCGACGCAAGTGTGCCAAAATTCCGTTGGAGTGGAATACTTTGTCCCTTCCGTTCCCAATGCTTTTCAAAATGGATACACTTGGGAACTACCGGATCTCGGCTCCGTCCAAACAAATCAACCCAATCAAATCTCTATTGATTTTAATGTTCCTCCTGGAAGCTATCAATTATTGGTCTATCCCTCGGGAAGTTGCGGAAATGGACCGACATCTATCATGACGATAAATGTTGCAGGGAGCTCAAATGATCCCACAGTAAATGACCTCAGCTTTGACGACTTTGACATTTTCTCCGCAGAAAATATGGTCATTGGAACACTTGTGGCAAATCCTTGTGATCTCTATTCCTCTTGTGTAAAATCGAGTCCACATAAGGCTTATTTAAATGCAGAATTCTTGGTTGAATCTGCACCGGGCATTTACTCTGCAGATGAAGATTATCCATACAACTATGGCTCTAATTCTTGGCTTGGATTATTGGATTTCACGATAGAATTTTTAGATTTTTCTGAATCCGTGGTGAGGACAGAAGTGAGACAACTTTCAATTAACGCAAGCAATCCTGAGGAAGTATTGCGGATTGACATAAGTGATGATTTTACGCAATACTACAAGTACCGGTTCATCATTGATGATTATTCGTCCTCAACCATGATTGAAAACGACATTCGGCTTAACCTATGGTATGAATTAGAAGAGAAACAAGATGTCAGGACAAATAATTCTCCTTTGGTCACTGCTAACGGTTGGTCAAATGTTGCGCCGAATTCCATGAAAATCAGGTTGGATTGGAATACTACATGTGATGACATTGAAAACTACCAAATTCAGATTCTTAGGTTATACAACCTGGATGAAAATATAGGAAATAATGAATTAGATGCACCCTTAACAGAGATCAACTGGAATGAGGCGCTAACACTTGAAACACAAAGCCCAAATACGTTCTTTGACATCTTGCTATCAGAACGATCAGGGCATTATATCTGGAGGGTGAGACCCATTGGCAACAAGTTTGAAGGTGGAATTGGAGATAGTCGAAATTGGGGGATGTGGAGTAACCACAACCTTCCTGAAACTCCTGAAGGTCTGGTCGATATAGCGGCAAATTCGAATTCTGATTTTGTCGTAACCTATGATCAATTCGACAATGGCTTGAATTGGATTCATAACAGAACCTTTACGGAAGGATCACCTAACGAGAACAAAGGTATCCGCATCTCGGAATCACTGGTTTTGGCAAATCAGTTGCATCAGCCCATCCTCGAGCAAAGTTATTCTGAAGATCTGGGACTGGTGACATCTCAATCCGTTTATGATTTTTCGGGCAGACCTAGCTTAAATACGCTCCCGGTTCCTGATGATACACCGATAAGGACTTCACTGGGTTACAATAGTGCTTTCTTAATGAAAAACATTTGGGGTTTACTTTATTCGGCAGATGATTTTGATGTTTGTAATAAACTTTATGATCCATCTCCGGCTAGTACTTCCTTGCATTACGAGTATTACACTGACGTGAATCCTGACTCAGAAATTCCAAATGCTCAACTCTACCCTTTTTCCAGAACTACATTCACACAAGATGGAAACAGAGTACGAGAGACCTCTGGTCCTGGAGATACTTTTCGGATGAAGACGAATGGGGCAAGAATGACCAAAGTGTTTTACTCAGGAGTGGCACAAGATGAACTTCTCAGAATTTTTGGCAGGGAGGCTCCTGTGGCGGAGAGCGTACAAAAAGTTATAACCGTTGACCCGAATAAAGTAGCTAGCGGTCAATATATATCGAAGGAAGGTAGAATCCTTGCTACTTTTTTGGTAGACAACGGTAATAATGTCTATCCTTCCTCAGAGCCATACCCATCAATGGGCACCTACCATCAAACTGATATTAATGGGGTAAATGATCCCGATGATTTAGTTATTGGTTTAAATTCAAAATTGTCCACTTTCGTGATGAATGAAATTGTCAATAACCATGTTCAAGCTGGCGAGTTTGGGGTAATTTCAGAGACAGACATAGTCATCAGTAAAGATGGAACCTTGGTTGACCTATTCTATACGCTCAATCAGGAAGGTTTTGATATATTTTCAGGGTGCCCCGGTTCATTTGATTTTTGTACTACTTGTGATTACAATGTTACGATAACCATTGTGCCCGGTGAACCTGAGGATACAAACTGTGATGGCATTCCCGACCCTGGAACAAGCTTCTCCGTTCCACTTGTTGTACAAGGCGTTATAAGTTCAGGTTGTCTTTCAGGCCTCCCAAATTTAATCGATGCAGGCGCAATGTCTCAAACTTTGGACATCGGAGAATACACCCTTCGAATGCACCTGACTACTAATAATTTGATTCCCGGTGGTACCATCACCTACCTTGAATCTCACCTAAACACTTTGGAGAATGATCTTCAAGCGTTATTGGAGCCTCTGTTTATGGGTCAAATTTATTCTGATGGAGTTAATACGCTTACTTTGGATGGACTTTTCGGAGGAGAAATAAATCCTGATTTTGACCTTGAAGTATTTTACGCGAATTTAGATTCAGACCCTGACTTTACGGCAGTTGATGATGATAACGATAACCAAACTGATTATTATTCCTATACCATTCCTGAAATATGCGAAGAAGTAAGAATTCCCTATGTTTCCTGCGCTCCGGGAATTGATTGTTCCTCCTACGATTTTGAGCAAGCTTTTATAGACCATGCGACTAACCTGGACTATACGCAAGTGGAAATAGATGCAAAGCTCTATCCAAGCGGATACTCTCCAGGCGACATTAACCAATTAATAAATAACATGCTTCTCGAAGAGGATGGAGCGGGGAATAAACTATATGAATGTGAAGCAATTCTCAATTGCTGGGAATACATCAAGCAAGTTGCATTTATGGAGGAATCGCTTGGTAACGATGGTATTAATGCAGGAACCTCTAATCCGCCTTTTAATGCGGTAAGCACGTTTCTCCAATGCACAGGGGTGTACTATCATGGATTTACTGCAAACGGGAGCGCTCAACCTCCCAATCATGTAGGACCAATCTTACCAACCAGCCCCAACCCTGCAAGCCAACCAAGTTACATCTACCATGCTTATGCTTATTTCAATTTCACGCCTGCTTTAATTTCATCTCCTGGAGATTATGACATGTGCATGAATACCGTTTGCATGTTAATCGATATGGACCTCACTACGGGGGTTACAACCTGTCTTGAACCTAATAACGCTTTTGACCTTTATGTTACCCAAAATCTGCAAAATCTTCCGGCAGATTTTTCCCAGTGGTCATGGAATTCAGCTTTTTCAACCGACCAATCCAACGAAATTTGGGCGAGCTTCCAAGGGTGTGTTAATTCTGTCTCTGACAATCCAAACTTTCAACAACTGGACCCAGCAGTCTATGAAGCTTATGCAGGTTTAGCAGAATTTGAATGCAACGAAATATGTGAAGAAAAGGGACCGGCATTCGAAACGGGGCTTATTAATCAGTACCATGAAGAAGGACACTATGTGTATTCAGATTTTACAGATGGCGCAGTCTTTCTTTTACAGCCGGTTTTCGAAACTCAAAATGACCACGATAATTTTTACAACAATCTAAATCCCGGATTGGATTATTGGGTAGCAGTTTGGCAAAGCGCGGCGCTGATAGATCCTCTTGTTCCCTACACATGGGAGTTTAATCTGGACTATGTAATTACAGAAACGATAATTACCTCCTACAACGGGGGGGCAATTCAGATAATTGATGAAGAACAGATTTACTGCCAAGTACTTGCTTTGATTCGGCATTGCCAAGAGTCTTGTGATTTATCTTGGGTTCCAACCCCCGCTGGTGCAAACCCTGGAATGCCTACGGTTGGAGGATTACCCACACAAGCGGCCCTCTTAGAATTGGCAGATTTACAACAGGTGTTGACAGCGACCTCTTTTGAAGTGGCTTTTACAGAAGGCGGAATCTGCCCAACCACTGATGACCCGAACAACCCATTTGAGTTATTGACCTTGGTCGAAGAAATCGGAGGTGGGAGTACACCACCAACAAGACTGGAATTGGTTAATGCATTTAACAGCGCTTTGAATGATTATGCTACTGTAGTGAATGAAGCAGGTTTATTTGCTGTTAACAATAATCTTACCCAAATTGACTATACAGCATATTTGAATTCACCCGGGGTTAACACAGATTGGTATGTGTTAGAGAATACTCCTGTTCCGGAATTAAATAATCAGGTCGCAACAAGATTTTTTTATTATTTCGATCATATTTATTTTTCCGAGTGCCCCGGTTTCTACTTAGAAATTCCGATTCTCAATAAAGGCCTGAGTGAGTATAATCCGGCATCGCATAACCTCTGGAATGAAAACAGCGGAATACCAACAACACAGACTTGGACTGCGGAAATGGATCTGTTTTCTGTTCCTTTAATTCGGGTTTATTTTAATAATGCAGTAGTAGCTGAATTAAACATTAGAATTCCCAATGAAGGAACTAACTTACCTGTATATCCTAGTCTATCAGATATCCTAAATAACGGCTTCACGAGTACATTGGCAGGCTTTACATTGGTAGGTAATGAGATAGACCTTGAACCCGTTCCCACAGATCTAATTCCATTTAGTTTTTACCCCGCGGTGGAATTATTGGATGGTAACGGACAAAATGCACTATTAAATCCACCAAAAGACTACGATATTCTCTTGGCCGAATCAATGTGCGGGGGTGCGAGTTGTAACGACCAAATTTGTTTCCGATGGACGAATATGGAACCCACAGACGTCATCCAGTATACGCCAACAACCTGCGAATTTCTGGTGAGCAACATGCTGGTAGATAATATCAACTCTCAGGTGTATGACATCATAAACAATTCTCTTAATACCTTCGAGCAAGCGTATGTAGAAACCTGCACGAATCCATTAAACATAGACGATGAATTCAGCTATTCCATGGGAGCCGCATACCATCACTACACCCTCTATTACTACGATCGATCCGGCAATCTTATCCGAACTGTGCCTCCAGAAGGTGTCGAATTGCAAATGGGTACTCCCGCTTTTGACCGGATAGACTTAAACCACCGCCTTGCAACAGAATACAATTATAATAGCATAGGGCAGCTTGTTTCGCAAAATACTCCGGATGGGGGCACCACAAATTTCGTTTACAACGATATGGGACAGCTACGCTTCTCACAAAACGCCCAACAAGTTCCCGATGAAATATCTTACACCAAATACGATAACCTGGGAAGAATCACGGAAAGTGGAATCACTGCTGTTACCGGAGGGTTAGGTTCCATCGAGGTAGACAATAACCTAAATAATAATTCTTGGCCCGATCAAAACAGAGACGAAGTAACATTTACCGTTTATTCGAACCCGGGAGCAAACGCGGGAATCGTCCAGGAGCATTTACAAAACAGAGTGAGTTACGCATCGTACGAAGGGGATCCGTCAACTACCGATGACAACGTAACTACTTATTTCTCTTATGATCCCCACGGAAATGTCAAAAAGCTCTCGCAAAAATTACCACACCTTGAGCTAAAAATCACAGCTTATGAATATGAATTAATCAGTGGTAATGTGGTGGGTGTGAACTATCAAGTTGGTGAAGAAGATCAATTCTTTCACAAGTATTCTTATGACTCATCAAATCGCCTGGTAGGAGTTAAAACTTCTTATGACGGAGTCATTTGGGATGACGATGCCCAATACGATTATTACTTACACGGTCCGCTGATGCGACATGAGATTGGTGAGGACAATGTACAAGGATTGGATTATGTTTATACCCTTCATGGTTGGCTCAAAGCCATGAATCATCCAACCTTAATTGAAACGAATGATCGGGGACAAGACGGAACGGGCACAAGTGTATTTGCCGATGATGCATTCGGGATGTTGCTCAATTATTTCGAAGATGATTTTACCCGTGCAGGATCAGCCTATCACAGTGATCTGGTAAGCAATTTTGAACCCACAACGAACCGCAGTCTATACAATGGTAATATAAGTAACTGGGTATCCAGAGTTGCTGTACCTGCGACGGAATCAGCGGCGTTCGAGTACGATAGAACAACCGCTTATAGTTATCGATACGATGAACTTAACCGACTTCTTCAGGCAAATTTCCACGAATTTGGCGATAACAATTTATGGAGTGAGGCTACCAATAGCCACTACTCTACTTATTACCAGTATGATGCAAATGGAAATATCCGAAACCTCCAGCGCAAGGCGAATGAGTCCGGTTTTATGGACGACTTGTCATATGATTACGCCAGTTCCGGTAGTCCTGAAGACTTCTTGACGACAAATAACCGACTTTACAATTTCAATGAGGATCCTACGGGAACCGCGACAATCGAATTTGATCTGGAAGACACGGGTGTACCTTTTGTAACAGGCGCAAATATAGACAGCGATAACACTTTTGCCTATGATGAAATAGGAAACCTCACCGCCGACTTAAGTCAAGGTATAACTGATATTGAATGGTATACCAACGGCAAAATAAAACGAATTTCAAGAGGAGGCACATTGGGAGCGGGAGAATCTGACGTTGAATTTCTCTACGATGCCATGGGAAATCGTGTGATGAAACTTGAAAAAACACGCGATGAGAGCTATTTGAACCTCAATGATGAAGAAGAATGGAACTGGACCTATTATGTGAGAGACGCGCAAGGGAACCCCTTGGCTATTTATTCCCGAGACAAATACCCCGGAGTGATCAACGGTATTACCTATGACGACGTGATTCTGGATGAAGTGCCACTCTACGGTAGTAGCCGACTCGGCCTCAATAAACGGAACATCAGGGTTCAGCACGAAAGCAATGGATTTCCTATTGCCGATCCGGATAAGTTTACCTTTTCTTTTGCCAAGCAGAATATCTACCTAATCGGTTATGACGGTACCAAGGGAAGCAGTCAATTTAAAGTAATTGAGATTGATACTGTGGGCTTGAACCAGCAAACCCAGTTCACCAGAAACGGTACGGTTCCGGGTGAGAGCAACATTATTATCAACAACCAAAACGGTGATATCAAATTCGTTTTATTCAGCGCCAAGACTGCAGGTGGCTCTAGCAACGTGGCCTACTTGATGGATGTTAACGGAGCGACGATGCCTAATTCCGTTGGAATGAATGTAAATGGCGACAGCAAAGCCGTTTGGATGAATGTGCAAGGGCAGAACAAATACATTATATACGCCCTGGGTACTGACAACCAGCCCTACTACCACGTAGTTGATATGAATTTAAGAGGCGGGTTGGGCGATATTGAAATGGTGAGCGGAAGGCCCCAACTCAACCTTCCTGTAATTGGTTCATTTGATCCGAATTTCCCCTATGCCAATAACCTTACGCTGTATACGGATTATACAAAGAAAGAGGCCTACCTGGCCCTTCGGTGTACTCCTCTTGGTACAGATGAAAACAACATCGAAATTGTGACCATCAATACCCAGTCGGGACTAATCCTTACACGAACCATTATTGACAGGTATTCGCGTTGTTATGACGATTTAGATGCTCCTGAAATGCAATATGCCCCCGATGGCAAATTCCTCGCGGTTTCCGCCAGTTATGGATTAAACAGTGGCTTACCCAGTGATGGTGCCATCCATTTTTACGATGTTGAGAACGGATTCAGTCATGTTAGTCAATTCAGGGTTACAGATCCTCAAGCAGGTAAAATCACCAGTTTTTC
>CAZWQX010000031.1:7780-29144 GCA_964635965.1 uncultured Cryomorphaceae bacterium
GGTATTTGTACTACTTCGCGAATGATGACAGATCGGGAAAACTTTTTACTGATTTTAACCGCGTAGATTTGATTCAAGGAACCGTAACTGCCATATCCAGCAGTGCGACTGCCAATCCAAAATCTCAAATAAGGCGGGCACTGGACGGAAACCTTTACGCATCGGGCTACACCGGAAACAATCTCTTGGCGATTTCCGATCCCGACGGGGCTTTTAGCACCTCACAAATCCAAATCTACCCTGGCTCGAGTGCCTACAAGCTACAGCCTTATTTACCTATCATCTCTCCGGTTAAATATCCCTTGGGCATTTTTGAAGATGTGTACCAGAGAAAGGTTGGAAACAAGCTCTATGAGCTCACCGATCATCTGGGAAATGTGCGTATGGTGGTGTCCGATCGTAAGGAAGCACAAATTGACGGAAGCAACAACCCTTTTGACTTTACCCCTGATTTGGTAGCCGCCAATAACCACTACCCGTTTGGTATGCTTCAACCTTGGCGAACCTACAATGTGGGTTCCTATCGCTATGGGTTCCAAGGTCAGGAAAAAGACGACGAGATAAAAGGAGCTGGAAACTCGATCAATTACAAGTACCGAATGCATGATCCAAGGTTGGGTAGGTTCTTTTCTACTGACCCCATAGGGAACTCTTTCCCTTGGAATAGTCCTTACGCTTTTAGTGAGAATCAGGTAATTGATGCTATCGAACTGGAAGGGCTGGAGCGAATGAGAATATCTTCAAAACGTGCCCGAAAAGATCAGGAACCATTTCTACGTAAAGCTGAAGCTACTGAGATGCAGCGTAATGTAGTAACTGGAATGAGTTCTATTCAGCATCCTGTAGCAGCATCTCAGGTAGGTCTGGTTAAGTACGGATCTACAAACATGTCTTCTGTGAGTGGAAGGTTTGCAAGACATGCCGCTGAAAATGAGAATATGACTACAGGTATTGGTACTGAGAGAAATGGACTAAGACATGTTGTTTGGTCTGCATCAATAGCAGCACGCTTTGGAGAAGATGTGGCAATTGATTTAACTAATTCGCACGAAGCCATAGGAATGGGGCAAAATGCAGAAATAGATTTTAGTTTGCCAATGCTCCAAGATGCGGGTCATGCTGATGAAATAGTAGATTTTCTTAATAATAAAATAGGTCGAGATTTGGCAGCAAGTATGTCTCCTGATGCCAGCATGAAAGATATAGCTAAAGCAGCTTTAAATGTTCAATTGAACGAAGGTGTATACACTGTCAATACAGCCAAAGATGGCACCATGAGTATATCGCGCGAGAAAATTACGAAAGCTCAATATGACCAAGCATTAAAAAATATTGATCGACTTGATGCGAATGGTTTTTCACCTGAAGAGAAAGAAAGTAAGAAAAAGTAGTAGCAATGTTTAAACTATTTCGACTGGTCTTACTGTTTTTTCTATTGAGCAGCTGTTTGCATCAAGAATCTCCAATAGAATCAAAGATCTTATTGAATTGTGAGAATGCAAAAGAAGGTGAGTGCAATGTGCTACTAAAAGACCTAATTGCAGAAGAGTGGACAAGTTTGTACGTAATTGGTGGCCCAAGGTTTTCTGATGAGTTGAATTCAATAACAGGAAGTGATTATTATTTTGATGACATTCCAGATGATTGTAGACGGTACTTTTTTTTCAATGAGAATTTACTTGTTGGCAGAGAATCTCTTTACGCAAGAAAGTTGAACTATAATCTTGCTTTCAAAAGAGATGGATTTGCACGGTATTCTTATGTAGACACCCTTAAACTGATGATTAAAGACACCAATTACATTGTTGTTCCATCAAAGTAAATTTTATCCGCTTCGCAGGATATGCTCCGCTGGGCATTTGCCCCGCGGCATAAGTTTAAGAAAATAGAAATGCCTGAACTGACAAGCTCGGACATTTTCATTATCTCTTCATTGCTTCCAACAGCGCCCATCCGAGCAGAATCCCCAGCCCTGCAAAGAGAAGTCCTTGTACGAGCTTCTCGGTATCTACGCCAGAGCTGAAAAGCTCGGACATTTTTTATACAAACTCCCAATGCACGGCAACTAATATCTTGTTTGGTTCGGCATTTTGATAAGCATAGTCAAGTACTTTGATCTCTGAAGCTTCGATTATACCATCGTCGTTCACCTGTTGGTTGTTCCAATGGTTAAGCGCAAAAGTCTTTAGTAATGCGGGTAGTTGTGCAGGATCAAATACATCGCGATCAAGAATAGCTTGGGATGTATGTTTTTTACCACGGTAAGTGGCTTTTAGGTTTTCGTTCATAGCATTGTCTTTCTGTTAAGCTTCAAGCTCATAATCAAAGTCACCTTCATGGCTGGCTCCTTCTACTGTGATCTCGTGGTGGTTAAAGCTTCCTTGGGGGTATTCCCAAACTTCAGCAGTTATTGACCAGTCTCCGTAGTCAGCTTCTGCCATGTACCGAATCTCTGGCCCCATCTCTCTTTGATTACGTTCCACTTCTTCAAAATCAAGATCATCGGCATTAATAGTGTGCTTTTCACCTTTCTGATCGGTCACGATAATGGTGCCTTTTACGCTTTTCAGAGCCATAGTTTAAATAGATTTAAGTTTAGCTGCCTTGATCAAATTATCCAGCGCATAAATGATGTGTAGTCGATCTTCTTCGGGCAAGGCTTCGACATCTTGAAGCCGTTTCATGTTGGCTTTATCCATCTGAACCGATGTTTTGCCCAAGAGAAAATCCAGAGATACTTCAAGTACATCGGCAATCTTGGAAGCTACTTCAATAGATGGCTTCACTTCATCCCGCTCGTACTTCCCAATAATATCGCCAGAAGTACCCACTTTTTTACCAAGCTCACTCTGCGATAAACCGACCCTTCTACGAATGCTTGCAATATGCTGTCCAAACGTCATAAATAGCTGTAATAAGTAATGAAATAGGCTATTAGCGCAAAGTTAGCAGATATAAATATCAGAACAAAGTTATATAGAGCTTGGTGAGTCACGACATATCTTCTACTTTTGTGATAGATATATCAGAAAAAACTTTTTTCCATGGCCACCAATTTTACCAACCCCGAAAGCTTAATCTACCAAAACGAACTTCTAAAACTGACTGTACTTGGCGGAATAAAACTCGATGGCTTGGATCGAATGCGGAGTACCTTGAAGATCGAACTTCAAAAGAGCTCCGTTCCACCTGTGCGCCACAACCTGGATCTGTACAACGACAACCAAACAGAGAAACTAATCAGAAGAGCAGCAGAAAAGTTAGAGATCGGAACGAGTGTGCTGGCGGCAAGCTTGGCAGAACTAACGGGTCAACTGGAAGAGTATCGAATGGAGCAGATCAAGGAAACCCAGCCCAAGCCCTATGAAAGTCCGAAGCTCTCACCAGCAGATTACAAAGAAGCTGAATCTTTCCTGAAATCCGAGAAACTACTTGAGAGAACCAACGAGCTGATCGGCCTGAGCGGTGTAGTCGGTGAAGAAGTCAACCGCCTGATTATGTTCCTGATCTTTACGAGCAGAAAGCGGGAACAGCCCTTACACATCGTAAGCCTGGGAAGCTCGGGAACGGGAAAGACACACCTGCAGGAAAAGGTCGGGGAGTTGATGCCCGAAGAAGATAGAATCGAAATCACCACACTATCAGAAAACGCTTTTTACTACTTCGGTCAACGGGAACTGAAAAACAAACTAATCTTAATCGAAGACCTGGACGGAGCTGAGAATGTGCTTTATCCACTCAGAGAACTTCAGTCCAAAAAACGTATCTCCAAAACCGTAGCCCACAAGAACACCAAAGGAGAAACCCGAACACTTCACTTGGTGGTGGAAGGCCCTGTAAGTGTGGCGGGATGTACCACCAAAGAACAGATTTATGAAGACAATGCCAATAGAAGCTTTTTGATTTACCTGGACGAGAGCGAAGAACAGGACGGGCGGATCATGGACTACCAGCGAAGGGCATCGGCGGGAAAGATCAACAGAGATCAGGAAGAAAAGGCGGCTGAGCTTTTACGAAACTGTCAACGCTTACTGGAACCCATCAAGATCGTGAATCCCTTTGCTGAATTACTGCACATCCCGAAAGAAGTCTTTAAGCCCAGAAGAACGAACAACCACTATTTACAGTTCATTGAAGCGGTGACCTTTTACCACCAACACCAGAGAGAACAGAAGGCAGACGAAGAGACGGGAGAGATCTATATCGAGACAACGCTGGAAGATGTGGAAGAAGCTAACAAGTTGATGAAGCAGATACTGCTTCGTAAATCAGACAACCTAACAGGAGCTTGCCGTAATCACTTCGAACGGCTTAAGCTTTACGTTCTGGGAAATAAAGAAAGCCTGCCAGGCTCTGGCCAGTTTACCAATCGGGAGATCAGCAGACTCTTTAGAATCCCGCTTACCACGATCAAACGCTATCACCTGGACTTGATGTTGAACGGATATCTGAAAACTGAGAAGAAGAAAGGCAGCAAAGCCTATACCTATGAAGTGGTGAGTTATGACGAGTACAACGAACTGCAAAAGCTGGTAAATACGGTACTGGATGAATCACTCGAAGAGCTCAAAAAAAATTTAGCGGGAAAGGAAAAGCCCAAAAGCCCAAACCAGCCCACCAAGAAAACTGGGCCGATCAAAAAGCAGAAAAACAAGGACTTAAGACCAATAGCCCACGAATCTTAAAAAAGGTATAAGCAAGTGAAAAACTTAGTCCTGAAAAATCCGAGCTACGAGCACCTGGAACGCGGCTTCAAGGAGTGGTTGGACATACTGGGTTACAGTCGGGGAATGTGCAGCTATATGCCTGCCCATGTTAGGGAGTTCCTGAACTTCTTGGAGCAAAGGGGCTGCAATCAAATCAACCAACTGGATACGAAACATTACAAAGCTTACTTAAACCATATCAGCACCAGAGCCAACGAGAGACGGGGCGGCGGACTAAGCAACCAGACGATTAATCACCAAATCCAATCCTTAGAAAAGTTCTACGAGTACTTAATCCACAAAGGAGCCCAGGGAATCCCGCCCGTGACTTTAAAGCAACTGAAGCTGAACCGAGAGAATCTAACCGTTTTGAGTCAGAACGAGATCAAAGAACTCTTTGAAGCTACGAATCACGAGAGCGAAAATGTGCTGTTGGAACGGCTGGCCGCGAGAGATAAGGCCATGTTGGTGGTGTATTACGCTTGTGGTCTGAGAAGGAAAGAAGGGGCAAACCTGAATGTCGATGATCTGAACTTTGATAGAAGAATCTTGCACGTAAGAAAAGGAAAGAACTACAAGGAACGCTTTGTGCCGTTTAGTAAATCGAGTTCAAACATCCTACAGGAATACGTTTACGATCACAGGCCGAACTTGATCAAGAGTCAGAAAGAAGGTCGCTTGTTTATTGGGTACAGGGGAAAACCACTATCAGGGGGCAGCTTGTACGGAAGACTTCAAAAACTAATCCTTGTTGCAGGAAACCCTGAACTGATCCAAAAGCCGATCGGGCTGCACACGCTGAGACACTCCATTGCTACACATCTGCTTCAAAACGGAATGGACTTACAGAAAATACAGCGGTTCTTAGGGCATAGCAGCCTGGAGAGCACGCAGATCTACACACATCTGATCGATAAAGGCAATGGCGAATAGTTTTAAAGAGTATCTGGAGAGCCAAGGGAAATCGAAATCGACCGTTAGCCACTACACAGGCTATGCGCTGGACTTTTTAAGCTGGTTGGACAGAGATCAAACGGAGCCTGAGAATGCAACAGCGAAAGAAGTACTGGCCTACCTGAACCATCTTCAACGTAAAGGTCAGGAGAACAAAACCCGAAACATCCGCTTAAATGTAATCAAGCAGTTTTTTACCTGGCAGATCGAGCAGGGCCAGCGTTCAGACAATCCCATCCAGCACTTAAAAATACGGGGCATCCAAAAACAGAAACTTTACCCCATACTCGACAGGCAGCAACTGGAAAGCATCTATCTAAATTACTCCGTTCCTAACGAGAAAGACGAACGATCCAACCGAAACTGGTTCAAGAGCTACCGACTATGCAGAGCAAGAAACAAAGCCATCCTGAGCCTGATGATCAATCAAGGCCTGACCACTGCCGAAGTCAACCGAATCCAACTGACTGATCTGAAACTCAAAGCAGGGAAGATCTATATCGCGGGAAGCCGAAAGAGCAACGAGCGGACAATGGAACTCAAAGCCAACCAGATCATCGAGCTGATGGAATACCAGTTTACAACGAGAACCGAGTTGGTGAAAGCCTGCGATCGGGAAACTACGTTGCTTTTTATCAGTTCACCGCCCGTTGGAAGAACCACCGCCAACCGAATGGACTGCAAAGAAATCTGGAAGCGGTTGAGTCAGGATGTAAAGGAACAGGATCAAGCGTTCATCAACTTCAAACAGGTGCGTACTTCTGTGATTACACATTGGTTGAAGCAGTACAATTTACGTGAAGTACAATACATGGCAGGACACAGGTATGTGAGTTCTACGGAAGCTTACTTGGTGAACCAGATGGAAGATCTACGGGCGGATATCGATGAGTTTTATCCGTTTTAGATCAGGCAGGAAATCAACCGAAATCGAGAGTGTTCAAAAGAATATTTTGTTTAAACGCTATTTAAACGGCTTTTAAACACCATTTAAACGTTAGCGTTCAAAATATCTTAGGAATAGGTTTTTTTTAAATAGGCAAAAGAGAAAATCGCACCGAACAAAAAGCTCAGGAAATCTGAAACCAAGTTGGACAATATGCCTTCTAAAAACTCCATCGGGATAGGGTCAAATATACAACTCTTTCACAGGAACAGAAGCTTATTTAGTGAACCAGATGGAAGATCTATGGTCAGATATCGATCAGCTTTAACCGTTTTGATAGTATCTTTAGGAAAACAATCAATCTATGAGTCCAGCCAATAAAAAAGCATACGAGTTCGCAAAGACGATTTGTCCACGTGCTGAATTTATGAGCGGTAAAAGCTCATTGAGAGCTGCTTGGGAAATAATAGAGCCAGCAAAAAGAAAAGGGCATATGTTGAGCGTTACCCGACTTGACGACAGCGAAGTCAATAAAATAAAGATCGTCCTACTAAAACCAAAAGAAGGGGGCGGCGCCGAAAAAGAAGCTGAATTTTACCTACGACCTGACCGTTCAGGAGAATATTACTATCGCAGTCTCAGAATCAACTTAGAGAAAAACAA
Source organism: uncultured Cryomorphaceae bacterium (assembly GCA_964635965.1). Taxonomy (GTDB): domain Bacteria; phylum Bacteroidota; class Bacteroidia; order Flavobacteriales_D; family Cryomorphaceae; genus JAKVAV01. The sequence continues at coordinate 14,990 of CAZWQX010000031.1, forward strand.
GGACGGAACCATAGAGTTGGGAAGGTTGATAGCAGATGAACCTACTTGGAAAATGAAACAATCAAAGCTGTTCCGTCAAGTTTAATCCATCTTCGAATAACAGGAAAAGCGGTGTTCAGCTTCCGCCTTCGGCAGTCACCGCGGCCAGGCCTTTACAGCACTTGTTTTAGTGTTGGTCTTTTAAAGGCAAAAAACAAGAACTGCAAATCCCTTCGGGTGGCTAAGGCCAGCCTGTCACGGTGCCTGCAACTCAGTTGTCATCTTCACGGCAGCTGTCTCTGTACCGTTGGCCGCTTTAGCTTCTCTTCGTTCCGCACAGCCGCCACCGTTCCAGCCGCTGCCCATGTTAGGCTCACCTGCGGGTCGCTGCGGGCTGCGGCGAATTAGTTGATAAGCCTTCGGCAGAGCGGTTGCCTTGTGTAGTTCCGTTCCACTCCGTGGTTTTGCCTGAAAAAGATGGCAAAACCCTTCGTTCCACTTCACACAGAGCGGTGCAGCGGCCTCGTTCCTTCGGCCTTTCTCTGCACCGCCCCCTTGCTCAACTCGCAGGCGGCTCGCGATGCTTGGTCACAGTCCGCAATCCGTTGCACTCATTGCAGTCAGTGCCCAGCCGTTTAGCTCAAGGCTGTTTTTCCTTCAAATAATCCCAAAAAAATGGGGTCACTTCCGCGCGAAAAGAAGCTGATCCCTTCGATCTATCTGGCGGGCGCTTGGATGCTCTTTTAGAATGATAAATCCGCACAGAGCTACCGCACGGCCGAAGCTTTATCACTCTAAAAAAGCTGTACCCCCAAGCTCTGGGCCCGAAGTTCATAAAAGCTGAAGTAACGGGGCTGCTTTCTGCGGGTGGAGTTGCTTCTGCTTGTTGAACATAGCGAAGCGATCTCTCGCGCTCTGGGAGAAAACCACTTGGGCAAGGAGCCAACGGATCTTGCTTAACATAACTGACTTATAGGACAGCTTAGGAATCCGCAGCGCAGACACTTTGCGGGGCAGTACTATAAGAAGCTGTTATGTTAAAAGGTGGGTTTTGTGCGGAGCATCCTGCAAGAGAAGGGGGCCAAAAGCCTTGCTGGATGCGGGGAATCTCATTGTTGAAAACTCGCAAAAGGGATGATCAATTTTTTGTCCTTTCAGAAAAACAGGGCTTGAATCACCTTTAAGGGCGAGTACTTGAAAAGAGTCAGGTACATCGAATATTAAAGCAATGGAAAATATTTACATCGTCATCATTATCATCACGGTCATGCTGATAGGTTCAGTGCTTGGCTTGTGCGCTTTTGTCGCATGGTTAGAAGGTAAAAGAGCTGAAAGAGTGATCAAATTAATGCGAGTTCTTATGACCCCGATCGCAATCGCATTATCGATATGCTTGTTCTGGTGGTTAAGGAAATAAATGACTTATCTTTAAGAACTGGTGAGATCAACCGAAAACATATCATCTTCGACCGCAGGGGCACTAGAAGTAAATCCGTTTTTTACGGATGTTGCTCTAGAAAAGAATGCATCGAGCGAAAAAAATCGCGTAAATGCGTACAGGTATGGGTTCCAAGGTCAGGAAAAAGACGACGAGATAAAAGGAGCTGGAAACTCGATCAATTACAAGTACCGAATGCATGATCCAAGGTTGGGTAGGTTCTTTTCTACTGACCCCATAGGGAACTCTTTCCCTTGGAATAGTCCTTACGCTTTTAGTGAGAATCAGGTAATTGATGCTATCGAACTGGAAGGGCTGGAGCGAATGAGAATATCTTCAAAACGTGCCCGAAAAGATCAGGAACCATTTCTACGTAAAGCTGAAGCTACTGAGATGCAGCGTAATGTAGTAACTGGAATGAGTTCTATTCAGCATCCTGTAGCAGCATCTCAGGTAGGTCTGGTTAAGTACGGATCTACAAACATGTCTTCTGTGAGTGGAAGGTTTGCAAGACATGCCGCTGAAAATGAGAATATGACTACAGGTATTGGTACTGAGAGAAATGGACTAAGACATGTTGTTTGGTCTGCATCAATAGCAGCACGCTTTGGAGAAGATGTGGCAATTGATTTAACTAATTCGCACGAAGCCATAGGAATGGGGCAAAATGCAGAAATAGATTTTAGTTTGCCAATGCTCCAAGATGCGGGTCATGCTGATGAAATAGTAGATTTTCTTAATAATAAAATAGGTCGAGATTTGGCAGCAAGTATGTCTCCTGATGCCAGCATGAAAGATATAGCTAAAGCAGCTTTAAATGTTCAATTGAACGAAGGTGTATACACTGTCAATACAGCCAAAGATGGCACCATGAGTATATCGCGCGAGAAAATTACGAAAGCTCAATATGACCAAGCATTAAAAAATATTGATCGACTTGATGCGAATGGTTTTTCACCTGAAGAGAAAGAAAGTAAGAAAAAGTAGTAGCAATGTTTAAACTATTTCGACTGGTCTTACTGTTTTTTCTATTGAGCAGCTGTTTGCATCAAGAATCTCCAATAGAATCAAAGATCTTATTGAATTGTGAGAATGCAAAAGAAGGTGAGTGCAATGTGCTACTAAAAGACCTAATTGCAGAAGAGTGGACAAGTTTGTACGTAATTGGTGGCCCAAGGTTTTCTGATGAGTTGAATTCAATAACAGGAAGTGATTATTATTTTGATGACATTCCAGATGATTGTAGACGGTACTTTTTTTTCAATGAGAATTTACTTGTTGGCAGAGAATCTCTTTACGCAAGAAAGTTGAACTATAATCTTGCTTTCAAAAGAGATGGATTTGCACGGTATTCTTATGTAGACACCCTTAAACTGATGATTAAAGACACCAATTACATTGTTGTTCCATCAAAGTAAATTTTATCCGCTTCGCAGGATATGCTCCGCTGGGCATTTGCCCCGCGGCATAAGTTTAAGAAAATAGAAATGCCTGAACTGACAAGCTCGGACATTTTCATTATCTCTTCATTGCTTCCAACAGCGCCCATCCGAGCAGAATCCCCAGCCCTGCAAAGAGAAGTCCTTGTACGAGCTTCTCGGTATCTACGCCAGAGCTGAAAAGCTCGGACATTTTTTATACAAACTCCCAATGCACGGCAACTAATATCTTGTTTGGTTCGGCATTTTGATAAGCATAGTCAAGTACTTTGATCTCTGAAGCTTCGATTATACCATCGTCGTTCACCTGTTGGTTGTTCCAATGGTTAAGCGCAAAAGTCTTTAGTAATGCGGGTAGTTGTGCAGGATCAAATACATCGCGATCAAGAATAGCTTGGGATGTATGTTTTTTACCACGGTAAGTGGCTTTTAGGTTTTCGTTCATAGCATTGTCTTTCTGTTAAGCTTCAAGCTCATAATCAAAGTCACCTTCATGGCTGGCTCCTTCTACTGTGATCTCGTGGTGGTTAAAGCTTCCTTGGGGGTATTCCCAAACTTCAGCAGTTATTGACCAGTCTCCGTAGTCAGCTTCTGCCATGTACCGAATCTCTGGCCCCATCTCTCTTTGATTACGTTCCACTTCTTCAAAATCAAGATCATCGGCATTAATAGTGTGCTTTTCACCTTTCTGATCGGTCACGATAATGGTGCCTTTTACGCTTTTCAGAGCCATAGTTTAAATAGATTTAAGTTTAGCTGCCTTGATCAAATTATCCAGCGCATAAATGATGTGTAGTCGATCTTCTTCGGGCAAGGCTTCGACATCTTGAAGCCGTTTCATGTTGGCTTTATCCATCTGAACCGATGTTTTGCCCAAGAGAAAATCCAGAGATACTTCAAGTACATCGGCAATCTTGGAAGCTACTTCAATAGATGGCTTCACTTCATCCCGCTCGTACTTCCCAATAATATCGCCAGAAGTACCCACTTTTTTACCAAGCTCACTCTGCGATAAACCGACCCTTCTACGAATGCTTGCAATATGCTGTCCAAACGTCATAAATAGCTGTAATAAGTAATGAAATAGGCTATTAGCGCAAAGTTAGCAGATATAAATATCAGAACAAAGTTATATAGAGCTTGGTGAGTCACGACATATCTTCTACTTTTGTGATAGATATATCAGAAAAAACTTTTTTCCATGGCCACCAATTTTACCAACCCCGAAAGCTTAATCTACCAAAACGAACTTCTAAAACTGACTGTACTTGGCGGAATAAAACTCGATGGCTTGGATCGAATGCGGAGTACCTTGAAGATCGAACTTCAAAAGAGCTCCGTTCCACCTGTGCGCCACAACCTGGATCTGTACAACGACAACCAAACAGAGAAACTAATCAGAAGAGCAGCAGAAAAGTTAGAGATCGGAACGAGTGTGCTGGCGGCAAGCTTGGCAGAACTAACGGGTCAACTGGAAGAGTATCGAATGGAGCAGATCAAGGAAACCCAGCCCAAGCCCTATGAAAGTCCGAAGCTCTCACCAGCAGATTACAAAGAAGCTGAATCTTTCCTGAAATCCGAGAAACTACTTGAGAGAACCAACGAGCTGATCGGCCTGAGCGGTGTAGTCGGTGAAGAAGTCAACCGCCTGATTATGTTCCTGATCTTTACGAGCAGAAAGCGGGAACAGCCCTTACACATCGTAAGCCTGGGAAGCTCGGGAACGGGAAAGACACACCTGCAGGAAAAGGTCGGGGAGTTGATGCCCGAAGAAGATAGAATCGAAATCACCACACTATCAGAAAACGCTTTTTACTACTTCGGTCAACGGGAACTGAAAAACAAACTAATCTTAATCGAAGACCTGGACGGAGCTGAGAATGTGCTTTATCCACTCAGAGAACTTCAGTCCAAAAAACGTATCTCCAAAACCGTAGCCCACAAGAACACCAAAGGAGAAACCCGAACACTTCACTTGGTGGTGGAAGGCCCTGTAAGTGTGGCGGGATGTACCACCAAAGAACAGATTTATGAAGACAATGCCAATAGAAGCTTTTTGATTTACCTGGACGAGAGCGAAGAACAGGACGGGCGGATCATGGACTACCAGCGAAGGGCATCGGCGGGAAAGATCAACAGAGATCAGGAAGAAAAGGCGGCTGAGCTTTTACGAAACTGTCAACGCTTACTGGAACCCATCAAGATCGTGAATCCCTTTGCTGAATTACTGCACATCCCGAAAGAAGTCTTTAAGCCCAGAAGAACGAACAACCACTATTTACAGTTCATTGAAGCGGTGACCTTTTACCACCAACACCAGAGAGAACAGAAGGCAGACGAAGAGACGGGAGAGATCTATATCGAGACAACGCTGGAAGATGTGGAAGAAGCTAACAAGTTGATGAAGCAGATACTGCTTCGTAAATCAGACAACCTAACAGGAGCTTGCCGTAATCACTTCGAACGGCTTAAGCTTTACGTTCTGGGAAATAAAGAAAGCCTGCCAGGCTCTGGCCAGTTTACCAATCGGGAGATCAGCAGACTCTTTAGAATCCCGCTTACCACGATCAAACGCTATCACCTGGACTTGATGTTGAACGGATATCTGAAAACTGAGAAGAAGAAAGGCAGCAAAGCCTATACCTATGAAGTGGTGAGTTATGACGAGTACAACGAACTGCAAAAGCTGGTAAATACGGTACTGGATGAATCACTCGAAGAGCTCAAAAAAAATTTAGCGGGAAAGGAAAAGCCCAAAAGCCCAAACCAGCCCACCAAGAAAACTGGGCCGATCAAAAAGCAGAAAAACAAGGACTTAAGACCAATAGCCCACGAATCTTAAAAAAGGTATAAGCAAGTGAAAAACTTAGTCCTGAAAAATCCGAGCTACGAGCACCTGGAACGCGGCTTCAAGGAGTGGTTGGACATACTGGGTTACAGTCGGGGAATGTGCAGCTATATGCCTGCCCATGTTAGGGAGTTCCTGAACTTCTTGGAGCAAAGGGGCTGCAATCAAATCAACCAACTGGATACGAAACATTACAAAGCTTACTTAAACCATATCAGCACCAGAGCCAACGAGAGACGGGGCGGCGGACTAAGCAACCAGACGATTAATCACCAAATCCAATCCTTAGAAAAGTTCTACGAGTACTTAATCCACAAAGGAGCCCAGGGAATCCCGCCCGTGACTTTAAAGCAACTGAAGCTGAACCGAGAGAATCTAACCGTTTTGAGTCAGAACGAGATCAAAGAACTCTTTGAAGCTACGAATCACGAGAGCGAAAATGTGCTGTTGGAACGGCTGGCCGCGAGAGATAAGGCCATGTTGGTGGTGTATTACGCTTGTGGTCTGAGAAGGAAAGAAGGGGCAAACCTGAATGTCGATGATCTGAACTTTGATAGAAGAATCTTGCACGTAAGAAAAGGAAAGAACTACAAGGAACGCTTTGTGCCGTTTAGTAAATCGAGTTCAAACATCCTACAGGAATACGTTTACGATCACAGGCCGAACTTGATCAAGAGTCAGAAAGAAGGTCGCTTGTTTATTGGGTACAGGGGAAAACCACTATCAGGGGGCAGCTTGTACGGAAGACTTCAAAAACTAATCCTTGTTGCAGGAAACCCTGAACTGATCCAAAAGCCGATCGGGCTGCACACGCTGAGACACTCCATTGCTACACATCTGCTTCAAAACGGAATGGACTTACAGAAAATACAGCGGTTCTTAGGGCATAGCAGCCTGGAGAGCACGCAGATCTACACACATCTGATCGATAAAGGCAATGGCGAATAGTTTTAAAGAGTATCTGGAGAGCCAAGGGAAATCGAAATCGACCGTTAGCCACTACACAGGCTATGCGCTGGACTTTTTAAGCTGGTTGGACAGAGATCAAACGGAGCCTGAGAATGCAACAGCGAAAGAAGTACTGGCCTACCTGAACCATCTTCAACGTAAAGGTCAGGAGAACAAAACCCGAAACATCCGCTTAAATGTAATCAAGCAGTTTTTTACCTGGCAGATCGAGCAGGGCCAGCGTTCAGACAATCCCATCCAGCACTTAAAAATACGGGGCATCCAAAAACAGAAACTTTACCCCATACTCGACAGGCAGCAACTGGAAAGCATCTATCTAAATTACTCCGTTCCTAACGAGAAAGACGAACGATCCAACCGAAACTGGTTCAAGAGCTACCGACTATGCAGAGCAAGAAACAAAGCCATCCTGAGCCTGATGATCAATCAAGGCCTGACCACTGCCGAAGTCAACCGAATCCAACTGACTGATCTGAAACTCAAAGCAGGGAAGATCTATATCGCGGGAAGCCGAAAGAGCAACGAGCGGACAATGGAACTCAAAGCCAACCAGATCATCGAGCTGATGGAATACCAGTTTACAACGAGAACCGAGTTGGTGAAAGCCTGCGATCGGGAAACTACGTTGCTTTTTATCAGTTCACCGCCCGTTGGAAGAACCACCGCCAACCGAATGGACTGCAAAGAAATCTGGAAGCGGTTGAGTCAGGATGTAAAGGAACAGGATCAAGCGTTCATCAACTTCAAACAGGTGCGTACTTCTGTGATTACACATTGGTTGAAGCAGTACAATTTACGTGAAGTACAATACATGGCAGGACACAGGTATGTGAGTTCTACGGAAGCTTACTTGGTGAACCAGATGGAAGATCTACGGGCGGATATCGATGAGTTTTATCCGTTTTAGATCAGGCAGGAAATCAACCGAAATCGAGAGTGTTCAAAAGAATATTTTGTTTAAACGCTATTTAAACGGCTTTTAAACACCATTTAAACGTTAGCGTTCAAAATATCTTAGGAATAGGTTTTTTTTAAATAGGCAAAAGAGAAAATCGCACCGAACAAAAAGCTCAGGAAATCTGAAACCAAGTTGGACAATATGCCTTCTAAAAACTCCATCGGGATAGGGTCAAATATACAACTCTTTCACAGGAACAGAAGCTTATTTAGTGAACCAGATGGAAGATCTATGGTCAGATATCGATCAGCTTTAACCGTTTTGATAGTATCTTTAGGAAAACAATCAATCTATGAGTCCAGCCAATAAAAAAGCATACGAGTTCGCAAAGACGATTTGTCCACGTGCTGAATTTATGAGCGGTAAAAGCTCATTGAGAGCTGCTTGGGAAATAATAGAGCCAGCAAAAAGAAAAGGGCATATGTTGAGCGTTACCCGACTTGACGACAGCGAAGTCAATAAAATAAAGATCGTCCTACTAAAACCAAAAGAAGGGGGCGGCGCCGAAAAAGAAGCTGAATTTTACCTACGACCTGACCGTTCAGGAGAATATTACTATCGCAGTCTCAGAATCAACTTAGAGAAAAACAAGGACGGAACCATAGAGTTGGGAAGGTTGATAGCAGATGAACCTACTTGGAAAATGAAACAATCAAAGCTGTTCCGTCAAGTTTAATCCATCTTCGAATAACAGGAAAAGCGGTGTTCAGCTTCCGCCTTCGGCAGTCACCGCGGCCAGGCCTTTACAGCACTTGTTTTAGTGTTGGTCTTTTAAAGGCAAAAAACAAGAACTGCAAATCCCTTCGGGTGGCTAAGGCCAGCCTGTCACGGTGCCTGCAACTCAGTTGTCATCTTCACGGCAGCTGTCTCTGTACCGTTGGCCGCTTTAGCTTCTCTTCGTTCCGCACAGCCGCCACCGTTCCAGCCGCTGCCCATGTTAGGCTCACCTGCGGGTCGCTGCGGGCTGCGGCGAATTAGTTGATAAGCCTTCGGCAGAGCGGTTGCCTTGTGTAGTTCCGTTCCACTCCGTGGTTTTGCCTGAAAAAGATGGCAAAACCCTTCGTTCCACTTCACACAGAGCGGTGCAGCGGCCTCGTTCCTTCGGCCTTTCTCTGCACCGCCCCCTTGCTCAACTCGCAGGCGGCTCGCGATGCTTGGTCACAGTCCGCAATCCGTTGCACTCATTGCAGTCAGTGCCCAGCCGTTTAGCTCAAGGCTGTTTTTCCTTCAAATAATCCCAAAAAAATGGGGTCACTTCCGCGCGAAAAGAAGCTGATCCCTTCGATCTATCTGGCGGGCGCTTGGATGCTCTTTTAGAATGATAAATCCGCACAGAGCTACCGCACGGCCGAAGCTTTATCACTCTAAAAAAGCTGTACCCCCAAGCTCTGGGCCCGAAGTTCATAAAAGCTGAAGTAACGGGGCTGCTTTCTGCGGGTGGAGTTGCTTCTGCTTGTTGAACATAGCGAAGCGATCTCTCGCGCTCTGGGAGAAAACCACTTGGGCAAGGAGCCAACGGATCTTGCTTAACATAACTGACTTATAGGACAGCTTAGGAATCCGCAGCGCAGACACTTTGCGGGGCAGTACTATAAGAAGCTGTTATGTTAAAAGGTGGGTTTTGTGCGGAGCATCCTGCAAGAGAAGGGGGCCAAAAGCCTTGCTGGATGCGGGGAATCTCATTGTTGAAAACTCGCAAAAGGGATGATCAATTTTTTGTCCTTTCAGAAAAACAGGGCTTGAATCACCTTTAAGGGCGAGTACTTGAAAAGAGTCAGGTACATCGAATATTAAAGCAATGGAAAATATTTACATCGTCATCATTATCATCACGGTCATGCTGATAGGTTCAGTGCTTGGCTTGTGCGCTTTTGTCGCATGGTTAGAAGGTAAAAGAGCTGAAAGAGTGATCAAATTAATGCGAGTTCTTATGACCCCGATCGCAATCGCATTATCGATATGCTTGTTCTGGTGGTTAAGGAAATAAATGACTTATCTTTAAGAACTGGTGAGATCAACCGAAAACATATCATCTTCGACCGCAGGGGCACTAGAAGTAAATCCGTTTTTTACGGATGTTGCTCTAGAAAAGAATGCATCGAGCGAAAAAAATCGCGTAAATGCGTACAGGTATGGCTTCCAAGGTCAGGAAAAAGACGATGAGATTAAAGGACCTGGAAATTCTGTTAACTTTAAATTTCGAGTGCATGACCCTCGATTGGGAAGGTTTTTGAGTATTGACCCTCTAGCCCCTGAATATCCTCACAACGGTCCGTATAATTTCTCAGAAAATCGTGTCATTGATGGTAAAGAGCTTGAAGGACTGGAGCATATTGATTTTCGAGAGGCACGGATTATGGTGGAGAGCGGTGGGCAAATTCATTTAAAGCTTTCCAATTTCAGCGATGTCTATCAACAAGCATGGGCAGACCGTGATTGGAGACTTGTCACTTTCAGTAGTGGGATTTATCGTGATAATTATGGTAATGAGTATTTAGGTGGCTACCCAACTTTTGTTGGTGAATATGCAACTCCCACTCCAGAAGTCTACCGTAGTATTGTCGCAGGCGCAGGTGATGAAGATTATAAAGACATGAACAAAATTTGGAATGACGGAGGAAGAACCACTAATGCGGGAATGCATGACAAGAGAACGACTCATTATAGAACGGTGATAAAACCAGGTATGGCCAAAGCTAGAGGCATGCTTGCCTTAGAAATCTTTGCACTATCTTTCGATGCTTACCAAGGCTACAGCTTTGCTTTTAGCAAAAATCCACAAATAATTGCAGATAATTCTGTTCTAAAGGAACACAAGGCTTTGCTCAATGAAGCATGGAATACCATTTCAGAAAACTTCCATTTAACAAATTTATCTCAAGAAAAATTGCTAGAAGGAGAAAATATGTTAGACCTTTATAGATACGTTTTAACGGGTGTTTATTTGGGAAGGGATGAAGAGATTATGCAGGCTGGAGATATTATTATGAAAGCTGCTGGTATCTACAATGATGATCCAAACGCAAGAATTGCACCATTCATAAATCGTACACCGATTCCAGAAAATTTGATTTATGAAGATGATTTCACAATGCCCACAGATAATGTAAACACACAGTATGGCAATTAAAATAAATAATAAAATCACCTTTGCAGGATTGTGCTTTTTGTTTATTTCATTTTCTCAATGCAAATATCTTCCTAACGAAGACGATTGGCGTGTTGAAGAAGATGTATACGGAGTCTGGGATTTAATTCTATATGCAGGTAATAATAAAAATGATACCATTTATTTCAGGTCAACGCAGTTCTATTTTCACCAAGATGGAAGCTGCATGGTTCCGACCAGATTAGGATTGAAGCTACAAGGCTTTGGTGGAAATTGGCAATATTGCTCAAAAGATAGTCTTGATTGTTTGTCTCTGGACGTTGCCGATCCTTATTTTAAAGGTAAATGGATCACCTTTAATAAGGAGTATTCAAAAGAACCGAATCGTAGCTACTATTTATTAAGTTATGAGATGTGCAATGATTCTCTTTGTGTTTTTCTCAAACGCCCGATTAAGAGAATCTCCTAGATTTGACTTCTGATCTCAGATTTTCTGTAAAAAAAGACTCCGCTGGTATGCCCCCATACAAAAACATCTCAAAATCGTATTTTCATTCTTGTGAGACAAAGAGCGGAGTTTACCACCAGAGGAAACAAATCATATTTCGTTGTTGTACTACTTGTCATTACGAGCTGTCAGACCAAGTCCTTAGATTCTTATCTTAAAGAACAATTTGATCAATTTGATCTCTCGGCCAATTCCGTCTGATAGTTTGACTCAATGCAAGTCTATCTAGAAGAGGCTGAGCTTATGTACGATCAAATCTTAAATGATTCAATTCTATTTACTGAATTGAAGACTCGATCATCCTCTTCGATGGAACTACTCAATTCATGAAGTCTGGACCGAACGAAATTCTTAGGGAGGTTTCAGACGGACATTCATGGCAAGGGACAATTGCTGTAAATGTATTTTTCGTTCAAACACAGGCTCCAACTCCTGAAAAACCAACCGGAACGTGGGAATTATTCAACTCTGAATCACCAGGAGAAGCTGAACAGAATATGCACAAAAATGGAATTGATTGGGATCAACCAGAACGAGATATAGATTACAAGCAACTTTATGAAAACGCTCTTAATAGTTATCACGGAAAGAGATTTGTAAACACTGTTAAGAAAATTCCCATTTTCGCAAGCATTGTATTTACAGGAGGAACGCTTGCCCTTGCTTCTTACACCGGAAAAGGAATAGCCATTATAAGTATGGGGCTATCATTTGATGATCTTTCAGCTGATGTGAACGGTGAAACCCTAATTACCAAAATGGCAGATTTCGATGAACAAGAAAGGGCCTACTATTCGGGAGTAAAGCTTGCGTTCGCAATTTATTCAAAGGGAGATGGAGTTACTACATTGGCTCGAACAGATTTGTCTGAAGCCCAAAAAAGTTTAGCTTTTGCAAACTGGTTTAATAGTAATTACATATTGGTGGATGGAGTTTTGACACAAGTCGACAACACCCAAAAAGAAACCAGCAGTGGAAATTAAGCTTAACAATTGAAATGAAGGTTCTTTACAAGTCTGGATGGGATTATCATTCTTTTATTTTTTGGGGATTCGTACTTGCCCTTGGATTATTGTTTACAAACTCACTCCTAGATTCATTGTTAGCTAATGTCGTTCTGGTTCTCTCAATACTCATTTTATGCTTAAAACTGAATAGGAACTTTTTGTTTGATGAGGATGCAATAACTATCAAAGATCTTACTGGTAAAAGAACCAAAATTCCTTTCTCACGATTGAATTCCATTGAAATTCGTAAGAAAGGATTGAAATATTCATACACAGAATTTATTCTGAAATTTAGTGCTGAAAAAATTGTTGTAAGACATACTCATTCTAGATTTGATAGAGATTTAATGGGATTGTTTCAATACTTAAAAAAGAAGGGAATAGTATTTTCAATTAATACGGATAATCCAGCCTTTGCGGAGAAGTATAAGGATTTGATTAGTTAATATGTGTTTATTCAATCGTGCGAAGGCTTCATTGATTTTTGATCACAAATAACCCAACGGATCAAATTGTATTTGAGTGTCCATAGGCTTTGATTAGGTGAAAAGCATGAAACACTCAGTATCCAGCTGAAATGAAGTTTCGGCTCCATACAGTTCAAAATTAACCGCTTGAGAATTATGCTGGATATTCCATTCGGATTTCAAATTTTGGCCAAAAAGCTAATTTCTGATGCGACAAGCTAATTGAAATCCTTCTCTAAGAAGGTTATGGTCAATTGGATTCGGTAAAAATACTTGTCAGGTATTCTGACTTGTCTCTGAGAGAAGCTGATCGAATGGTTCTAAATCATCCCGTTTGGAAGGACCGTAAAGCTTCTAACTTCTACCTGCTCAGTAAGTTTTTTGGAGAAGATGAAGATTAATACAACCAGGTGAGTGGGTCCAGTTGGGATTTCTAGTTTGAACTGACAAATTGATATGCAAATGAGTCCGATTGCAACGGTCATCTGCGCTTTAAATAAAGGGTACTCTTTCTAATTATCTACACTAAACCATTTGACGCGTAACCCTTGTTCTTTTGTGCTATCAACTCTTTGTTTATCTTTCGGTTAGAGATTTACAAAGACAATGAACGAATGGGTAAAGATTTGTTTTCTTGGCTTAAGGTAGTTTTTAGCAAGCATTTGTACTTGGTGTTCTTGAGTTATTCAAGTGGATTCTTGATTTTCTACTCGTTTTATAGTCTACACGATGGATTTAATACCTATTTGAGAGACTATGATGATTTCATTCAGACCTTAAAAACCATTTGCATTTTATCATTCACTGCCGGGATTTTTACCGTAGCCTTAAAATACATCCAATACCTAGGGGTTTTTCAAAAGGAGTTCAATAGAATCATTGATTCGGATGCTTTTCACAACAAGCTGAAAAAAGCCCTGAGTGCTATTACCTTTTCTGAAGATTTCTTGAACAATCAAAGTGATTTGAATGACATTTGGAAAAAGGTTACCCTCTCAAAATACAAACGCGAGTTTCCTGAGCTGTACAAAAAAGTAGAAAAAAACATCAGAAACGAGCTATTTGAAGATAATAGCCTCAAAAAGTATTACAAAAATGTGCAAATAAGCTACGAAATTGAGTGGCTTCAAGGCTTGGAAGTGAACATCAAAGAGTACTCGTCGTTTACTATTATCAGAAACACTACTGACCCGTTTGAATGGAAGTTCTTTGTTTCATTTGTCCGTGATTTCAAAAGTGAAATTCAGAATGAAACCGAGTTTTTGAATTACGATAAAACGAAAATCGGTGGTGAACCAATTGATATTGGCAAGTGTAAAATATTGAATGAAGAAGAAAACGAGCGTTACACCCGAAAGCAGTTTTCGTATGAATTAAAAGGAAAATACGATTATCACATAGAAAGATGCTTTGAGTTCAAACAAACATTGAGT
>CAZWQX010000032.1:0-29068 GCA_964635965.1 uncultured Cryomorphaceae bacterium
ATCTTCGAATACACAAACAGTAATCAAAACGGTCAACTCTAATCAGGGAAGGTCAAATAGTTACGACACATCTGATTACTCAATTCTGAATGCTCCATATTGATTACCCAATACAATCTACCAGCGACAATCTACCACCTACCATCTACCACTCCCGAACTCAATCTTCAATTGATTGTTAATTTGTTATGTTTCGCTTAACATCAGCACTTTTTATCTTTTTCTTTATCGTTTCCTGTCAAGCACAGGAGAGTTCAGATTACTATTTCGCTGAAGGTGACCCTTATGGCACAGGGAAGTGGTACATGGGAAGAGAGATTGCTCATGTAATGGGATTTCACGGAATGGATTGGCTCGAAAGACCAGAGCGTGAAAAGGAGGAGAAAGTATCAAAACTCATCAAGAATCTCGATTTACAACCTTCCGATGTGGTCGCTGATATAGGCGCAGGATCAGGATATCACGTTTTTAGAATGGCTCCCGCACTTAGCGAGGGCAAAGTGTATGCGGTGGATATTCAACAGGAGATGCTCGACTTCATGAAAACTAAAATGGAGGAAGATGGAATTGAGAATGTTGAATTGATAAAGGGAGAAGAAAAAACCACGAATCTTCCCGCTAATGCAGTAGATAAAATCCTTATGGTAGATGTGTACCACGAATTCTCTTTCCCCCGGGAAATGGTCGATTCAATGAAAGAGGCTCTAAAACCTGGAGGAGCCATTTACCTCATCGAATATCGTCGAGAAAATGATTGGGTACCGATTAAGAAGGTCCACAAAATGACCGAGGACCAGGCTGTAAAAGAATTTGAGGCAGCAGGTTTTGTTTTGGATAAAAACATTGGAAATCTTCCCTGGCAGCACTGTATGATTTTTCGTATTCCGTAGCTTTGGATCATGGAATGGATTTCTGTTGAAGATCGACTACCTGAAGACGGTCAACGCGTATTAGCTTTTCTCCCAAAAAATGTGGTCTACCTTCCCGGTAAGACGGGAGAGTCACGTTTTCTACCGGTAATTTTCTTGCGCTTTGCTCAAGATTTCTTCAGCCCCGAAAATCCCAAAAGAGAAAAATTCGGAGCCCACTTCTGGTTGGGTGAGGGACAAAGCAATCAGTACTTCGACGCCGTTACCCATTGGATGCCGGTTCCTGAGGGACCGGGAGGTGAGGTTGAGAAACTCGTTTAGTTGAATTATCAATGTTCAATGTGGAATGTTGAATGTTGGAAAGGTCGTTTCTTTTGCTAATTTGGAGTGCAAAATGAGAAATGATGAATGAAAATGTTCTATTGGACAAGAGTTATGCTTTTGCCCTGATTATCGTAAAAATTGGATATTCATTAATTGAGAGAAAGGAATTCATTCTTTCCAAACAATTAATTCGAAGTGGAACATCCATCTGCGCCAATGCTGAAGAAGCCGTTGGAGCTTTGACCACCAAAGAGTTTCACAATCGAATGAGTATCTCCTATCGAGAGGCTAGAGAATGCAAGTATTGGTTAAGATTACTTCGCGACACAAATTGGATAGATGATTCAAATGCTCATCCCATTCTCGAAGAGATTGAAGAATTATTGAAAATCTTAGGCTCAATTCTGAAAACACTCCGTACGAAAAGGAACTCCACTTAAGAATTCGACCAATGCATATTCAATTGCGGTCGTTGTATCATTATCATTCCACATTGATCATTGAACATTGATCATTCCTTTAATGTGGTAATTTCTTCATCAAATACCCATAAGCATAAGTTCCCAAGACAGCGGCGGCGATAACGACCACAAAGACAAAGTAGCCGTATCCGAAGTTCACGAACATAGGACCTGGACATGCGCCGGTTAAGGCCCAACCCATTCCGAAAATAGTTCCACCAATAATGTATCGTCTCCAGGTTTTTGCCTTGTCGGCGAAAGTTATTTGATTCCCTGCGATATCCTTCAAACTCATCTTTTTGATAATCATGTGGGCGATCACACCGATAACTACAGCCGTACCGATAATGCCATACATATGAAATGCCTGAAACCTGAACATCTCTTGGATACGATACCATGAAATGGCTTCAGACTTGGTCATTACTATTCCAAAAAGAATTCCTGCAAGAATGTATTTGATAGCTTTCATGTCCTAAAATGTGAAATTGGTAATAATGTTAAAGTGATTGTAATTGGCTTGATAGTAAACTATTTCTGCGGGCACATCCTCACGTGAGGCCTTGTGCACATATAAAAACCGTAGATCTAACCCTTCAAACCATTTGTGAAAGTGATAACAAAGTTCAAGATTGAACTGGTCGTAATCCGAGATTCCGTATTTATTAAATTCAAAATTGTCCCAGCCCGGGCCGTCATATCTCATGTAATCTGCCTGGGCACTAAGTCTGTCGGTAAATTCTTTCTTCAATCTGAAATTGATAAGATTTCCGTTCCCTGTTCCTTCCAAACGACCTCTTGACTCAGTTGCGAAAAAATTCTCTCTCCCCCACTCTCTTGGGAAAAGAAAACGTCCGTCATCATTCAAGACAAGGGCATTCACACTGAAATCGAGCCCTGCATACCTCGCACCTATCTGTCCTCCAAATACTCTCGATTTATCTCCGGGACAGACATAGGCAAGTTCAGTTTCAGGGTTTCCGCCGTTTCCAACCTTGCCCTGAACCGTCGCCTCCAGTCCTCCATAAATTTCGAACGAAGACGATAGCGGAGCCTTGACTTGAACCTTACTGTAAAAGGTACTCAAAAGATTGTCCGCGTAATAATACCATCCCTCAGCTCTTACATTCGGAGAAAAACTGTGTTCCAGTCCGACGATTGCCAAACCCTTCGTAGAAATGTTGTGATGGTAATGCGCCGTGTCACCCATTGGGGTAAACCCCTCGGAGTATATTCCGAGTGATTCTTCCATGGTATACCATTCAACTGTACTTCTAGGCGAGACATGGGTAATCCACATCAAATTGAGCTTCGAATTTTCGAACTCATTCATTTCAAAAACAAAGCCCTGGAAGGCATATGGCTTCATCCTCCCATCGGTGGGGTTTACGAAGGGTGTATTGATCTCCTGTCGTCCGTAAGAAACTTTTGAATCTCCAAAGTGATAAGCCAAATAGAGTTCTTCCAGTCGATCGAGATCGTACTTGTTCGTGGGGTCTTCAACGTCGAACAACTGCAACTCGAAAATGGGATAGCGCCCCGAATAAGGGTCACGAACCGAAAGATCAGAGCTAAAAGCATCGAATGTAAAAATACCTCCAATCCCCATCTCAAACCCTTTGAATCGGGCGGTGACAAAATCCACTTTCATACCTATGGCATTGGCATAATGGGTATCAAAAGGACCCGTATGGGATGTGATCATAAAATAGTTTCGCACATGACCACCCCAATGTCCGTGGGTGAAGAATTCTTTGAAACTGTGAATTTGCTCTCTTACCCTTGAACTATCCGCACGCGACGGATGATCTTGGTGGTGCTGTGCTGACACAGCCACGGTTACAAAAAGAATCCCTATGATCAGTGCGATCCGCTTCACTATCCCAGGATCAACGGTAACAGAACGAACGCAGAGAATAGCCCTCCAATGAAAAAGCCGATAACAGCTACCAATGAAGGCATTTGAAGGTTTGAGAGACCGCTGATTGCGTGTCCCGATGTGCAACCTCCTGCGTACCTGGATCCAAATCCAACCAAGAAACCACCGAGCACCAACAAAATCCAACCCGATGGTTGTGCCAAAGATTCCCAAGAAAACACCTCCGTTGGTTGCATCCCTTGAGGAGCTGCAATACCCAGTTCAGCTAAATCGGCTTGGGTAGCTTCAGAAATTTGAACCCCTTGGTCATTTCCCAACCAAGTTGAGGCGATTAGTCCTCCAATGATTGAACCAACCAAGAACAAAAGGTTCCAGCGTTGCGATCTCCAATCAAATCGGAAAAACTCTACCCGTTTTCCTCCCCCCGTCATTGCACATATCGTTCGAAAGTTCGAACTAAATCCGAATGATTTTCCAAAGAAGATCAATATGATCATCACCAAAGCGATTACGGCACCTGAAGTGTACCAAGGCCAAGGTTCCCTTAATAGTTCTAACATTTGTTTAAGTGTTTGATTTACTATTCTGACTAACTACAATTAGTAAGGCCAGCCCATGATACCACCTGCCAAGTTGTAGGCGGTGATTCCTTCACCTGTCATGAAGCGAACGGCTTGACCGCTTCGATTGCCACTTCGACAATACACATAATAGTTCTTGTCTTTAGGCAACTTGGCGGCTTGTTCGCGAAAGTCAGGTGCGAAAAAATCAAGATGCACAGCGTTTTCGATCACACCCTCTGCTACTTCACCTTCGGTGCGAACATCCAATAAGAGGGCATCAGGATCGCTGTCCATTTTTGCTTTGAAGTCTTCAGCCACCAAGTCAGTAGATGGTTTAGTTGTAAATGAAAAGAATGACATAATTCTTTGTTTTAGTTCATAATTGAATTCACTTCCGTTAGGTCTACTCTAAAGTTGAAGGGCAGACATAATCAGTGACGGGTACTTTGGTTTCGAGTATTCCTTTAAAACCCTTCTTGACGTTGACGACATTTTCGAAACCTCGCGCCTTTAAAATCGATGCAGCAATCACGGAACGATACCCCCCTGCACAATGAATGTATTGGGGTACATCATGAGTGAATGACTCCATATTCTCATTGATGCTGTCCAAGGGAAAATTCACTGCATCTGAGACATGTTCTGCCTTGAACTCTGAATCCTTTCTTACGTCGACCACCAAAGGTTTTTTCGAATCGAAAATTCCCTCAAACTCCTCGGGCGAAATACTTTCAATGGAATCTACTTCGCCATTTGCAGTCTTCCAGGCTTCGAAACCACCTTCCAAATAGCCAATCGTATTATCGTAGCCTACTCTTGCCAATCGCGTTACAACTTCTTCTTCTCTTCCAGGCTCTGCAACGATCAAAATAGGCTGTTCGATATCGGGAATTAACGACCCAACCCAAGGGGCAAAACTCCCGTCTATTCCAATAAATATTGAATTTGGGATGAAGCCGTTCGTGAATACCTCAGGATCCCTGGTATCGAGAACAAGCGCAGATGTCTCATTAGCAGCAGCCTCAAATCCTGCAGGACTCAATGCTTGCAAGCCTCGATTCAGAACCTCATTGATGCTTTGATATCCCTCCTTATTCATCATCACATTCTTCGGGAAATAGGCAGGAGGTGCGGTTAAACCTTCGGTTACCTCTTTCACGAATTCATCCTTGCTCATGTCCTCACGAAGGGCATAATTCGTTGCTTTCTCTTCGCCAATTGAACCAACGGTCTCTTTTTTCATATTCTTCCCACATGCCGATCCTGCGCCATGTCCCGGATAAACGATCACTTCATCTGGAAGAGTCATAATTTTGTTTCTCAATGAATCAAATAAATGCTCGGCCAATTGGGTTTGGGTAAGGTCAGACTTCACTGCTAAATCAGGGCGACCGACATCACCCAAGAATAGAGTGTCTCCCGAGAAGATCGCGTGCTCCTTTCCTTTTTCATCCAATAAGAGATAAGTGGTACTCTCCATTGTATGGCCGGGAGTATGCAAAACCCTGATGGATACGTCGCCAATTTTGAATTCCTCACCGTCAGAAGCGACATGTGTATCAAACTTGGTCGAAGCGTTAGGTCCAAAAACGATAGTCGCTCCCGTAGCTTTTGCTAAATCAATATGCCCTGAAACGAAGTCTGCGTGAAAATGCGTTTCAAAAACATATTTGATTTTGGCGTTTTCTCTTTCGGCCTTTTCTATATAAGGTTTCACTTCACGAAGTGGATCTATGATCGCTACTTCTCCCTTACTCTCAATGTAATAGGCTCCTTGAGCCAAACAACCTGTATATATCTGTTCAATTTTCATCGTATGAATTATATGTTTGGTTTCGATGTGCAAAGATCGGGCTATTCACCCTTAAGCATCGTGATTAGGGTTACAAATTAGAGGAATAGCTCCTTAACGAGAATGTAGATACCCATTACGAGGACAAAATATCCAAAGCCCTTCTTCAGTTTATCGCCCTCAATTCTCTTAGAAAGGAAACTTCCAAGGAATATACCAACCACTGAAATTGCGGTGAATATCAATAAGAATGTCCAGTCAATCTCATAATTGGCAACATCTCCAAGAAAACCGACTAAGCTCTTGGCGGCGATAATAACCAGGGATGTACCAACCGCTAGTTTCATGTCCAGTTTAGAAAAAATCACTAGTGCAGGTATAATTAAGAATCCTCCTCCGGCTCCTACCAATCCCGTAAGGAAACCAACTATGGCCCCTTCTAGCAAGATGGCCGGATAATTGAATTTTTGCTCTTGAACCTCTTGACTTTTAAGGTCTGACATTATCTTTTTTCGGCTCTTGATCATGCTGAAAGAAGCAAAAACCATTAAAGCCGCGAAGATCACCATGATCATTATTCCCTTTGTAACTTCGAAGTCACCTACGGTAAAAATCGCCTCGGGAATTGCAGGTACTATTAACTTCCTGGTCAAATAAACCATGGCCATTGAAGGAATACCAAAAATCACCGCCGTTTTCAAGCTTACAAGGCCTCGACGATAGAATGAATAACTACCGGCTAATGAAGTTGATCCAACAACGAATAGTGAATATGCTGTAGCCATCACCGGATTAAAACCGAACAAATAAGCCAAAACAGGAACGGTTAGAATTGATCCTCCTCCTCCGATCAAACCGAGTGATAATCCAATCAAAAGCGCGGCTACATATCCCAAGACTTCCATCATTTCTTTTCTGAAGAATTTGATAACAAAAGTCGCAAGGTCATTCGATCTGTGCGGTGATTCGCGTCACACTGACTACATAAAGTCCAGATTAACAAGATGTATCACATTTCGAGAGAGTTTCACTGCGCCTCTTTGCTCAAGCTTTTTGAGCAGTCTCGAAATCACCTCTCTAGCAGAATTCAGGTCTCTGGCAATTTGCTGATGGGATATATGGAGCTCATCTCCATGCCCTTCCTTCATTCTTTTCAAATAAAACACCAATCGCTCGTCCATGCTCCTAAAGGCTACGTTGTCCAGGGTAAGAAGCAATTCTTCAAACCTCGATCGATAAGCACGCAAAATAAACTCATCCCAAGAGCGGTATTTGTTCATCCATGCTCCCGTCTTTTCAAATGGAACTGCGAGTAGTATAGCCTCTGTTTCAGCCACTGCCATTATCTGACTCTTCTCATTGTTCATCGCACACATAATGGACATGGCACAAGCATTTCCAGGTTCGAGGTAATACATCAAGAACTCATTTCCGTCTTCATCTTCTCGATAAATCTTCAATCGTCCATCCAATAGGAGCATTGTATGAGTAATGAGCTGTCCTGATTTTAACAAGATCTCACCAGGTTCCACTTCACGAATCGTCCCAATACTTAGAATCTCTTCTTTTAATTCGGGCTCAAGTGTCTCAAAACGAGCCGTCAACAAGTTGTCGGTGGTAATCATAAGGTTTGATGGTTTCTATAAACAAAGATACAAAGATTGATCGTGGTTATTTTGATCAAAAAAAGGCTACATTCGCTCCAATAGCCTCCCCAATGCACGGAAAAGTGATTATTATCGACGATGATCCCATTTCTATTCTGGTTAGTGAAACCATGATGAAGAAACATGGATTCGCCTCATCAGTACTCACTTTTGAATCTCCAAAAGATGCATTAAATCATCTCCGCGAAGACGTGGGAAATAGTGGCGGCCCTGACCTGATATTTTTGGATGTACAAATGCCGGATTTGAGTGGTTGGGAATTGCTCGAAGAATACTCAAAATTGCCTGCGGTTGATAAAAGAGCCCCTCATGTGGTTATGCTCTCGGCAACTTTTCATCCTGAAGACGAAGGAAGAGCACGTGAGAACCCACTGGTTATCGATTTGGTATCTAAACCCGTAAATGCGCAAATGTTAGAGCGATTCACCTAATATGGAGAGGAAAAACGAAAGAAGTCCAAACAGGAACGCATACTCTCTTCTAGATCTCACACAAAACATTCAGTCGCATATCGAGCGCACATATGCATCGTCTTATTGGATTAAAGCTGAGATTAATCGGTTGAATTACTACCCACAAAGCGGGCATTGCTACCCCGAGTTGGTAGAGAAGAAAGACGGCCGAATAGTGGCAGAAATCAGGGGGATGATTTTTCGCAATTCTTACGAAGAAATCGAAAGAAACTTTCAGAAAACTACAGGACGGTCCTTGACCGATGGTATAGAAGTTTTGATGCGTTGTAAAGTGCGTTATGATCCTAAATACGGACTTTCCTTGCTCGTTTCGGACATCGATCCTTCATACACTCTTGGAGAGATGGCACGCCAAAGAACGGAAGCCATAAATCGCTTGAAAAAAGCGGGAGTGTTTGAACTTAACGGCCAATTGTATCTGCCTAAATTGATCAGGCGATTGGCAGTAATTTCGGTCGAAACGAGTAAAGGATGGCGGGACTTTACTGAAATAATAGAAGAAAGTCCCTTTGCCGGATTGATTGATCGAATACTTTTTCCTGCTAAACTCCAAGGCGACATGGCCGTGAGTAGCATATCGGCAGCTTTAAAAAAGATAAGTTCATATAAAGAACCATTCGATGCCGTTGCCATTATTCGGGGAGGTGGCGGCGAATCGGGGATGGATTGTTACGACAACTATGAACTAGCCCATATGGTAGCTTCCTTTCCAATTCCGGTTCTGACGGGTATTGGTCATAGCACAAACCTCACCGTGGTGGAAATGTGTGGCAATCAGAACCTGATAACTCCTACAGCCTTAGCAAGTTTTATTCTAGGCGGATTTGAAGACTTTTCTCTAAGATTGGAATCTGCCACTTCATCCCTTAAACGAATCAACAAGCACGTTCTTCCTCTCATTCAAAACCGCTTAGATGGAAAAACCGATATGCTTGACCGAGTGGTTTCTGAGCGATTGAAACAAGAGATAAATCATTTGAGCACAATGGGACATGGTTTAGATCAATTGGTAAGATCGCTTCTAAAAGAGAGAAACCGAAAGCTCGATGATCGTTTGCCGATGCTTTTAGAAACCTCGGCCAAACAGATGCTAAGGCGCAATCTAACGGAACTTACATCGAAGGCGGAAATACTGCCGTCTAAAAGTCTTCAAAGTTTGGCCAATCAGAAGGTGGCTCTAGATCATCTCGAAGAAAAGCGTCGTTTACTCGACCCAACCAATGTCTTGAAACGAGGATATAGCATCACCATGAAAAATGGAAAAGCAGTAACTTCGGCTGAAGCGTTGCATAAAGGTGAGGAAATCACCACAATACTTGCCAAAGGCGAGATACGGAGTACGGTAAATCCAAAAGAGAATGGCAAATAGACCGAGTTACGAAGAACAACTGGAGGAGCTTGAGACAATCATCAAGGATATTGAAGATGAGAATATTTCGGTTGATGAATTGAGTGAAAAAGTGAAACGAGCTGCGGTTTTAATCAAAAACTGCCGGGCCGTTTTAAGAGGAACTGAAAAAGAAGTTGAAGGTATTCTTAAGGACCTCGACGACTGAAAAGAACAAGAGGCTTTTGGTAAACGTTCTGTAAAAAACTCAGATCCATGCCTGAATTACCTGAAGTTGAGACATTCAAACGATACGGGGAAAAACATTTTCTAAATCAAGAGATAAAATCAGTCTTTGTCGAAGACGAGAAAATACTCCTTACCTCCAAGCTAGCATTTGATTCTTTAATTGGTTTGAAAATCCTGAAATTCTTCAGACGTGGAAAGTACGTGTACGCCAAAATAAGTGATTCCAATTTATGGCTACTACTACACTTTGGTATGTCGGGTCACTTAGAAGCTTATTCAAACCAAAAACCCAAAAGCACCCGCTTTGCCTTGGAAATGGTCAACGTCAATTTGGGATTCGTTAATCCCCGGAAATTCGGCAGGGTTGGGATAATTGAAGATGTTCAAGAGTTTTTCCAATCCAAATCATGGGGTAAGGATGCACTACAGATTTCAGAGAAAGACTTTCTGGAGAAGATGTCAGGAAAAACGGGACCAATAAAATCAAGGTTATTAGATCAGAAAAACGTAGCGGGTATCGGGAATATCTACGCCGATGAGATTCTCTTTCAATGTGGGATTCACCCTAATACGGACGCTTCAAACTTGAAAGAATTCGATCTGATAAATATTCATTCGAAAATGCTCGAAGTATTTGAACTGGCTATCAAAAAACAAGCAAAATACCATACTTATCCCAAGAATTATCTTCTCTTCGATCGTTCGCTGGAAAGAGCTAATCCACCACTTTCTGTAATTACCGTAGGCGGCCGAACAACTTACTACAGTCCGGAATTGCAACAGGAAATCTGAGAAGATTTACCAAAATGATGTCGGTGAAATCTCTGGTATGTATCTTTGATATGCTACAAACTAACCATGAGAATCTCTGCATTTATTTTGCTCATTCTAGTTTTGGTTTCCTGTGAACAGAACAAACCCAAAACCACTCCAAAAGTCGAAAGGATAACCGAATCGGTATATGCTTCGGTAAAAATTCAACCGCTCGATTTCTATGACGTATATCCGTCTGTTCCCGGAATCCTTGATTCACTCTTGGTCAATGAAGGTGATCCGGTTGAATCCGGTCAGGAAGTTGCATTGATCGTTTCTCAAAATCCCGAACTCCTCCGTGAAAATGCCCGACTCAACTACCAATTGGCCGAAGAACAATACAAAGGTCGTGCTACACTCCTGGCCACCATTGAAGAAGAGATAGAGATGACTCAACAGCAGTTGAGAATTGATTCGTTAAACTATTTCAGACAGAAAAATCTTCGAGAGCAAGGCATTGGCTCGGAAGCTGAATTCGAGAATAAAAAGCTTAAATACGATCTATCTCGAAAGAATCTTGAGACTCAAAAACAGCGCTACAGTCAGACAAAAAGGGAACTCGAAAGCACATATAAACGCTCGAAAAATGACCTGGCCCGTGCTGAATCCAACTTAACGGATTACACCATTCGATCTCGATTGAACGGAATGGTTTATCACGTTTTAAAGAAAGAGGGTGAGTATGTCTCAACTATGGAGGTCATCGCTAGAATTGGTAAAGCAGGCGAGTTTATCATCGAAATGTCAATAGATGAAGTTGATATCGCCGAAGTAGCTCTTGGACAAAAAGTAATGGTTGTTC
The DNA here is from genome assembly GCA_964635965.1 of uncultured Cryomorphaceae bacterium. GTDB lineage: Bacteria > Bacteroidota > Bacteroidia > Flavobacteriales_D > Cryomorphaceae > JAKVAV01. Next base: position 11,220 of record CAZWQX010000032.1, read on the forward strand.
TGGATGCTTATGGAGATAGAGTCTTTGAGGCGGTTGTGAGCAAGATTTACCCCATGAAAGACGAACGAAACCAAACGTTTACAGTAGAGGCAATTTTCCAAAATCCACCCCGTGTTCTGTATGCGGGTTTAACGGGTGAAGCCAACGTGCTTTTGCGTTCAAAAGAGGGAGCTCTAACCATCCCCATCAATTATCTAATTGAAGAAGGGAAGGTCCTAACTGAGGAAGGTGAAAGAGAGGTTGAGACAGGACTTCGAACCTTAGATCGGGTTGAAATCCTCTCGGGAATTGATAGTTCTACCGTATTACTTCAGCCATGAATGGGTTTAGAGTCATACTGGATATAACTCGCACCCATCTTTTCTCAAGACTGAAGCAGAGTACAATTGCAGCGCTGGGAGTCACCTTTGGCATTGGCACTTTTATCGTGCTGATGAGCTTTATGACAGGGCTTAACGGATTACTAGATGGGTTGGTTTTAAACCGCACACCCCATGTCAGAATCTACAATGAAATCGAGCCCTCAGAATCACAACCCGTAGATTTGGCTGAGTCATTATCCTCAAGTTTTAATGTTGTGCGCTCAATAAAACCCAAGTTGAGTGCTGAAAGAATACACAACGCACTTCCTTTGATGTCGATCTTGGAAAAAGACGAACGAGTAAGAGGAATCTCACCCAGGGTAAATGCGCCCGTTTTCTATCTCTCGGGAAGCATTCGTCTAAATGGACTAATCAACGGGATAGACCCTATCGAGGAAACCAGGCTTTTCAATTTTGGCGATTACATTATCGAAGGTTCTCCTGATGATTTAAAGAAAAACAACAACGGTATTCTCCTTGGTGCAGGAATAGCCAAAAAAACTTCACTCCGAATCGGAGATCGAATCCAAGTCACCACAGCCGAGGGTGCCGCTATTCCTCTTAAGATTGTGGGATTTTTTCAAAGTGGACTGGCCGAGGTGGATGACGTTCAAAGCTTTGTTAACATCAATACAGCACAGCAAATCCTAGGAGAAGGCAAAAACTACATCACCGACATTTACGTGAAGCTCCATAACATGGAAAATGCCATTCCGATGACCCACGAAATTGTGAAGAATCATGACGTATCAGCGGTAGATATCAAAACTGCCAATGCCCAATTCGAAACCGGGACAACCATTCGGAACATGATTACCTATGCTGTGTCTATTACTCTCCTCATTGTTGCAGGGTTCGGCATTTACAACATCCTGAATATGATGATTTATGAGAAGATGAATGACATCGCAATTCTAAAAGCAACGGGTTTTTCGGGTAGAGATGTCAAACTCATATTTATTAGCCAAGCATTGATGATAGGTTTGGTGGGAGGAATAATTGGCCTCGCCATCGGATTCGGATTATCGGTATTGATAGATAGAGCTCCATTCGAGACAGAAGCTCTTCCAACCATTAAAACCATGCCCGTTAATTTTAATCCACTTTTTTACGTGATAGGCATCAGTTTTGCTTTAATCAGCACGTTCTTGGCGGGCTATCTCCCGGCTAGAAAGGCCGAAAAAATTGATCCCGTAGAAATAATCCGAGGGCAATGAATTCGGTTCTTCGAGCAGATAAAATCAACAAGCACTTCTACGATCCGGTAGATTTTCACGTCTTACGCGATATCTCATTTGACATAAAAGAGGGCGAATTTGTCTCCATCATGGGCAAGTCGGGATGTGGGAAGTCTACCTTACTCTACATTCTTTCGACTATGGATACAGACTACTCGGGTGATTTGTATCTGGGTGGAGAGCGCATCACGGAGAAACCTCACGAGGATCTGGCTCAAATCCGAAATGCCAAAATCGGATTTGTATTTCAGTTTCATTACCTCCTACCCGAATTCAGTGTATTGCAAAACGTGATGCTGCCGGCCAGAAAATTGGGAAGAAAAACGGAAGAAGAGATTCATCACGATGCAATGGAGAAACTGAGCTTACTCGGGATAGAAAAAGAGGCGAATAAACGAGCCTCCATGATATCGGGTGGCCAAAAGCAACGAGTGGCCATCGCACGAGCTTTAATCAATGATCCCTTAATTATCATGGGCGATGAACCTACGGGTAATCTTGATAGTAAGAACTCAGAAAATGTTTTCACCATTTTTCGAGAACTGAGTCATTCTAAAAATATGTCTCTTTTGGTCGTTACACACGACATGGATTTCGCGGAGAAAACCGATCGGATAATTGAAATGGAGGACGGAAAAATTATATCACACGGAAAGTAAGCTCAACTTACGGGGCCAAATTTTTCATTCATTATTCTCTCCAACCGCCTGAGCAGTATAATGGCCCCAATAATCAGAATTAACACAGAAATAAATATTCCGTACATCTCGCTGAGGTCATCAAAAATCACACCGATAAGTGAAGTACAGAAATAGGCCAGTCCAAAATAAACCATTTGCTTCCCTGCCATGGGTTGGGCATAATCCCACCTCTCTTGGGAGCTCATTGTAGCCTTGGTGCGATACCCGTAAAAATGGTTAATCTTCTTGGGAGGTTTGTTCCAAAGAAATAATCCTGCAATAATGAAGACGGGTGAGGTCAACAAAGGGACCAGTACCATTGGATTAGAGAACATTCGACTTTCAGTTGGTTACTCGAAATATACAACGGAATTAAATATATCGCATAGCGAATGATGGATATTGAAAGGACCTGATCACAACCAAAACTGAAAGGAATCATCCTTGAAACTTTCCGGTAGAGAAAGAAAAGACAAAAAAATACTGTCTTATAATTCACTCATTGACCATAGTTTACCTCAATAAAAGAGCGGAAGAAGTATAAAAATGCAACTTCATCAATTCCGATTTCGTAAAAGCTTTTTCAGCCTCGTTTTCGTGGCATTCCCCGAGTTAGAACTCAAAAAGCAGATTATGATTAAAAATCTACGCTATTATCTAACTCCCCTTACCATTCTTTTCTTCCATTTTGGCTTTGCCCAAGGCGAAAGCTGTCAAGGATTCAGAACCCAAACCCAAGGCGGTTGGGGACAAGGTGCGGCTGGAAACAATCCAGGTTCCTTTCGAGATACTCATTTTGACGAAGCTTTTCCAGAAGGTATAACCTTGGGTTGTGATTTCGAGATATTCTTCCAAACATCGGAAAGTGTAGAGAATTTTCTTCCCTCGGGCGGGCCTGCACGAGCCTTGACAGAAAACCTGATTAACCCAACCAATTATGGCAACGTTTTAGCAGGTCAACTCTTGGCACTGACGTTGAGTGTTGGTTTCGATGCAACCTATCCCTATTTCTCAACTCCTGACGTTACACTTTCGGAATTGATAGTGACTTCAGGGGAATTTGAGGGCTTTACCGTTTCAGAGATTCTGGACGTAGGAAATGAAGTTCTGGGAGGATGCTCTACGGATTATTCTCCGGGAGCAGTAAATGAAGTGCTGAGCTCCATTAACGAAAACTATGTGGATGGAACCATAGATAATGGTTTCTTGGATTGCCCTGAAAACGCTCCTGAATGTCAGTTGGATTTAACCGGTATATCAACAGACTGCACAGATCAGGATACTTATGTATTGACAGTCCAATTAAGTGGATTAAATGGTTCATTCGAGGTAGTCGCAGAGAATGCGCTCTCGATTGAACCGTCTCGGATTTGCTTCCCTGTTGAGAATACCTCAACGGAATTCGTATTTATTGAGTTTCCTGGTGGAAGCGAATACGAATTTCAGCTGCTCCCATCTCAAGATGAACTTTGTGAATCTTTAGGTCAAAATCAATGTAGCTTGGGTTCGGTGACGGGAGTAGCACCTGAATGTTGTTCATTGAGTATTGATTGCGGAGAAGTGGGTACAGAGACTTATTCCTGTCTTGGTGAAATTCCCGATACTGAAGATTTGGTAGAAATCACTTCTGAAAGTTGCGGAGAAGTATCCTTACAAGTAACGGAAACCCTTCAAGGTCAAGGATGCACCAATAATCCGCTGATATTAACCCGCACATTCACTGTGACAAATGGTACCGACCAGCACTCGTGCACCCAAACTTTCACCGTCATTGATTCGGAAGCCCCGGTAATTACCTGTCCACCTGATCAAAATACAACTTGTGAATCGAGTATGACTCCTACTCAATTTGCCACGGCATCGGATAATTGCGACGAAGAAGTAGAAATCACCTATTTCAATGGGGCTCCCCAAGGTTGTGGATTCTTCGTACGTACTTGGATAGCTTCAGATAATTGCGGAAACAGCTCTTTCTGCTATCAAAATGTCTACATCGAGGACAATAGTGCCCCGATCATTTCGACTCCTTCTAATGTGACGGTAGAGTGCGGTGCTAACTTGGATCCATTTTCGATTGGATTTCCTGAATTCTCTGACGATTGTTCAGACGTTCAGTTGACCTATGAAGATTCTGAACCAGGTCCTGATGAATGTACTTTAAGCATCGTAAGAACATGGATCGCAACGGATGCCTGTGGTAATTCATCAAGTGCTGAGCAATTGATAACCGTGATTGACCAATCCGGACCTGTGATTATCGGCGTTCAACCTAGTCAGGTTTTACAATGTGAGGAAATCCCGGTGGCACCTGATGTGATTGCGGTGGATAATTGCTCAGGGGATACCATCAGTGTTAATCTTGACGAAAATATCAGCATCAATGGTTGCAGAACAACTGTTCTGCGCATTTACACGGCTACTGATGATTGTGGTAATACCACAACGATAAGTCGGTCTATTGTTATTGAAGATACTCAAGGACCTGATTTAGTTTGTCCATCAGATGTATTTCTTGCTTGTGGAGAGACAAATCTGAACCCTTCCGAGACGGGAGAAGCTGAAGCGTTTGATAACTGCAGCGATGAATTCGTAACGATCACTTATGAGGATAGCGAGTACCAAGGAAATTCCTGCCCTCCACGAATCCTGAGAACTTGGACCGCAGTGGATACTTGCGGGAATGCGTCGAATTGTGTACAGCTTCTATTATTCGATGATCAGAATGCCCCAATTATAGACTGTTTAGACGACATCACTATCAATTGTTCCGAAGAATCAATTGATCCTGAATTCACGGGAACCCCATATGCAGAAGATTCATGTAGTGATGTAACGCTAACTTACCAAGATGGTCCATTTGATGGAAACTGTCCAGGCTCCTTTATCAGAACCTGGCAAGCAACGGATGCCTGTGGAAATGCATCCTATTGCTATCAGACAATAACCGTGATCGACGAAGAACCTCCTGTTTTGACGTGTCCGGCACCAGTGACAATTTCATGTGGTGCGAGTTTCGAGCCTTACAATACAGGGTTTGCTTCTGCCTCAGATCAATGTCTTGATGTTTTCCTAACCTATGAAGATGGAGAGCTCACAGGAGTTTGTGAAAGAGAGTTTACGAGAACATGGATAGCCACTGATGCATGTGGGAACAGCGCGTCTTGCACACAACTGATTACGGTTGTAGATCAAATGAACCCTTTTATAACTTGTCCTCCTACAACAAGTGTTAACTGCGGAGAATCAGTCGATCCAAGTGTAACGGGAGAACCAACAGCCGTTGATTTTTGCTCGGAAGTGGAAGTAGCTTATTTCGACGTTGAGGAGTTTGAATCTTGTGAGCCAAGAATAACCAGAACCTGGACAGCGACAGATATCTGTGGTAATTCATCTTCATGTATTCAGGTTATTGAGGTAACAGGAGGGGGATTGGTGGAACTAACTTGTCCTGAAGATATTACCATTGGATGCAATGAGTCGGCAGATCCAAGCATTACGGGAACTGCTGCGTTTTTGGGGAATTGCACGAGTATTTCGTTGACCTATGCAGATAGTATTGTGATGAGTCCGCCCGAATCGGATGATAGCTGTGGAAACCTAAGAACACAAACACAAGGTGGATGGGGTTCGACAGCTGCGGGTAATAACCCAGGTGCCTACAGAGATGCCCATTTCGACCTTGCTTTCCCGAATGGAATAGTTCTCGGGTGCGAGTACACGATTACTTTTACCTCTTCAGAAGCCATAGCAAACTTTCTCCCTAGTGGTGGTCCGATTAAGGTATTAAGTGAAGACTTGATTAATCCCAACGACTTCCATTCAGTTTTCGCCGGTCAATTGTTGGCTGCTTCCTTGAGTGTCGGTTTTGATTCTTTTGACGAGGACTTCTCAGAATCGGAAACCAATCTTGGAGCGTATACAATATCTTCAGGTCCATTCTCAGGGCTTAGTGTTAACGAAGTTCTTGAAGAGGCCAATGCCTTCTTCGGAGGATGCGAAAGTTCATTTTCGGGTAGTCAACTAAACTCAGTACTCACCGCGATAAACGAAAGCCATGTCGATGGTTTAGGTTCAAGTGGTCTTTTGAATTGCCCCGAAACCGTTGAGTTTGGATTCTGTGAGATCGTATACAGAAAGTGGACCGCTACAGATGCCTGTGGAAACAGCTTATCTTGTGTTCAGATCATAAACAGAGAAGAACCTGTAGGAAGAATGTCCTTTGAAAACGCACTCAAAGCATACCCTTCTCCTACTCCAGGTCAGACAACTTTAGTGCTTCCTGAATCGATTGAGAACACCGTAACTCTGATTATATCAACCCAAGAAGGTGCGATTGTTTTGGAGGAAATATTTACCAAGAATAATTCGATGATACAATTGGACATCAGTTGGCTGGAAAGTGGGTTGTATATCGCATCAATTCAAACTGAATCAGGAATCTTCAGTACCAAGATTATGAAGCTGTAAGAATGATTTTGCGAAGAAGGTTTGAAAAACCGGGGTGGCTTCACATCCCGGTTTTTCAGTTCATTATTCTACCCCAAATGAAAGGCGCATGGTAATGGTAGCCGTTTTCATCTTTGACGAAGTATTGTATGTCCCACCCCAAGAATAATCTTCATTCGAGTTTTGTCCTATTATCTGAAAAATCCCCATTTGTGCTGAATGTAATTCGCCTAGATTTGAACCGGCATTTTCTGCAATCTTCTCTGCCCTCACTCTGGCGTCTTCCGTAGCGGCAGCTATCATCTCAATTTTAAGTTCCGCGAGTTTCGTGTAATAATAGTCCGGACGGTATGAATCTATTTCTACCCCCCGGTTAATCAAATCTGTAATTGCCCTGGAGGCCTCTTCAATCAACTCAACTTCGTTGCTCTCAATCTCGACTCTTTGGGTCAATATATGACCAGTAAAGACTTCCATACGGTAACCATTTTGATCGTATTGATAATCGATATCCTTCCTTATATCTACTGCTGAAAAAACAACTTCACTTTGGTCAATCCCTTTTTCCTGAAGAAATTCTTTCACCTTCCGGCGATCCTTTTCAAGGTTTGTATATGCCTCTTGAAGATTCATTGACTTCCTATGGAAAGCTGCCTCCCAGACAATAAGATCAGAGGTGAAGTCCTGGGCACCCAGTCCCGTTACCTTTATGCTATCATTGGCTCTAGATCGATTCTTGTACGAGTTTGCGGCGATCATAACGCCAACCACAAAGGCCAACCCAATAATTGTAGCTATCAGTGCATTTTTCATAAAAGAGATTTGGTTGAATCAGAAGGTTTCTCAATTTTAACGATCTAAAATCAAATTCCGTGCAAATCAAGATAGATCAAGACGAAAAAAAAGGAAGTGCCAAATTGATGGATGGCGAAATTATTGCCGCCGAAATGACGTATTCTGTTGCAGGTCCACAAATGATTATCATCGACCACACTGAAGTGGGAGAAGACTACCGTGGACTAGGTATTGGCAGAAGAGTGTTGGACGCATTGGTGGAAAAAGCCAGGAAAGAAGAATTTAAAATAATGCCCCTTTGCCCTTACGCCAGAAGTGAATTTCAAAAAGACCCTTCAATTCGGGATGTAATGAGGTAGTGTTGGATTATAGGATTTTCCTAACTTACTGGTCTTAACCAATTATTTACCAAATGAAATATTTCCGATCATTTCTCTTAGCTCTTTTTACCCTTTCGATTCTCGCTTCGTGCAAAACCAATACCGATTTGAACTCTTCCTCTTGGATTCAAAAGAGAAGATATACGAAAGGTTTTCATGTTGACTTGAAGAAAAACCATAAACATGAAAGAGAAGGTAAAACCTCCGTATACCAGATGGAGCCTGCTAACTCCCTTGAAGGAGAAATGATTGCTTCCAAAGAAATTCAACCCGAATTGGCGGTTGGAGATCGCGCCAGCTTTGCTATTCCCGAATCAACCAAACAGAAAAAAGCGAAAAAGGTATCTCAAACCGTTTCTCCGGGAATGGTAACGAATAATTCGTTTTACGACCCCTCAGATCAATTTGTGGCACCGCTTCCATTCAGCCCTGCCCCACCTGCAGCTCCAAATTCCGATTTGAACTTTTGGTTAATCTTGATCCTTACCATTTTGATTCCACCTCTGGGAATAGGATTGGTGTTCGGAATCGAAAAAGAATTTTGGATTAGTCTGGTACTGACCTTATTATTCTACTTCCCCGGATTGATCTATTCATTGATCATACTTCTCCAAGTATACTAGGATTCTAATTATTTGAAAGTACTCTACATCGACTCGATGTTGAGTACTTTCCCTTCCTCTTCTGCCTTTTTGTCTAGATTGGCTCCTATTCCGACACCTATAGCCAATCCCACTCCTATAAAAGCGCCCAAAAAAGCCATGTTATCAATAGCAGCCCCTATCGCTACTCCAAGAGGCACTCCGAAAATGGTCATTCCTATAATCATCCATTTTACCATGTTGCGTTTAGGTGGGATGTAACCCAATTCCTTTTCCACGATGGAAAGGGCTTTATGGTAAAATTTGGTCACCTCCATTGAACTTTTCTTATTGTTCAAATCGAGTTTGTTTATCGATTCTGTCAAATCGTTTATCGAATTTTCTACCTCAACGGTGATCTCTTTTTTTTCTAATGCACTTAAGAGAGTCTTGTATTTGTCTATGCGTTTAGCAAGTTTGGGAGATAATCCCAACTTATTGATTTTTATTGTGTTTAATGCCATACCACAAGGCTATGTTGATCAACATGTAAGGAGAAAGGAATTGTGATAAACGGCAGTGGTCCCTCTACCTATTCCAAAACCAATTCGGAATAGAAAACCTGATCTGATATTATCAACTCAGCCACGTGTCTGTTTTTACCGAAAGGATCCATCGGCGACCAATGATCTGCATATCTCAGCAGAACGTATCGGCCATCTATGGCCCGAGGATCGACTCCACTTTCGACACCTCGATTGATATAATATCTAACATCCGTATCTCCTTCCAAGGCGAAATAAATGTCTCCCTCACCACCTCTGTCATCTAAAAGAATTATAGTTCCTTCAGCCGTGCGACAGTCTCCTGCGGTAATATTTTCAATTGGTCGCAGAGTCAAAATTCCAATGATAAAAAGGACGGCCATTATCCAATAAAAGAAACGTGGTTTGAAATGGGTCATGGCTGGGAGATTAGGTTAGTTAAAACTACAAAACAGAATCTCGGGATTGTTATTGCACCTATTCTAGAAATTAACATTTACCGATTAAACTTTTCTTAACATCTCAAATCGAACCTTTTGCAAATAAAGACGTTCAAGTTTTCGTCCGTCCTATAGCCCGATACAAAAGGGTTATATCTCCATATATGAAGCTCTCCTACGGAGAGTTTCTTTTTTCCCTTTCCTACCTTCAACTTTACCTTAAGTTAATCTTCACCACCTATTTTTGGGAAGGTAATGGCGGAATTACTCAAAAACATCTACAACCAGGCATTCTTCGATCGTTTCATTGATGCGTGGGAAAACATATGTCCTGATTTTGACGGGATGGGGTTTTTATCTGAGATCTATGATGATGAATGGGAAGATCGCGCCCTAAAAGAACGAATCCGACATATCAATGTCGCCCTCAACAATAACATGAAGGGAAGCTATTCTCAAAAGCTTGAGAAAATTCTACGCTGTCTTCCTGAGCTTCTGCATCACGGGTTCAATGAAGATATGATTGAATTTCTATTCATCCCTGACTTCGTTGAAGTATTTGGAGTTGAAAGTCCTGATATCTCGGTACCTGCCCTCGAACAAATAACCCAGTTTATTACTTGTGAATTGGCAATTCGTGTTTTTATTAAGAATGACCCTCAAGAAGTAATGCAACAGCTTCTGAAATGGTCCAAACACCCGCACCCTGCTGTGAGAAGACTTGCTTCGGAAGGAAGCAGGCCGAGATTGCCCTGGGCCATGGGAGTTCCGGAGTTAAAAAAAGACCCAAGCCCCATACTTCCTATTTTGGAAAATCTAAAAAACGATACATCGGAAACGGTCCGAAGAAGTGTTGCGAACAATCTCAACGACATTTCGAAAGATCACCCCGAGCTAGTGGTAGGTATTGCGCAAAAATGGTTTGGTCGAAATGAAAATACCGATCGCTTGGTTAAACACGCATCACGAACTTTGCTCAAGAATGGGCACCCTAAAGTTTTGGCGATCTTCGGATATGGAAAGGCCTCAGACATTCAGCTGTCGAGATTTAAAATAATGACCCCAAAAGTGAAAATGGGGGAAGAATTAAAATTTGAATTCTCTCTTAAAAGTTTAAGCTCCTCCCCGATGCTTTTGAGAATAGAGTATGGGATGTATTATCTCAGGTCAAATGGGAGTCACAATCGAAAAGTTTTTAAAATCAGCGAGCGTGAAATAGAGGCAGATTTCGATCTAGATTTCACACGAAACCAGTCGTTCAAAGCTATCACTACAAGGAGATACTATCCCGGCTTGCATCATTTGTCTTTAATCGTTAACGGAGAAGAACTTGATAACTTAAGCTTTGAATTGATTGCGGAATGAGCCTTACTTTTCATATTCTCAATGGAGACGCCCTTAAAGAACGGTTTCCCAATGATATCAAAGGCGAGCAAATAGTGGCCAGGAAATGCTTGGTGGATGGGCCAGTAGATGGTGAAAACTTGAAAGAGTTCTACCAAAAAAGGGCTCAGTTCATCAGGGAATCTTATGGCGACTATTCCATCCAAAAGTATTTCAGGGATACTGTTTCACAGTTTGAAAAAATTCAAAACATCCCGGCTGAATCTGAAGTAAATCTTTGGTTTGAGGATGACTTATTTTGTCAAGTGAATCTCTGGTTTGTTGGATCGCTGATTTATTGTTTTACTCCTTCGGTCACTGCACTCATAGTGAGGCCTCCCAGACATACCCCATACGGATTTGGAGAATTGAATTCCGATCAACTAGGGGAAGCCTTATCCAAGAGAATCCAAATTAAGGAGATCAAGGTCTTTCATCAGCTTTGGGAGGCTTATCGATTAGGAAATATCGACCGTTTGAAAGCCTTAGCAGAAAAAGTTCGAAACGTGTACCCTTTTATTCTCCCTGCCGTAGAGGCACATATTGAACGAATTCCATCGATCGATAATCCAGGTCGTCCTAAAAAGAGTTTGATTTCGATTATGGACGAGTTGAGAACAAAGGAATTCGGCCCGGTTTTCCAAGAGTTCTGCAAACGTGAAAGCATCTACGGATTTGGTGATCTTCAGGTAAAAAGGCTGTATGACGAGCTCTTGAATAGCTGAATCAATTCAATTCTGAATAAACCATTCGAGCAGTTTTTTACACCCTCCATTTTTTATGAAATCACTATGGTCTTCAGCCGAGTCAAATCGGCGACCACAAATCTCTTCGCAGCGAACCAACTCGTTGGTTTCTTTCTTAAATCCTTCAACAAGTTCAGAGACTTCCTTAAATCTGAACATCGGTGGAGTTTTCCCGGGGTTTTCACGTAACCATTTAAGCGTTTTCATCCAGACAGCGGTGGCTAAGGCACCACATCCCTTACCACTCAACCCGAATCCACCCGCAAAACCAGCTACCATAACCGACTCTTCTTCCGTAGCGCCGAGGCTCTCGGCCACGATGGAGGCACAATTATGTGATGGTGCGTTTTCAACATCGGCTTCACGTAATCCTCTTTGACTAGCTTCAATGGCATCCGGTGTCCAATCTTCGGCCAGAACAAAACACTTACTGTTATTCATTCCCACAGCTAGTGTTTCCAGCATAAATTTCAAAAGTCCACCCAGCCTATTCATTTGCACACCTGTGATCTCGCGACACTCTATTGAATTCGCTCGATTCTGAAAGGCTTCAAGCAATTCATGTGATGCGACAAGAGCCATTGCCTTGGCCTCTTTTAAAGTATTCGAACGTTTGTAAGCTTCGGCCCCCGTGGCAAGAGCAGCCCCCCAAAGCATTCCGCATTGATGTCCTTCTCGAAAGATTCCACCGGCAAGAGTATCAAGTGCCTTTTCGTGAATTGGATCGTGGTGCTCGTATTCCCGGTTAATCAAAAAGGCAAAGGTCTGAGAACAAGTACCACACTTCCTAAATGCCTCTTTCGTGTCATTTTTTGGAAGATTCATAGCTGATAGTTTAGTTGTATTGAAAATACAAAACAGTGAACTAAATCCCTTCTTTTTAAGGGTTTAAATCTTTTAAAGGATTAAATTACAACCGTGAAAATCATATCCGAACAAACGGTCTCCGAACGATTCGAATCTTACCCCGATAAAGCAAAGTTGCGTCTACATGAGATTCGTGATTTGATTTTCAAGGTGGCCGATGAGAGTCAAGAGATCAATGAGATTACCGAGACTTTGAAATGGAATGAACCCGCTTATCTTACAAAAGTGGGTAGCACGATTCGCATCGATTGGAAAGAAAAGTCACCCAATCAAGTCGCCGTATATTTTAAATGTACTTCCAAACTCGTGCCCACCTTCAGGGAAAAATTCGGCAGCACCTTTGATTATGAAAAGAACAGAGCATTGATCTTCAAATTGAATCAAGACCTACCTACCAAAGAGTTAAAACTATGCATCAAGGCTGCCCTTTTATACCATAGAGTTAAGGGAGAAAATGACCTGGGGATTTCATCACAGAACAAATCAGTCTGAACAATACTCCCGTTATTTTATTTAAACAACATGGAACTGAACATCACCAACAACCAAGAACTGCATCGCTTCGAGTTCATCGAAAACGGAATAGAGGCAGTACTCGAATACAAGCAATCTCGTAACAGGATTTATTTAATTCATACAGGAGTCCCCAAAGAGTTTTCAGGGCGTGGAATTGCCGCAGCATTAGCAACTACTGCCTTGAATTATGCCAGAGAAAATGATTTGGAAGCGGTTATTATCTGTCCTTATGTGAAAGCCTATGTGAAACGTCACCCTGAACTCTTAGAAGGGCTTAAACACTCCTTTTACCCTCCTCCCGAAAATAAGTAAGCACGCTGTTCCGAGGTAATTCTTTCGTCCTAAGTTCATAAACCGAATTTTCATATCTTGGTGATAACCAATCACCAAGACCATGAAGCGTGTAGCCCTTATCCTATTCTACGGATTTCTCGTATCCGGACTTTTTTCTCAAACAACAGGAACGATTACTTCGAGCACCCTCGACCAGCCAACAGATGGGGGTATTGTTTTTAGTATCACTACATCGGGAGATGTTTGGCCAGACGAAGAGGACGTGGGATTAGATCAAACCTGGAATTTTTCGAATCTATCTTCCAATTTTCAATTATCCATGGGTATATCCTACAATACGGATGATGAAATTGGAGAGGAATTCTTTGCGGAAGCAGATCTGATTTGGATACAAAATATCGATGGATTCCTCGAATCGAGAACCTATGTAAAAAATAATCCCGATGGAGCTTTTCGCGCCGGATTGTACAATAACGCTCAGGCAGTAGATCAGGTTACCTCATGCGACGATGAGAAACAATTATTAGACTACCCATTTAGCATAGGTTTTTCATGGAGTGATTCATATTCATCGGTGATCGTAGGTCTTGCTCAAGGTTTTCAGAGTGAAGAGGTGGGAAAACGAATTGCCACCGTGGACGCTTCGGGATCACTAGAGCTGCCCAATGCTTTCTATGAAGATGTGCATCGAGTGTTGATACAGGAGACCGGAACTAATCAATCTTTTTTAGACGGATCGCCAATTGGACCAAACGAAAGCTTTGAGCGGGAAATCATCGAATTTTGGACTCCTGTATTTGGTGCGCCTATCGCCACTTTTACAACCAACACTTTCGGCGGCCAATCTTTTTTTGAAGTGCAGTACATCGAGTCGGGGCCATTGTCATTACCCGATTTATCAGTAGATAAGGATTTCTTGCTCTACCCCAATCCGACCAATGAATTCATCAACCTAAAACTGAAAAAACTAAGTTCGGTTGAGACTATTACCCTCACGGATATACTCGGAAGAAGCGTTTTAGATGAAATAGACCCAATGAGTCCGTCAATCCGAATTGATGTATCACATCTTGAACAAGGCATTTACCAAGTTCATGTTAAGACTCGTGAAGGGATCCAAACGTCCAAATTCATGATTACTCACTAAAAACTCGAGTTATGAAATTCAAGTTACAATTGAATCAGATGAAAGCGGGGCTTCTACTCCTGTTAATCCTTTTTAGCAGTAATAATTCATTTGGTCAGAAGAGTATTCTTAACAGCGAAACAACTTTTCAAGACATCTCATTCACATTTTTCATCCTTCAATCAATTGCAACGGCTGTAACCGCTAATCAGAATGCTTTTGGGCAAAATCAAACATGGGATCATTCGAGTCTTGATGGAACGACTGAACTAATATGGTTTCTCTTGCAAGTGGAAGACCCCAATGTGAAACAGTACTTTCCCGAAACCAATCAAATTAGAGGAACGGAAATACCCGGAGCTTTTTTTGAGCAACGGACTTACATCTATGTAGATGGTGATGAAGTTACCATTCACGGTGATTTTAATAACGCCCAGGGGATTGATCAATTCCATGAATACACAGATCGAAAACTTTTGTATGCTCTTCCAGCAAGTTTTGGAGATAGTTGGACCGACAAATACCTTTACGAACCTGTTGGACCCTTAAAAGGATTTCAAGGCAGTGAGGATGGAACCCGAGAAGCTGAAGTCGATGGGGAAGGCACACTAATAATTCCATCGGGAACTTATCAAAATGTCTTGCGCATTAGAATCGTTGAATCAGGAACATCTCAGAGTTTTCTAAATGGGAGTCCCATTGGGCCAAAATCCACTTTTGAAAGGGTCATATATGAGTTCTGGAGAAGTGATATCGGTGAACCATTGGCTCGATTAATTGAGAATACAATTGATGGCCAGACGTTCTACGAAAACTTTTACCTCGGAGTGAATCCACTGGGAATTGACCAACCACAAGATGAGGATCTCACGGTTTTTCCCAACCCCATGAATTCATTTTTTTACCTCGATCTTGGGAGTCAAAATCTAGAGGAAATTGAAATTTCAATTTTTGATATTGCAGGTAAGGAATTTCCTATTTCAACAGATCTGGCAAACTCTGTAGGCAGTAACTTGAGAGTGGAAACTTCCCATTTGGCTCCCGGCCACTACACAATCACCGTTCGGTTTAAAGATAAAGTCAAGACAAAACGTCTCGTAAAAATCTGAGAAGAATTTTCATTTTTTTGGACAATTATTAAACTTTCTGCTTTCGTTTGCGGTCTATTAGAGTTGCTGTTAACAGGCGACGACGGAAATGCAAATAATAAAGCCTTATCTACTTCTATTCCTCACATTGATTTGCTTCAGCTTATCCGTTGATGCTCAGGAAATAAGCGTTATCGGACAGGTGGTTGACCTAGAGAGTGAGGATCCAATTCCATATGCCACGGTAGCATTGCTCGAAACAGGCGCTAATCAAATCCTGTCGGGCACCACAACGGATATCGATGGAAAGTTTGAGCTAAAAACCTCAGCTCCCAAAATCAAGATTCAAATCACCTTCATTGGATATGACGTGAAGATTGTTGACGCTCAACCGATACAAGGAGGGAAAATTGATTTAGGTATCATTCATCTTGAATCAACCGCTCTCGGTTTAAATGAAGTTGAGATTGTTGCGGAGAAATCTCAGATGGAATTCAAGCTCGACAAGCGGGTTTTTAATGTTGGTAAGGATATCAGCTCAACAGGAATGGGTGCACTTGAAGTACTCGATAACGTTCCTTCGGTGAATGTTGATATTGAAGGACAAGTAACCCTGCGAGGAAACGCGGGCGTCCAGATCCTAATTAACGGAAAACCTTCCGTTTTGGCCGATCCCGAAGGAAATGCACTCGGGACTATTACCGCCGATATGATTGAGCAGGTCGAGGTAATAACAAACCCAGGTGCCAAATACGAAGCTGAAGGAACCGCTGGTATCATCAACATTGTTCTGAAGAAGGACGAAAAAAGAGGTCTGAATGGCTCAATTTCGGCTAATACAGGAATTCCCGACAATCATAGCCTTGGCGGCAGTATGAACTTCCGAACGGAAAACTTCAATTTCTTCACTCAATTCGGTGCAGGCTACAGATCCCTCCCGCGTTTTCGAGAGAGTGAGAACTTAGATCTGACCACTGGAAATCTCTTGACTTCTGAAGGCGAAGAGTACCGCAATGAAGCCTTTTACAATATCACATTGGGTACCGATTACTACCTTACTGAGCGCGACGTAATAACCCTGTCGGGAAGCTTTGCCCTGGAGGATGAAGACCAGCCCAGTGAAACTGAATTTTCCTTCTTTGGTGAGAACGGTCAACTCGAGTCACGTTGGTTACGAGAAGAAACAACCGAGGCAATCAATCCGAAATACCAGTTCGATTTTAATTACAAAAGAGAATTTGCCGATTCGGAGGAGCATACTCTGCAGTTGAGCTCTATCGGAAACTTTTTTGGAAAAGAGACTTCATCGAGATTTGTAAATACACCTCTAATAGATGCGGAGGTAGATCCAAATCAGATTACCGAGACAGACTTTTTCGAAAGGCGCTTTTTGTTTCAGCTGGATTATGCGAAACCCATCGGCGATAACTGGATAGCAGAAACAGGAGCTTTATATGAGATCAAAGACGTAGGGAATGATTTTGCCGTTTTTAATGAAGTTGACGGCGTATTTGTACCTGACTCCAACTTCACCAACAATTTTGAGTACAATCAAGATGTACTGGGTGTTTATGGGACATTGGGCTATGAAGCCAATGGTTGGGGGGTAAAGGGAGGACTCAGGGTCGAGAATACGGACCTTCGAACGTTCCTGACAAACACCAATGAAAGCAACGTTCAGAACTTTACTGACTTATTTCCCTCATTTCATGCCTCTTACAAATGGAGTGAGCAGTTCTCAATGCAAACAGGTTACTCTCGTCGAATTTTTCGTCCGAGACTTTGGAATCTGAACCCATTCTTCAACATCCGAAACAACTTCAATATTTATCAGGGAAACCCCAATCTCTTACCTGAATATTCTGACTCGTATGAAGTAACAGCGATCTGGCTGCTCGGAAAAGTAACCTTCAACTCAAGTCTTTATTATCTGTACACCACAGAGAAAATCGAGCGAGTCACCTTCTCCGAAGACAATCGAATAATTACCAAACCTCTAAACATCGGTACCCAAGACAAGATTGGTTTGGAGTTCAACGGGAAGTACAAAGCGATGGATTGGGTTACCTTCAATTGGGATTTCAACTGGGGTTATTTCAACCGCGACGGAGAATTTGAAGAACAAAACTTCGACTTCGCCGATGATCAATGGACGACTGAGCTAACCGCCAAATTCAAGTTTGCCAATGATCTCGATCTTGAGGTAATGGCAAATTATCAATCGGGGTTCGAAACCGTGCAAGGAACCCAATCGGGTTTTGCCTTTGCCAACATGGGCTTAAGAAAGAAATTCTTGAAAGGAAAAATAGTAGCCAACTTCGCCATTCGCGACATCTTCAATTCGAGGATTCGCGAGACGTTC
>CAZWQX010000033.1:0-28919 GCA_964635965.1 uncultured Cryomorphaceae bacterium
CAATCTCCAACTTTAAATGGTTTGAGTAGGAGAATGATTACTCCTCCGGCAAAATTTTGCAGAGTACCTGAAAGTGCCATACCAACCGCAAGACCCGCAGCACCTAAAACGGCAACAAAACTTGTGGCTTCAACTCCCACCATTTGAATAACACTGATGAAAAGCATCACCTTGAGCAATGCGCTCACCAGAGAACGAAGAAATGGTCGCAACGATTCATCGACGTTTCTCTTGGCCATCACCTTGGCTACCATATTGGTCAATGATTTAATAATCATCAGACCGATAATTAATACTACAATGGCCATTACGATCTTAATGCCATAAGTCACTACAAGGTCCTGGACCATTGCAAGTGTTTCGGTTAGATTCATGTCTTCCATGATTGGTATATTTTGAAATTGAGGCTGCAAAGAAAACAATTTTGTTCGTGTAAGAGGCCTAATTCTATATCGGATACTATCTCTTGGTCAGACGATTAAAAACATAAACTGACGAGATTGCTGCCAAGCACCCGCCCGATAAAAATGCCCACAGGAAGTTTTCTGATTCATTCCGATAAATCTCAGCAGAGATCAAAGCGCCTGAGAGAATTCCTAGTTCCAAGGCTATGAACATGGTTGCGATTGCTTTTCCTCTTGTCTCTGTCCCTGCCAAATCTACTGTCCAAGCAAACAAGGTCGGAGAATTTATCCCAGTAGCTACTCCAAAAATGAGTGCGCCGGTAAAAAACATTAGTGTGCTTTGAGAAATGGCTAGAACAATCATGGCCACCATAAGAGAAATCGTACCCGAAAGCAAAACGCGCTCACGTCCGATTCTGTCAGATGCCTTTCCCGAAAACAGTCTTGTAATGATTGAGGCCACCAGCATTACGGTAAAGAATAGCCCTCTGTTTTTTACTCCCAGGAAGTCACTAAAGTCAGGAATAATTGTTAAGGCCATCCCAAAGGAATAGGTGGTTAGCAACATCACCAATGACGATGGAAAAACTGAAGGCTCCAGAATTTCATTCTTTCGTATGATCAACATACGAATGTCGAATCGTTCGGTATGAGCCACGCTCTCACGAAGAAAATAAACAGAAGTTAAACTAAGAAAGCCTATAAAAGAGGAGAAGTAAAACATGTAATCTGTGCCGAAGTGAATAGCAATATGACTTCCGATTGCCGGTCCTGCGGCCATTCCAACACTTCCTGACATTCCCAATAAGCCCAGCGCTTCTCCCCGAAATTTATCGGGCACAACGTCTGCAAGAAATGCAGTTGTACCTGTCGGCTTGAACCCCGTGCTTAGTCCGTGAATAAACCGAAGGATGAAAAATCCCATTAGGCCTGAAATGATAGGATACATTGCTGAGCAAACGGCTGTTGCCAAAGCCCCGAAGATCATTACAGGCCTCCGGCCAATCAGGTCTGCCAGTTTCCCGCTAAAAGGTCTGCTGAGTGCCGCGGTAGTAGCGAAAAGAGAGATGATAAGCCCTTTAAAATTCGCCCCTCCCATTTGGGTCAGGTAGCTGGGTAATTCGGGGATGATCATATTGAAACTCGCCATAAATAACACGGAACTTACACAGAGAAGTATAAAACGTGAAGACAAAATTTCAGGTGAAATCACCCTCGACAAGTTCATCCTGCGAAAGTCATCTTTTTTGGTTTAAGAAGAATTAAGAATTCACTTTTTAATCTGAAGCGCTGATTTCTTAATTTGTCTCTGATCCAACAATCCTTTCATCCTAACAGATTAGGATTTTATACTTTTAGCATCTTCCAATAAAACAACGATTAATGAAATCTAAACTCAACTCGGTTTTTGTTGCTTTTGCCTTATTGGCTCTAACAGGAACAATCCAGGCTCAGAATGACATGCCGGATAATTTTCATTTCGAGAAGCTTGACAACGGTCTCGAACTTTTGATAATCGAGGACCCAAGTGTTCCTTTGGTTACCATAGAAATTGCCGTTCACAATGGAGCGTACACAGAATCTCCGGAGTACGATGGACTATCACACTTGTACGAACACATGTTCTTTAAGGCAAATAAAAATATTCCTTCTCAAGAAGATTTTTTGGATCGAGTAAGTGAGCTTGGCATATCCTTTAATGGAACAACCAGCGACGAAAGAGTAAACTATTTTATCACTCTTAGCAATACTAAGTTAGCTGAAGGATTGGAGTTCATGAACGATGCCATTCGGTATCCCCTCTTTCTAGAAGAAGAAATGAAAAAAGAGAACCCAGTCGTTGATGGAGAGTTTCAAAGGGCTGAGTCTAATCCCGTCTTTTTCTTAATGAACGATGTGAATAGGGTGATGTGGGGAGAGAATTACAGCAGAAAGAACACGATCGGAGATCATGATATTATCCTCACGGCGACGCCTGAAAAAATGAGAACCATCCAGGGCAAGTATTATTACCCAAATAATACCCTGTTGGTTATTGCGGGTGCAGTTGAAACAAACAAGGTTGTCGATATGGTCTCTTCACAGTTTGGAGATTGGGAACCAAGTGATTTTGAAATTTTTGAAAAGTACCCTATTCCTGAATTTGAGGCCATTGCTGAATCTCAAACTGTTGTTACCGTTAATGAAAACGCACAGGTACCGATAATGATGATTCGTCAATACGGTCCTAAGTCCATGGAAGATACAGAGGCTACTTATGCAGCAGATGTCTTTCACACGATTCTAAGTTTACCCTCCTCCAGGTTGCAGCAGAATCTCGTTGAGAAGGGTTTGGCCTACCAAGTTGGGACGTCCTATCAAACGTTAAAGCACGTAGGCCCGATAACTTCTTTTTTAGTTCCTAATCCCCAGCAAATGGAGGAAGCAATTAAGGTGTTTGAACAAGAAGTTGCGCTTTGGGATAGCGATGATTATTTCAGTGATGAACAAATCGAAGCCGCAAAGAATCAGCTCATGATTCAAGATGTGTACAGCCAAGAGAGCACTTCTCAATTCGTGCATTCAATCACTTATTGGTGGGCTTCAGCAACCATCGACTATTATCTAAATTATATCGATAATCTTCAGAAAGTAACCCGAGAGGATATGAAAGCATATGTGCAGAAGTACATAAAGGGTAAGCCAAACATTACAGGGATTTTAATCTCACCTGCAATGAAAGAAATGGTCGACACGGAAAACTTCAAACCTGTTTCAATGTAACTTCTAAAATGATGATGAAAATGAAAAATATTGGAATTATTCTCGCGCTTTTTGTATTTGTTTTTCAGGGGGTTAATGCCCAGGAGGCACCAAAAACTGTTGAGGCAGACTTGGAGGGAATGAAATTGATTGCTCGCGAGTCCGTGAAAGGAACGGTTAGTGCAAGACTCTTTTTAAAGGGTGGAGTATCTAACTACCATGAAAAATACTCGGGAATTGAGGAATTGATGTTTTCGATGATAGCTGAAGGTGGACCCGCAGATATGTCAAAACAGGAATATCAACAGAGCCTTGAAAAAATTGGAGCCAGAATAGGCTCTTCTTCAGGTTATGACTATAGCAATATTTCGTTGAGTTGTATTAGACAGTACTGGGAAGAGGCTTTCACGCTTTATTCAAGAGCGATTAATAATCCTGCATTTCGCCAGGAAGATTTCGACTTGATCAAGAATAAATTGATTACTGCAGCCAAACAAGAACGTACCAATCCGGATGCCCACTTAAATAACCTGTCAATGGCTAACGCTTGGGAAGGGACGGACTATGCCAAGAAACCCTCAGGAACCCTTGAATCGCTGGAAAAACTTATAACCTTGGATATCCTCAAAGAACACTACGAAAGACTGATGGTACGTGACAAGGTGTTCATGGTAGTAGTCGGAGACATTGATTCGGACGAGTTAACGAAAACAATTACAGAACTTTGGAAGGATTTCCCAAAAGGTAAAGGAGAATCAAAGTGGGTGGTTGAAGAGAATACACTTAAAGAAGGATTGATTGTTGAAGACAGGAAGATTGAAACGAATTACATCAAAGGTGTTTTTAGTGCACCTGCCAAAGGCACGGAGGCTTCCATTCATAATGCTTTGGCAATGAGAATCATGGGAAAGCGATTTTTTGAAGAGCTTCGAACAAAGAGAAGTCTTTCGTACGCTCCCGCAGCAGGAACCACGGGTTACATCGCCAGGCCGATGAATCAAATCTATATATCAACGACTGATCCCGAACAGAGTTTAGGCCTAATGGTCGAATTAATTAACGATGCCAAGACCAAGGGTTTTGAAAAGGACGAACTCGAAGGAACCAAGCAGTCATTTTTGACGGGATATTATATGGGACAAGAAACGAATGCCTCCATAAGTATGTCCTTAGGTGTGAATGAGATATTTGGTGGTTGGGAAAAAATGGACCTTTTCACGGAAAGAGTGCTGAATACCAAATTGAAGGATATCAACGCAGTATTTGCCGAATATGGAGATAAGATTCATTGGACATATCTGGGTAAAGAAGAGATGGTCAATCCAGATTTCTTCAAACAGCCGGTCCAATCCAAAAAGATCAAGAAATAAAACAACTAATGATCTTCGATAAAATTAAAAGTGGGAATATCCCACTTTTTTTGTGAGTATTACACTCTAGGTGAGGAGTTCAGAGCTGATAAAAATGAGTTTTGTTCAAAAGCCGTAATCCATTACTTAAACAAAAGCAATAAGAACGCAAAAAAGAGTTGAATTTGCTTGGGACAAGAGCTAAATCCATGTAGCTTCAAGGTTGATTAGGGAAGAGTATGTCTGTTGCGAAAAAGTCAATCCACAGCGCCATTGCATGTGAGTTTTGTCAATCACATCATAGATCTTTATTTGGAGCGCTTTCTAACGCTGAGTTGGACCAAATGGAGACGGCTAAAACGTGCACGCGCTATAAAAAGGGTCAGGTTTTATTTCATGAAGGAACGCGACCTCTTGGAGTTTTCTGTGTGAATTCAGGTAAAATCAAAATTTTCAGACTTGGCATTGATGGTAAGGAACAAATCATCAAAGTTTCTGCAGCAGGCGACCTTCTGGGTTACAAATCTTTGATCTCTGAACAACATTACAATCTCTCAGCCGAAGCGCTGGATGATTGCGTTGTATGCTTTGTTCCAAAAGATGACTTCTTTCGTCTACTTCAGCCTGGATCATCCTTTTACATGGATATTCTTAAAGCAGTTTGTGTGGAAAATGGAGAGATGGCGAATAAAATGACCCAACTTGCTCAAAGAAGCGTTCGCCAGAGGGCCGCACTTACCTTACTCATGCTCAAAGATACCTATGGATTGGAGCATGACCAGGAAGGAGAAATAGAAATAAATCTGACAAGAGAAGATCTTGCCAATATTGTCGGAACTGCAACAGAATCTCTGATTAGGCTCTTGAATGAATTCAAAAAAGAAGAATTGATAGAGACGCGCGGTCGAAAAATTCGAATTCTCGATTCCAAGGGACTGTTACTAGCCTCAAAACGCTAGCACCTTTTACTGATATTTATCAGCTTTTTGAATGACCGAGGTCATAAAACAAGCGTGGGGCAATTGCGACTTTCGCAATGGATAGTAATGCCCCGACTCAATGACCGACAAAAAAATCATCCTCGTAATTTCCTCCAGATCGCCAGGGACGGGTGTTGTACGCTTCTTGAACGGATTCATTGCCGGAGATAACGTAAGAATAAGTCTTTGCATTCTTGAAGAATCATCCGATTTAGAGTTGAACTACGATGGACTTCTTGACGAGATTAGTTCGATTTGCATCTCAAAATCGATTCCTCTCCGCATTCGCAGGCTGAGAAGTGACGCCGATTTAGTGCTTCGCTCCATGGCCAATTTTGCGGATCTTCTCGTCTTCGAAAAGTCGGTATTGCAAGTCCTTGCGCTGGGACATGAATTTGTAAGAAGCTCTTGTGCTACGATTGCAATACCTTCGGATTTTTCGAGCATCACAAATATTCTTTTGATTACTGATGGGTCGTCGGGTTCCGTTCAGGGGATTAAACAATTCTTTCAAATCTTTCCGCGATTATCAGGTGATCTCGATGTCAACCTCTTGTCGGTTTCTGCAGGAATGGGTGGCTTATCATCCGAACAGGAAATTATGCTCTTGGATTACCTCAAGCAATACAGCAAAAATGTAGGTATTCTCAAAGTAGAAGAACCTCTCACCCACAAACTTCTTAAGCCAATTAGATACGACAACAGCACTATTGTCGTGAGCACCATGAGGTTCTTGCTTTCTCGATATGGTGAGGATGAAGTTTTTAAACCCTTTTTCGACAATCAGACTACCTTATTTGTGCCGGCAGAGATTTCGTGATGAAGACCAAGCGAATTGAAGAATCAACCAAGTGTTATCACTGCGGCGACCCTTGTGAGTCGGATCATATCTTATTTGAAGAAAAAGACTTTTGTTGCCACGGCTGTAAAAGCGTTTTCGAGTTATTGCAAACATGCGAACTCGACGACTATTACAAGTACGCAGACAATCCGGGAATAAAAACCTTAAAAGCTCCCACTCTTGACAAATTCGCTTACTTAGATGATGAGGTAATCCAGTCAAAAATTATCTCATTTAAGAGTGATAAGCTGGTGAAGGTCGTTCTCAAATTGCCGGCCATGCATTGTGCCAGCTGTATTTGGCTGATTGAGAACTTTCGAAAACTCGTTCCTGGCGTGATTGAGTCAAGGGTCAATTTCGTAAAGCGACAAGCTTCGTTTTCCTACGAGCCTGAGATTGTATCACTGAGACGATTGGTAGAGCAGCTTGCCGCTATTGGTTACGAACCCGAACTCACATTTGATGATACGTCTCAATCAAAACCGAAAAAGAAGAATACCAAACTGATCACTCAAATCGGTGTTGCGGGTTTTTGCTTTGGAAATATCATGTTGCTGAGTTTTCCTGAATACTTATCATTCGGGAATGAATTAGCAGAAAAGTACAGGGCTTTTTTCGGATATCTGAATTTCTTTCTAGCCCTTCCTGTATTACTCTATTCCGCACGAGACTATTTAATTTCGGCCAAAGGTGCAGTACTTAGAAACGGAATCAATATGGATGTACCTATTTCCCTGGGAATTCTTGCCATCTTCTTCCGAAGTGCTTATGAGATTTTTGCCCAGGGCGGGGGAGGTTACATGGATAGTCTTGCTGCTTTGGTGTTTTTCCTTTTGATTGGAAAATGGTTCCAACAAAAGACATACGATACGCTCTCCTTTGAAAGAGATTTTAGATCCTACTTTCCAATTGCGGTGAGGTTGATAGAAAATGGCAAAGAAAAATCCGTAAGCCTTGAAAAGGTAGCCGTGGGTGACATTTTCAAAATAAGAAGCGGCGAACTGATTCCTGTGGATTCGATATTGACTTCAGGTGTTGCTGAAATAGATTACAGTTTTGTCAGCGGTGAAGCCGAGCCTGTTCGAGTTGAAGAAGGTGAAGCTGTCTTTGCGGGTGGAAGGCAAACTGGCACAACCATTGAACTTGAGGCCACGAAGAATGTAGATCAAAGCTACCTTACGGGACTTTGGAATTCAGATGCGGATGCAGGTCAAGAATCAAATCTGGAATCTTTTGCAGATAGGGTAGGTAAAGTATTCACCTATGTAGTGGTCTTAATAGCTGCCATCGCAGGGATTTTTTGGGCTGTTTTCGATCCTTCCTTAATCCTTAATGCGGTGAGTGCCGTGTTAATAGTGGCTTGTCCTTGTGCCCTTGCATTGAGTTTTCCTTTCGCCTATGGTAATGCCATTCGATTGATAGGCCGAAAGGGTTTCTACCTTAAGAATGCAGGGGCCCTGAACAGAATGGCGAGCGTTACGCACATCATTTTTGATAAAACGGGAACATTAACTCGTGGAAATAAGGCCAAACTGCGAGTTGCAGACTTTGGGATGGATGAATCTGATAGATCCATCGCTTTTTCAATGGCTTCTCATTCAGGACACCCTTTGAGTAGGATCATCGAATCAGAGTTAAAATTGGGCTCAGAGCTGATCGAACTCGAAAACTTTCGAGAATTAAAGGGACTTGGGCTTAAAGCAACCTTTGAAGGTGTTGATTACAGATTGGGATCTGCTCCCTTTGTTGGTTTCGAAAAGAAGAGTAATAAGATTTCCAAATCTTCAAAAGTATTCTTGCGCAGAGGAGGTGAAATTGTAGCGGCCTTCTCCATCCGAAAATCTTACAGATTGGGATTGATCGAGCTAATTCAAAATCTAAAGAGATCGTATTCCCTTTTCATGCTTAGTGGCGACAACGACGCCGAAAGAGAGACAATGGAGGGTTTTTTTGATCAAAAGCACGGTCTTCTCTTTGATCAATTACCTCATGAAAAAAGAGATTTTGTTAGAAAACTCAATGAGCAAGGAGCTGTTACGGCCATGATTGGCGATGGGTTGAATGATGCTGCTGCCTTGAAAGAGAGCACTTTGGGGATATCGGTAGCGGATGACGTATTTCGCTTTTCACCTGCTTCTGACGCTATTTTGGCAGGGGATGGTTTTGAGCATTTACCTGAATTCTTCGATTTCTCAAAGGCTGTCTTAAGAGTGGTTAAATACAGTTTCGCCTTCTCTTTCCTTTACAATGCCGTAGGACTGTACTTCGCTGTTCAAGGCATATTAACACCTGTTATTGCGGCCATTTTGATGCCTTTGAGTTCAATTACGGTTGTGAGTTTTGTCACACTGGGTACAGCGATTCACTACTTCAAAAGATTTGGTTATGAGGGTATTAAGTCAAAAACTGACAAAAATCAGGTTTAAGATTGACGCACATCATAAAAACAGGAAGGAGCATGTTTTTTTTTTGTAGGCATCCAAAATCAAATTAAATGGAAGCACTTTTTGTATTGATCGGAATTAGTTTGATAGTGGCCATCGTATTTCTGCTCAGCTTTCTTTGGGCAGTTAGGTCAAAACAATACGAAGACGATTTTACACCATCAGTGCGAATGCTATTCGATTCAGAGAATAATTCCAATTCAGATAAAACACCAAACTAAGACAAGTTATGAAGCTTGAAAAGTTTTACTACGACAACCAGATTGTAAAACTCTTTGCCTATGCCACCATCGTTTGGGGTGTTGTGGGTATGCTGGTTGGGCTATATGCCGCCTTTTCTCTCGTTTACCCTTCTCTCTCAATGGGACTTGAATACACCACTTTCGGGCGTATTCGACCGTTGCATACCAACGCAATCATATTTGCTTTCGTTGGTAACGGGATTTACACGGGAGTTTATTATTCGCTCCAACGTCTTCTAAAGACGCGAATGTGGAGTGATACACTATCCCGAATTAATTTCTGGGGTTGGCAATTAATCATTGTTTCGGCGGCTCTCACGTTGCCATTTGGAATTACCACCTCTAAGGAATACGCTGAACTGGAATGGCCTATAGACATCGCAATCGCTTTGATTTGGGTGGTATTCGGACTGAACATGATCATGACGATCATTAAAAGACGGGAACGTCACCTCTATGTGGCAATCTGGTTCTACATCGCAACTTTCGTTACCGTTGCGGTACTTCACATTGTAAACTCATTTGAGCTACCTATATCGTTTTTGAAATCGTACTCCTGGTATGCAGGAGTTCAGGACGCCCTTGTGCAATGGTGGTACGGTCATAATGCCGTTGCTTTCTTCCTCACTACTCCTTATTTAGGTTTGATGTATTACTTCATCCCTAAAGCAGCTAACAGACCGGTATACTCCTACCGACTGTCCATCATTCACTTTTGGGCGTTGATCTTTATCTATATCTGGGCTGGTCCTCACCACCTTCTCTACACTTCACTCCCTGATTGGGCACAGAGTTTGGGAACAGTATTCTCCATTATGCTTATCGCACCTAGTTGGGGAGGTATGTTGAATGGACTACTTACCCTTAGAGGTGCTTGGGATAAGGTCCGCGAAAGTCCGGTTCTCAAGTTCATGGTTGTTGCCGTAACAGCTTACGGTATGTCAACCTTTGAAGGGCCAATGCTCTCTATAAAGAGCATTAATGCGATCAGCCACTTCACCGATTGGACAATTGCCCACGTACACATTGGAGGTTTAGGATGGAATGGCTTCCTGACCTTCGGTATGTTGTACTGGTTGGTTCCTAAGCTTTGGAAGACAAAATTGCACTCGATCAGATTGGCCAATATCCACTTCTGGTTAGGTACTTTGGGAATTGTTTTCTATGCACTTCCACTTTACTGGGCAGGTTTCACTCAGTGGGCGATGTGGCAAGAATTCAGCAGAGATGGGTTCCTTGTTTACACCAACTTCCTGGAAACCGTTACTCAATTGTTGCCAATGTATTGGATGAGAGCGGTAGGGGGTACTCTCTACTTGGTTGGTACGATTGTAATGATCTACAACTTGGTTGTCACGATGCGTGCAGGAAGCTTCGTCAAAGAAGAAGAGGCTGAGGCAGCCCCACTTGAGAAGGAATACAAGCCTCACGGTAAAGAACACTGGCACCGTCCAATAGAGCGTAGGCCAATTCAGCTCCTAGTATTGTCTTTGGTTATGATTCTGATTGGAGGAATTGTTGAGATGGTTCCAACTTTCTTGGTGAAATCAAACGTTCCTACAATCAGTAGTGTCAAACCTTACACTCCTCTGGAGCTGCATGGTCGTGATGTGTATATCTCTGAAGGTTGTAATAACTGTCACTCTCAGATGGTCAGACCATTCAGGCATGAAACAGAGCGTTATGGCGAGTACTCAAAAGCCGGAGAATTTGTCTACGATCACCCATTCCTTTGGGGATCTAAGAGAACCGGTCCTGACCTGCACCGCGTAGGTGGGAAGTATCCCGACTCATGGCACTACAATCATATGATTGAGCCAGAGAGAATGTCACCGAATTCAATCATGCCGGTTTATGACTGGTTGGTTGATAAGCAAATCGATACGACAACTACTCAGGCTAAGATCAATGCGATGAGAACCCTTGGTGTACCTTATCCTGAGGGATATGAGAAGATTGCAAATGATGATGTAGTAAAACAGCAGCGTCTCATTATTGAGAGCCTCGCTTCTGATGATATTGAAGCTGAACCTAATACCGAGATGGTTGCACTCATTGCTTATCTGCAACGCTTAGGGACCGATATTGCTCTAGCTGATGATCAAACCGCTGAAAAGAAGTAGTCATGCTCAAATTCGTTAAACACACCATGGAGACCATTGTCGGAATTGAAGTATTCCCGATCATCTCCTTCTTGATATTCTTTTCCTTTTTCATCGGATTACTGATATATGTCAAACGACTCAGTAGTGCACATATTGATGAAATGGGAGCACTACCATTGGAAAATGATGAACACTATTCAACGCCTAAACCCGACAATCATGAATAAGAAAACCACGCTATTGTTTTTTGCCCTGGTTATGGGAATTATTCCGGTAAGCGCCGCAGAGGCAGACTCAGGTTTTAGCGAATTGCTTTCGGGACCAAATTTGACGTTGGCAATCATTGCTTTGATTCAGCTAATTGCGATTATCAGTGTTGGTAGCATTATAAAAAAGCTTACCAGGAATACTGATTATTTCGTGAAGTTGAAAAAGCTCAGAGAATCAGAAGGGCTGAAAGTTGCAATCTTAATGATAGGATTTAGTGGATTAAGCCTCTTGGCTAATGCCCAAGAAGCAACTGAGGCGGTTCGTGAGCAAGCACCACTCTATCCTGAATTCGCGAGGGATCCGAATTCAATCATGTTGCTTGGTTTGAATGTTATTCTACTTTTGGTTTTCATCTACATGACGCGGCTTCTAAGAAGCACTGTGGCTATGTTGATGCCTGAAATTGAAGAAGAGCCACAAACTGTTGCTGAAGCTCAAGCGAGCGGTGTGATGCACGCCTTGACGGATGCAATTCCATTGGAAAGAGAGCATGAAGTAATGATGGATCACGAATACGACGGTATTCGAGAGCTCGATAACAATCTTCCACCCTGGTGGGTATGGATGTTCTACGTGACCATTGCTTTTGCATTCGTGTATATGGTTTACTTCCATGTTTTGCCATATGGTCAATCTCAGGAAGAACAGTACATCGCTGAGGTAGAAGCTGCTGAAGAGGCGAAAGCTGCATACTTGGCAATGGCCAAAAACCTCGTTGATGAGAGTAATGTGGAGATGTTAAGTACTGAGTCGGATCTCAATGCCGGTAAGGCAATCTTCGTTGAGAAATGCCAGCAGTGCCACGCAGCAGATGGAGGTGGAGGAGTAGGACCTAATTTGACTGACGAGTATTGGATTCACGGTGGGTCTATTCAGGATATCTTCAAGACAGTGAAATACGGTGTACCGGCAAAGGGAATGATTTCTTGGGAATCTCAGTTACGTCCAAATGAAATGGCTCAGGTTTCCAGTTATATTAAGTCACTTATGGGAACTCAGCCTGCCAATCCCAAAGAGCCTCAAGGTGATGTTTGGGTAGAGCAGGTGGAAACTGAACAACCTGCTGATTCCGTTCAATCTGCACCGAATGAGGAGACGACGGAAGAGGAGATTGATAGCCAAACGGCAGCCTTGTAATGATAGCAGAGAAAACAAAAGAAGAAAGTTTTAGAGATAGCATCTCTACCGTCGACGAAGAAGGAAAACGAAAATGGATTTTCCCGAAAAAGCCTTCAGGTCGATATACAAAAATGCGAACATGGGTCAGCTACTTTTTGCTGGCCTTTTTGTTCCTCGCGCCTTTTGTGCGTATCGGAGGGCAACCACTCCTTCAATTCAATTTGATTGATCGAAAGTTCATCCTTTTTGGTCAAATATTCTGGCCTCAGGATTTTCATCTTTTCGTTCTTTCGATGATAACTCTTGTGGTTTTCATAACCCTTTTTACGGTTGTTTACGGCAGGATATTTTGTGGTTGGGTTTGTCCACAGACGATCTTTATGGAGAATGTATTCAGGAAGATTGAATACGCGATCGACGGAGATTGGAAAGCTCAAATGAAGCTCAAGAAGTCTGGATGGACCAAAGAGAAAATTCGGAAACGAGTATTAAAGCACAGTATCTTCTTTGCTATTTCATTTTTAATAGCAAATACATTTTTGGCCTACATTATCGGAAGTGAAGCCTTGCTGGAAATTATGACCGATCCTCCAGCGGAACACACTGGTGGCTTAGCCGCGATCACTATTTTCTCTGCTGTATTTTATGGAGTATTCGCTTTTTTTCGTGAGCAGGTTTGTATTGCAGTCTGTCCTTATGGAAGGCTTCAAGGGGTTTTGCTTGATAGACAATCCGTTGTAGTAGCCTACGATCATTTCAGAGGAGAATCCCGAGGTAAGTTCAGGAAAAATGAAGTTAGAGAGGAAGTTGGAAAAGGTGATTGCATTGATTGTGGTCACTGCGTTCACGTGTGCCCGACCGGAATTGATATCCGAAACGGAACTCAACTTGAATGTATCAATTGCACCGCTTGTATCGATGCATGCGATTCAATGATGGAAGCGGTGAATCTTCCAAAAGGATTGATCAGGTATACGAGCGAAGAACAAATTCAAACACGAAAACCATTCGAGCTTTCAGTAAGAGCAAAAGCTTATACTGTGGTTCTCGCTTTATTAGTAGGAGTTGTTGTGACTCTGTTGGTTACGCGTACAGAAATTGAGGCCATCATACTTCGAACTCCCGGTATGCTTTACCAAACCACTGAAGAAGGGGATATAAGTAATCTCTACAATTACAAGATTGTGAACAAGACCAATCACGACTTAGTATTGGATTTTGTTCCGCTGGAAGAAGGGTTTGACCTCAATGTAATTGGAAATAACCTTGAATTAAACAAACAGGAAGTACTTGAAGGAGCCTTTTTCTTAAGTGCGCCTGAAGAGGCTTTTGATAAAGGAAAAGCACTAACCAAAATTGGTATTTATGACCAAAACGGTGAGTTGATTGAGAAAGTGAAAATGAGAATAACAGGACCATTATAGAGTTATGAAATTAAACTGGGGACATAAAATCGCGATCATCTATGTTTTATTCATGGCATTTATGTTGTCTATGCTCTTCATGAGTAAACAGTATGATCATGAGTTAGTTACGGAGGATTATTACGCCAAGGAGCTTGCCTACCAAGAGAAAATTGATGCAGGAAAGAATCTTGCTGATGCTGAGTTCGAAGTGAATTTAAAAGTTGTTGCGGAAGCGATTAATTTATCTTTTGATGGATTGCCCGAGAATGTAAGGCCTACGGGTAATGTGGTTTTGTACAAACCAAATGATCAATCTTTGGATGAAACACATCCAATTCACTTAATCGAAGAAGGAAATTCAATGAGTATCAATGCCGCAGGAAAATCAGGACGCTACCGTGTGTTGGTAAGCTTCGAGATAGATGGAGAGCCGTTTTACAAAGAAAAAGAGTTGGTTCTATGACTTTCCTTCCCGCATTAATTCTTGGTTTTGCGGGTAGTGTTCACTGCTTGGGGATGTGTGGGCCGATAGCCATGGCCATTCCCGTAGGTAGCGGATCGATGTCAGTGAGATCAGGTAATTATTTGATTTATCATTTTGGAAGGATAACGGCCTATGCCATTTTGGGATTCCTTTTTGGTGTTCTGGGTTTTGGTCTTGATTTAGCGGGAGTTCAACAAGGACTTTCACTAGGGGTGGGATTATTCATGTTGGGTTTTATTTGGCTCCCGAAGGTTAAACTCTTTTCAGGATTGCATTCAGGAATGGCAAGAATTCAATCAAAAACCACTTCCATGATGGCTAAATATTTGAAATCTAATCGTCCAGCTGCTCTGCTTGGATTGGGGTTTTTTAATGGGTTTTTGCCTTGTGGATTTGTTTATCTGGCTCTCGCGGGAGCACTCATTACTTACAATCCTTTTGGAGGATCACTCTTCATGGCTGTTTTTGGCTTAGGTACAGTGCCTGCGCTTCTTGTGCTGGCGCTTACGGGAAATAAACTTGGTCAAACCTTCAAATTGAGATTTCAATCATTCGCCCCATACTTGGTAACGGCAATTGCATTGCTGTTCATATTAAGAGGATTAGGACTGGGGATTCCATACTTGAGTCCAGATCCTGGTTTTGTCGTTGAATCAACTGAAGCTTGTCATTGATGGATTCCCTGATTCGTAAATACAACGTTGCCGTTCCCAGATACACTAGTTATCCCACGGTACCCAATTGGAAAACAAGCGAATTTGATCAGCACGAATACATTACCCATTTTAAAGAAGGATTAAAGGCCGCTAATCATGAGGGTATTTCCTTATACATCCATCTTCCTTATTGCGAGAGTTTGTGTACTTATTGTGGCTGCAATACCAGGATAACCGTAAATCATCAAGTTGAAGGTCCTTATATAGACGCACTTTTGAAAGAGTGGTTGATCTACCGTTCCATGTTTGAAACCAAGCCCAGAATTGCGGAAATCCATCTGGGTGGAGGTACACCGACTTTTTTTTCCGTTGCTCAGCTAAAAAGATTGGTTAACGGCTTACTCGAAAATTCAGAGGTTGCCGAAGACGCATCATTTAGCTTTGAAGCTCACCCCGCAAACACCACTGATGAGCATCTCACAGAGCTAAAGACTCTCGGATTTGATAGGTTAAGCCTAGGGGTTCAGGACTTTGACCCGAAAGTTCAAGCCGCAATAAATCGCAAGCAGACACCCGAAGATGTGGCTCGAGTTACGACAAAAGCTCGAGCGTTGGGATATCGATCGGTAAATTTTGATTTGGTTTATGGTCTTCCCTTTCAAACCTTGGATGGGGTTTTGAACGCGGTTGATGAGGTGATAAATTTAAAACCTGACAGAATTGCATTTTACAGTTATGCCCATGTCCCATGGAAACGACCCGGACAAAGAGCGTATGATGAGAGTGACTTGCCGAAGGGAAAAGCCAAGCTCGATCTTTTTATTCAAGGAAGAAAGAAGTTGATGGAAGCCGGATATCACGCAATAGGTTTTGACCACTTTGCTTTGGACTCAGACTCTCTTTACAAGTCTTATGAAAGTGGTACCATGCACCGCAACTTCATGGGGTATACGGATCGAAAAACTGAATACTTAATTGGTTTAGGCGCCAGTTCTATAAGTGACATAGGTTCGGCCTTTGCCCAAAATGCAAAATCTGTTGAGGGTTATTTGAAAAAGGTGAATGAGTCAACTCTGCCCTTGGTAAAAGGTCATTTACTCACCGTGGATGAGAAAATGATTCGTCAGCACATCTTGAATCTAACTTGCAAACACCGCACTTCTTGGGCCTTCGGGAGTAAGGGCGAAAGAGAGTATATGCGAGATCGACTGTCAAAGTTGAGAGATGCCGATTCGGATCAACTCGTAGAATACGGAATGGATTGGATTCGCCTTACAGAGAAAGGAAGGTATTTCGTTCGGAACATTTGTTCTGCCTTTGATAAAGACTACGATGGTAGTATGGTTTCTCGCAGTTACAGTATGGGGATTTGAATGCTCCTAATTAGGCAACGTCAAGGGGTTATAAACGTCAGTTTATTACCTTAGAAGTTTAAACCTGTACTATGAATTCCTCGCTCTATTGCCTAAAGCGCATCAGCTTTATTGTATTGCTATTTATTTCTTATTCTGTGGTTGCCGGAGATAGAGGAACACCCTTTATTCATAACACCGGTCAGTGGGTTGAACCATTTTCCTACAAACTAGAACTTACGAATCTTACGGTTTTCACAGAAGCTTCAGGATTCACTTTTGTGGCTAGGGAATCTATAGAACACATCCACGATCATAAGTTCAAGAATAACTATGAGCGTTACCATAATCACCACCATAAAACTCCTGAAACGCGCTTAGCACACGCCTTTAGGTTAACGTTCGTAAATGCGAATCAAATCTCGTTTTCGGGAGAAAAAAGATTGAGTTCCTATCACAATTACTTTTTAGGAAATGACCGATCAAGGTGGAGAGGTCATGTACCTCTATTTGAAGAGTTGATTTCATCTGATTTATATGAAGGAATTCATCTGAGTGCGGTGGTTGAAAAAGGTAGTCTTAAATATGATTACATAGTCTCTCCCGGCGCCGATCCCAATCAAATCCGATTTTCTTACAGCGGATTAGATGACTTTCAATTGTCTGAGGGCAAACTACAGTTGCTCACCTCGGTAGGGACATTTGTTGAGTCGATTCCAAGAAGTTACCAAATAATTGATGGTGAGGAATTTGATATTCCCTGTGAATATTTTTTGAATGAAGACGGTTCCGTTTCGTTCAACTTTCCCGATGGATTTGATCCCGCATACCCTCTTGTTGTAGACCCAACATTGGTGGCGGCTACTCTTTCGGGAACAGGTTCAGGGAGCAGTAACTATGGACACGGGGCTGCTTTCGATTTGGCTGGAAACATCTACACGCATGCCAGGTCATTCGGCTCAGCCTACCCTACAAATGAAGGTTCATTTCAAGAGGCATATGGTGGTGGTTCTACTGATGCAGCAGTCAGCAAACTCACTCCTGATGGTTCTGATTTAATATTTGCATCCTTCATTGGAGGAAATGGGGGTGAACTTCCGATTTCCTCCGTGGTCAACGGAAACGGTGATCTTTACTTATATGGAAATACAACCTCTCCTGATTTTCCGACTTCGGCTGGTGCGATCCAAGAAAGTTATGGCGGAGGTGGTTTCGACATTTTTGTGACGGCCTTTAGTAATGATGGTTCTGAGTTGGTTGGGTCTACCTATCTTGGAGGCTCTGATACGGATGGTTCTAACAACCTTGGAGGTGTGGGCTATGATGGTCTTCGTGGAGAAATCAATTTGAACTTTAATGGAGAGGTTTATTTGGTTAGTGGAAGTTCGAGCGCTGATTTTCCAACTACCGCTGGAGTTGCTCAAGAAACCAAAGATAGCGGACAGGATGGTGTCGTCGTCAAAATGTCACCAGACCTATCTGAAATTGTTTGGTCGACCTTTTTGGGGGGGACTGTTGACGATATGGCTTATGGCGTAAGGATCAAGGATGATCAAACTGTCTACATTGCGGGGGCAGTTGGTGGAAGCATAAATGGAGGTAATGGAGGAGGATTTGTGACCACCGCCAACGCCTATCAAACTGATTTTGCCGGCGGTGCTAATGACGCTTTCGTCACTCAACTCGCTGAAGACGGTTCCTCAATCTTGAATAGTACATTCCTGGGAGAATCAAGTGGTGACCGAGCTTACTTCCTCGATTTTGATAACCAGAATGATGTATGGGTGTACATGTATTCACAGAGTTCGTGGGATGTTACAGATGGTGCTTGGGGAACGGGAACGGGAAATGTTTTGGTCCATAAATTGAGCGAAGATTTGAGTGAATTACTTGTCACAAGTTACCTTAGTACTTCAGGTAACGCCTCAGGCACGCCCGTTGCATTTATGGTTGATTTGTGCAATGACATTTATATCAGTGCCTATGGCACACAAGGTGGAACTTTCGTGGCTAGTGAGGATGCACTTTTTTCTACCGGGGGATTCTACGTGGGAGTTTATGAGGAAGAGATGAGCGATTTGGTTTATGGAACCTACTACACGGGAACTCACGTTGATGGTGGGACCAGTCGTTTTGATAAACAAGGAATTGTTTACCAAGGAGTTTGCTCAGGAGGGGGATTTAATACTACTGATGATGCCTGGGCTACAGGACAAAATACGGGTTGGGATATTGGAGTATTTAAAATTGACTTTGAAATTGAAACGGTAAATGCCGTTGCAAGTGCAGCAGGCCAGTTGACGGGTTGTGCTCCTCATACCATCGATTTTGAAAACTTCAGCACGGGAGAGTCTTTTTTATGGAATTTTGGAAACGGAGATGAGACGGATGAGTTCGCTCCCTCTTACACTTACACTGAACCTGGTGAATATTTGGTTTCCTTGATCGTTGAAGATTTAGAAAGCTGTAATCTGAGAGATACTGCGTTCATTCCAATTCAGGTTTTTGAAGAAGTAGAATTTGTGGCCGATTTTGATTTTACCGTTGATTGCGAAACAGGTACAATCGAAATCACCGATGCATCTCAAGGACCGGGTGACATGGAGTACCAATGGGATATGGGAGACGGTACAATCCTTACCGACGTCAATCCTTCGCATACATACGAACTCCCTGGAGAGTATACGGTGGTGCTCACACTTGAAAGTGATGCATGTAACGAAATTGTGGTCTTGGAACAGATTGTTGAATATGTGCCATTTGTGCAGGCAGACTTCAGTGTCGATGTGGTTGATTTTTGCGATGATTTCATCATACAAATCAATGATGGATCCGATAATGCTGAAGAATATACTTGGGATTTAGGTGATGGAACCATTCTAACTGACCCGGGAAGTTTTCAGTATACATATGAATCGTCGGGAACTTATGAGATTCAACTAATTGTTTCTTCTGATGAGGCTTGCATAGGCACTGATACAAGCACTGTGGAAATAGAAGTTCCCGAACCGCCTGTTTTAGATCCTGTATTAACAATTGAACAGACGGGACTATGCCAGGATCTAACTGCGCTTGGTATTCTCGATCCAAACGGACCCGCAGGGACATATTCTTGGACAATCGATGGCGTTGAAGAAGGAAATGAGCCTGCGCTGGAGTTTACCGTTTCAACTCCGGGAGTTTATGAAATTCAGGTTACTGTTGTAGATGCGGTCTGCGGAGTAGTTTATCAAGTTGGTCAAGAGTTTGAATTCTTTCAAACACTGGGGTATGATCTGCCACCTTCAGTATTCCTCTGTTATTATGAAGATAATTTGATCCTAGATGCAACGGTTCCTTATCCAGATGCTATTTACAATTGGAATAATGGATTATCGAGCGAACCGACTCTTACGGTAACAAAAGAAGGTGATTACGAAGTCGAGGTGTTTTTTAACGGTTGTGTCGACGTTCAGTCTACTGATGTAAATATTGGAGGTGAATTTCCACTGGCGTTTGACGCCCTGATTTGCGAGGATCAGTCGAACATAATTGAGTTTGAACAGACTTCTTTTATTGATACCGTTATTTGGGACAATGGACAGACGGGTTTTTCGGTCGAAGTATTTGAGTCGGGATATTACCCTTTTACTGCAATAGATGTGGTGGGTTGTGAGCAAATCGATAGCCTCCTGACTATTCCGCGTGATGATGACCCGAATATTGAGGTTCCCAATGTGTTTTCACCGAATGGTGATGGAAGAAATGATGTCTGGCAAATTCAAGGAGATCCTTTAGTTTATTACGATATGTTAGTGTACAACCGTTGGGGAAGATCGGTATTTCAGACCAATGAAGTCTATGGAAGCTGGAATGGAGACAACCTCGAAGGTTCGGGTGAAGCGTTAAATGAAGATACCTTCATGTACATACTCACCTACCGTGACCAGTGTGATCTGGAGAACCAAGTAAAAACGGGAGACTTGAAAATACTTCGATAATACATCTCAAAAGGTGAAATAATTGCTATGCATCTGAAATAAATGTATAATAATTATAAAAATTTAAAGCCTTGTCTAATTGCCTTTCTTTTTATTGAATTGAAGTTTAACCTTTGACTTCGAAATTGATCCTCAGGTTATCTTATCATTAAGCGATGATATTTTTTAATTCGTCGGGGTTATAATAAGGTTAATCTTAGGTAATGCTGGACTTTTTGGATTGGGTTTTCTATCTTTGAAGGAACCAATCAACTTAACCAACTCTCAGATGCTAACCACAAGCGAGATTTATCGATTCACCCCTCAGAATGTAGAGACTTTCGTCTCTTCACTCAAAGGTGTCTACGTACTCTACGACGAAAAGAAGATTCCCATTTATTATGGTAAATCAGAAAAAATCGGATTGAACAAGAAGATTTCTGTTCATTTTGATTCTCTCGATCCTACCATCAGCAATGCTGCGTATTTTTCATTTGAAGAAGTACGAAGACCTGCAAAGAGGTTGTTGCAGTTGCTGAAACTGCACCGCACCATTTACAAATCCCAGCCCGTTTGTAACCAACGAATTGAGGAACAGGCTGAAGCCGCGGCGAAAGAAATTTCGGGAAACAAAATTTTAACGACGGCTTTCTTGAGATAAAGATTCAAGATGCTTGCACTAGTTCTTTTAAAAGCGGTACTCCACCGCTTTTTTTTGTGTCCAGAAGAACGGTGTTCTCCTCCGGTGTTTTAGAGGTGCGTAATCAGTTCAATTAAGCACACGCAAAGATGAATGGACTCTACCTAATGAGAGTGACATGACCGAAAAATTCATAGGAAATTGATCTTAAATCCTGAACGCGAACTTTCCAGACATATAGCTGAGGTTCCGCGTAGTATGAACTTCCTT
Organism: uncultured Cryomorphaceae bacterium; assembly: GCA_964635965.1. Classification (GTDB taxonomy): domain Bacteria; phylum Bacteroidota; class Bacteroidia; order Flavobacteriales_D; family Cryomorphaceae; genus JAKVAV01. Next base: position 21,264 of record CAZWQX010000033.1, read on the forward strand.
CGGAATTACCCTGCCACTTGCCATTGATGTCGTCCGTTTCCCAAATAAGCTCTCCGTACCTGTTGAATATTGAGAATAAATAACCCTCAGGAAGAGCTCGCTCCATTACCGGAAAAAATTTGTCGTTAATTCCGTCTTCATTTGGAGTGAATGAGTTTGGCATCCAAAAGAGTAATTCATCCAAGACTTCAATCTGAAAATAAAACGTGTCGATGAAACAAGTTAGTTCATCAGTGACACTTACACCTATAATCTCACTGCCATTCGGAGAGAAATTGGGTTGATCGCACTGCGCGCACTCCAATCCACTCGGAGTAAACCAGCTGTGATTCTGAAATGGACCGGGATCAAAACCGAAATCAACTACGGTTCCAAAATTGATAATGGTGTCTGACCAAATTGGTTGAATCGATGGTCGAATATAATTGGCGTCCAGATTAATAAATTCGGTGCAATTATTGGTATCGGTAACAAAAACGACTAACTCTTGGTCCTGTTGGCCAACTAAATACGGGAATTGCGCTTCCGGGTCGCTCACAAATTCTGCGGGTTCCCATACATAAGATTCTCCTCCATAGGCGGCTAAGAATATAGTATCTTCTATACAAGCCAATCCGTTTGGTGCGCTTACGTTCATTTCGGGATAGACCTGAAGAGGTTTGGAAATCGTATCCGTGCAACCAGTGTTCGTATTGGACGCAATTAGTGTGATATCATACATGCCACCTTCAGGGTAGTTATAAACCACATCCTCCGATATAGTGAAGAATCCATCTCCTAAATACCAGATGTAATCGGTACCGCCAACTGATGTATTGGTAAGGGTGTCGGGGATACCAAAACAGTGGACTGTATCTTCGAAAGCGATTTCATTATTTCTGTCGAATCCTGCCAATGTCAAATTCACTTGAAAAGGATATTCCGTAGTTGCAGTACAAGCAGAATCGGCAGACCAGGTGATCAATTGAATATTTGTAGATCCACCGGCAGGAATTTGATCGTAATAGTAAGTTACAGGGTTTACCATTGACGAGTCTACTCCATTTCCAAACTCCCAAGTGAAATAAGCAACATCCGTGGAGTCAATAATCTCCATTGAAACCGAATCATACAAACAGATTTCATCCGTGCTTAGAATAAAATCCGCTACAGGTCCTTCAATTATGAAATCTTGAGAGTAGTTTCCAATACAACCATATGTCGTCCCCACCTCTAAACTTACCGTGTAGATTCCCGGTTCCTCATAAATAGTACCTACAGTAGGGTTATTTACAACCGGAGCGCCGGTTCCCAGATCCCAATCCAAGTAATCAAAAACAAAAGCATTACTGGTATCGGTAAATTCAATCAGAATGGGGTAACACAAGTTTTCCAATCCATCGACATTCGTGCTAAACCCAACATTAGGATAGGACTGAACGGAAATATAGTCGACTACGGTTAATGTATCGTAACACCCGGCATCGTTCTGGACAACCAGAGTCACGTCATACTCTCCGGCATTTGGAAAGTCGCCGTCAAACGATGCTTGATCAGATAGTTGACCAGTTTCGATTTCCCATTCATAATAGGGGTAGTTTTGATTTTGTGCTGATAATACAACCCCGTCTCCGGCGCATAATTGTGTATCTGAAGCGCTGAAAGCTGCGTTCGGAATATCAGGACTTAAAATCAGATCGGTTTCACCACTGCAACCAAGCACATCAGTTACTGTGAGATTTATGGAATAAGGTGAGGTAAACTCGCTGCCGAATGTGAACGTAATTGCCGAATCAGCGCTAACATTTCCTAATCCAAAATTCCATTCCCAGGTTGCAACGGTTGTATCGGTCTCGGTTAAATCTGCAAAATTCACGGTCATTGGGATGCAGAATCCTTCTACCTCGAACCCTATCTCTGGTTCTACCCCAAAAACACTTAAAGTCGTGGATGCTGTATCACTACATCCATTGACATCGAAGACAATGAGCGAGATATCAAAATCCCCTGAATTAAATTCTTCGAATGAAAAAAAAGGCGAATCTCCCCTTTGTGGAGCAGGTGTCATTCCAGGGTCGAAAACCCAGGCATAACCATCTCCATTTGACTCAAAAACATCAACCGATGCTGACGCATCGAGACCAACCATATCTTCTACACAATATAAGTCAGGAGTTGCCAAATTTGCTTCAACATCGCGTATCCTAACGGTAATTGTATCTTGGAAAGGTGCACAACCTGTGGAAGCAACAGAAGTCAAAACCACTTGATAGTCTCCTGTATTAGCATAAGTGTGGATTGTACTTTGTTCTGAGCTGCTGGTGAAGCTTTGACCATCTCCAAAATCATAAGTCCATGAGTCCGCACCCGTGATATCTCCGATAAACTCTACTTCATAAGGGTTCTCACAATTCAGTGCCGAATAAAAGTGCCCAACAGGACCTAGAACTTCGATGGCATCAGAATAGGTCGTGCTGCTAACACAGCCATTGTAATTGACGAGAAGAGTAATATCATGAGAGCCCGCATAAGAGTCGTATCCTCCGCTAAAATCGGGATCATAGGGGCAACCTGATATTGTATTTTCATCTGATTGTATGGTCCACATATCAGTATCAATCCCAGGAATGTTCAAAGCACTGAAATCCACTTCTTCACCAGGACATACTTGAACGGGACCAAAATCGAGATCTGGACTGACTTGTGTCCCCACGTTTATCGGGATAACAAATGATGTATCTGTACAACCTTCTTCAGTAGTGATGACCACAAAAGACTCGAAATCACCGTCGGTAGGGTATGTGTAATTAACCTGATCGGTGTCATTGACGGTGATAATTGTTCCGTCTCCCATGTGATATTCCCAGCTAACAATTGGAGTAGGTGACGAACTTGAGTCTGAAAAAGTTACGTTCAGTGGAGCACAACCATCATCTATATCGACTGCAAAAGCAGCATATGGCACCCAAATGGTGTCTACGAAAATGGATGTTTCATCCTGGCACCCTGCGGCACTGGTAACAATAAGCTGTCCTCCAAATAATTGAGGGCCGTCTCCGGCATAAGGGTCAATGATCGCTTGACTCACGTGCGTGTAATCTGTCTCTGAAACTCCTTCAATGCTATCGTTACCAAATATCCATAAGTACGATTCTGCTCCAACGGAAGTGCTGGTATAAGTAGTGGTTAAGGTGGGGTTGCACGAAAAATTTGGAGTCGAAACGAAATCGGCAACAATCTCGTCTATCACAACGGTAACTTCATCCGTGCTTTCACATCCCGGAGACGAGGTGGTAATGGCGGCGGTATATGTCCCTGGTGAATCAAAAACATACATTAGCGTATCGTCCGGGTTCGTCGTGAAATCAGAGTCGCCATTTCCCCATGAGATCGTTGTTGATGCAGGGTCACTTAGGTTTTCAAAAAAGACGGTATCGCAATAAGACGGGCCACCAATCAATTCCCAATCGGCTTGTGGACTTCCAATAAAAACATTGGTATTTTGTGTTGAGCTGCATCCCGCATCGTCTGTAATTGTAACGGAAATGGGGTAACTCCCATCCTCATCCCATGTTATGGGATCCGGGTTGGCTCCATCAAAAGGTTCTCCATCCAGGTTCCAATCATATGTCAGACTCCCGGTTTGTGGAGAATTCGACGTTCCGTCCACCTGAAAGTCCACAGTCAAAGGGGGTGTGCAAGCAGAAGTGGGATTTGGATTGCTATTCAGTGTCAGATCGGGTGGGATAGAGGCTACGATAAGATCGGAAATGCCAAATGCACTTTCACATCCATTATTGTCTTCAACAACCAAGGTTACGTCGTTAACACCGACCAATGTATAGGTATAAGTTGGATCAGGATTATTCGTAATGTCCACCCCACCATCGCCAAAGTCCCAGGACCAATTTGTAATCGTTGCACCATCTGCAGGGATTGATGTATCATTAAATGACACCACTAAGGGAATACATCCTGAAGTGGACCCGATTGGTTCAAAAGAAGCTTCAGGAGAAGCCAGAACAGTTATGGTCAATGTTTCTGATATCCCTGGATCGGCAGTGAAGGTTACCGTGTAAACTCCGGGAGTTTGGTATGTATTGGTTGGAGCATCCGTTGTAGCGCTGGTACCATTTCCGAAGGTCCAGAGAATATTCGTAGCATTCGTAAAGGAGTGCTCAAATTCCACACCGATCAAAGGAGCACATCCCTCAGTAACACTTGCGGAAATTTGAGCATAAGCCTCAATGACGCCCAATGGCACTAAAATAGCCATAAGCATCGAGAGTCTTAAGAATCTCTTAAAGGATACCATTAACCGCCCCACAAGATTTTTTGGTTACTTTGCGAATATAAGAATGAATGATATGCTTTCGAAATTTAGAAACGTTATCCTTATGTTTCTTTTTGTGTGGGTGACGACAAATCTTCAGGGGCAATGCGCAACACATATTCCAAATTCTCATCGACATAATCCTCCTATTTTCCCGGAAGAAGGAAAAAGCTTGATACAGTACGATTTGGATAAAACCTTGTCCGTAGTTGTGTACGTCGTTGCGGTCAATTTTGAAACGTACGACTGGTCAGCTGCTGATTATCAGCCTGATTGGGACAGTCTTAATGTTTTTTTTGAGCCGATAAATCTTCGATTTGAAATCTGCGAAGAGGTCCGGATTCCCAATTACAATTATGATGAGTTGGCAAATGTTCCTGATCCTGATGATGTTGAATGGGACGAAGAAGATGAAATGCTTGCGCAGTATTACACAGAAAATGTAATTAACGTTTACTACGTAACATCTATAATAAATGAGCCTCCGGCAGCAGGGTATGCTTATTTTCCCGGAGGTCCCGATGTGATCGTTCTCGAAAAAGGGTCAGGACCTCTGGTACTTGCCCATGAAATGGGCCATTTCTTTGGTCTATACCACACCTTTGAGACCGAGTTGGGAACAGAATTCGTTAATGGAAGTAATTGTGCCACAACGGGAGATTTGGTTTGTGACACTCCTGCTGACAATAATGGCCCTGTGGATGGGTGTCAATATAACGCCTATATCCCTGACGCTAATGGGGATCCCTATATTCCCCATATCAATAACATCATGTCATACTATCCAGCAGATTGCACGATACAGTTTACGAGTGGGCAATACAACCGAATGGCTTGGCAGTATTTGACTGAACGCAATTATCTGTGGTAGGTCAAACCTTACAGAAGTTTTCCAAGAAGAATTATTACAGGTGAATTACCTCATCATAGGCAGCGGCCGCTGCCTCCATGATGGCTTCACTCATCGTAGGGTGCGGGTGAACCGTTTTGATTATCTCGTGACCTGTGGTCTCGAGTTTGCGAATCGAAACCAATTCGGCAACCATCTCTGTTACATTGCTTCCGATCATATGGCCTCCTAACAGTTCTCCGTATTTGGCATCAAAAATCAACTTAACGAATCCATCACTGTGCCCGGCAGCTTTTGCTTTTCCTGAAGCAGAGAAAGGAAACTTTCCAACCTTTATGTCATGTCCCGCTTCTTTTGCTGCTGCTTCTGTCATACCTACACTGGCTACTTCGGGTAAGCAATAGGTACAGCTTGGGATATTGTCATAATCTATTGGCTCTACATGCTCGCCTTTTATTTTTTCGACACACAATATTCCTTCGGCGCTGGCAACGTGAGCGAGTGCAGGACCCGTAACACAATCGCCAATGGCGTAGTATCCGGGAATATTGGTTTTATAAAATTCGTCAACTTGGATAAAACCTCTGTCAGCCACAATCCCAACATCTCCTAATCCAATGTTTTCAGTGTTTGGTGTTACCCCTACCGCGCTCAAAACAACATCACAGTCCAATACCTCTTCGCCTTTTTTGGTCTTCACTTTAACCTTGCAACCTTTTCCTGAAGTGTCAACTGACTCGACCGCGGCACCCGTCATAATTTTGATGCCATTTTTCTTGAAAGTTCTGGCAAGTTGCTTTGATACCTCTTCATCTTCGCGAGGAACAACATTGTCCAGGTATTCAACTATTATTACCTCAGTACCAATTGCGTTGTAGAAATAAGCGAATTCACATCCAATAGCACCACTTCCCATCACCACCATTTTCTTCGGTTGTGATTTCAAAGACATTGCCTTTCGGTACTCAATGACCTTTTCGCCATCTACCTTTACGTTTGGAAGTTCTTTCGCTCTGGCTCCTGTAGCAATGATAATGTGATCTGCATCGTATGTAGCTGTTTTACCGTCTTTATCGGTTACGTCCAGCTTCTTCCCCGGCTTCAACTTTCCCTCTCCCATGATGACGTCGATCTTGTTCTTCTTCATCAAGAAAGTGACTCCCTTGCTCATGCCATCCGCTACGTCTCGACTTCGTTTGATCATATTGGGAAAGTCGGCCTTTGGCTCACCTATTGAAATTCCATAATCGGCCGCATGATTCATGTATTCAAATACACTTGCGCTTTTCAATAGAGCTTTTGTTGGAATACAACCCCAGTTCAAGCAGATTCCTCCCAAGGATTCTCTTTCAACTACCGCCGTCTTAAATCCAAGTTGGCTAGCGCGAATCGCAGCTACATAACCTCCTGGTCCGCTTCCTAAAACAATTACATCGTATTTCATGGTGAATTTTTTCTTTAGCTGATCGGACGGCAAAAATAGAAAACTTGTCTTTGTTTATTTACTTTTCATTTTGGGTAAAACCAATTCCATTGGAGGTTAATCTCCGTGTTAACCAACTTACATTTGGTGAATGATTGAATACCTTATTGAAACAGCAGGTCAATTACCGAATCATTTCGGTGTAAAAGTGAAGTTTACCGCGGTTTCATCTCAAACAGAATTGACAATTCCTTTTTGGCGACCAGGCCGCTATGAGTCGGGAAATTTCGCTAAACAATACATTGGATTGATAGCCGAGTCTCAAGGAGAGTCGCTTCGAACTTGGAAAACAAATCCCAATAAATATGTGATTGAAACTCAAGCAGGGAAAGATATTGTGGTCACCTATAAAGTTTACCATCCTAAGCTCACTGCGGGCGATTCATTTATCGGCAATGAGTTGGTATTGGCAAATCCGGTGAACTTACTCTTGATAATCGAAGAACAATCGGAACAGGAAATCAGATTAACCATATCTCGGCCTGAAGAGGATTGGATGTGCGTATCATCCCTGGAAAAAGGTGAAGCAGGGACTTATCGAGTTTCGAATTTTCAAGAATTACTGGACTCGCCAATTTTGGCCGCCCCGAATATTCATACTTTATCATACACTGAGTCCGGAGTTGACTTCTATATCCACTTGACTGGTGAGTTAAATTTCAATCGGCAAAATCTAATCAATGATTTCAAATCGTTTACCAAAAGTCAAATAGCCGCGTTTACCGATTTCCCGGTAAATGAATACCATTTCTTCATCATCTTACTGCCTTACAGAGCTTATCATGGAGTAGAGCATGAGAAAAGTACGGTAATCATTTTAGGGCCCTCTCAAGAACTGGATAGAGAAGATAGAATGAATGAGTTACTCGGGGTGTCATCGCATGAGTTGTATCACACATGGAATGTGAAGCGATTCAGACCTTTAGAAATGAGTCCTTATGATTTTTCAGGTCCTGTCTATTCAAGATTGGGATATATTGTAGAAGGAGTTACGACATACATGGGTGATCT
>CAZWQX010000034.1:0-27851 GCA_964635965.1 uncultured Cryomorphaceae bacterium
CCCCTGTTCCATATTGTCCTGCTTTTCGGTAGCGCACCGTATCGACAATGAAGTCGTAAATCGCCCTCGCCTTCATCAGATCTGAATCGGCTTTTTTGTCGGCTAATACATCATTCACAATCGATTCGAAACGCCCACCTACGGGAAGTAATTCACAGGATTTAAGGTATTGCTTTACGTCATCACCTTCTTCGGTATAAGCCGACTTTTCCGTCCGATTCACTTGGTACTCAACCAAGATGGTTTCGTTGCTATCATCCGGACCCAATTCGTAAAACAAGTAGGAATTGCCGTATTCTTCTTCTTGAGAACTACTTCCGGGATTTGGTGCTTTAATCGTTAAAAGCTCCACGTCTTGCCAATCATCGGAGGTTGCCAGAGGAACCCAAATTCTAGACTCTTCAGTCATCTCCGGCAAGGTCACCTCATAGCGAAAGATAAAGGAGTCTGTCCCTTCAACCACACCCATCAAGCGATTGCCCGATTCCTTCACGGGAACTCGTTTCCAAGTCTTGTCTTCCTGTTGCTTCCAGGTGTAAAACGGCTTTCCATTTTCTTTATGCACAGTTGTTTCCGTAACACTCATGTCACCAGGTTCTCCCGTTAAGAAGAAGTCGACATCATAAACATCGCCTGACTCATCCGCTAAGTCAACACAAGCGAAAAAGCTAGTAGCTCCCAATTTGGATAAATACTCTGTGTGGACCCGAACTAGCTTTAGATTGATCGTCTCCCCTTCGAACGGAAGAGGGAAGAACCCTCCCGATTGTTCAGTGACCGTTGAAATATGAGCTCTAATTCCTTCTTCGATATCCGCAACGGTGGTCTTTTTTGGTCTCGCTTTTTCCTCTTTATGAGGTGCACTCTCACAAGCAAATAAGAAAAGACCAATTAGGAAAATGAATACTCTCATTGAATAGGGTTATTTTACAAAGTTAGGCTTGTGAGCTGATTTAAATCAGAGGAATTATAATCAATTCAGAGTAGAGGTTTAACTTCGGCTAAGTATTCAACCTGACGTGACCAATCAACTTAAAGCCTTACTCGCCTTTTTGATTCTGCTTTTACCCTTTGCGGGAAACTCCCAAATTGATTCCTTGGAAAATCGATTGGAATCCGCTTATGGAACGGATCGAATGGAGGTTTTGAATCAATTGATCCTTGAGTATCGCGATGTGAAATTACGCAAGTCGATTAAGTACGGCCGTGAGTCGATTGAAATCGGTAAAAATGCCGTAATACCCTATATAAGCGATCTTACTGCTGTGAAAAAGCTCCATTTATTGGATGCATTTTATGAAACTGCCGAGTCACAATTTGCAAATGAAGATTTTCTTGAAGCACGTTCGAATTATCGGGAAGCTCTGGATTACGCTGCTCTGATTTCCGACTCTTCAAAAAACGAAATCATTAATAGTCGCCTGACGGAGATTCAGATGATGGCTGTGAGTGGAGAGGTGAAAGACAACTTCTTCAATAGAACGATGCGGGATATCAACATCGGTAAAACGGTAAATCGTGTGGCTGACGATTTAACAATTACTACGGAGATCGAATTGGCAAAGTCGAAAGCTAAAAACAAACAATTTCGCAGCGCAATAGATCACTACGAGAAGGCGATAAATCTATTGGAGAATTACGGTGAAAGAGAGAAGATCAATGAGCTTCGATTGGAAATTGCCGGTCTTCTGGATTCTTTGCAGGCCTTTGATGAAGCCACTCGCCTTTTGGATCTCACCCTTTCTGAAATGGAGGCCGAAGAGAGCGGTGGATTCGCAGATATTCCACTTGACACCCTTCCTGATGGTGAAGTAGTGCAACCACTCCCTGCCAGCAATGCAGACTCCTTGATTGCCGTAAAGGAGATGTTTAAACAGCTCTCTGAAGAAGCCGCAGAAGACGAAGACTACGAAAAGTCACTCGAGTATTTTAAGCTCTATGAAGCGCTCACGATAAGAATTAGAGAAGACAGCATTCAAACTTTAGAAGCGCGAAAACGAAGGGAAGGGGAGATTCGACTGCTTCGTCAGCAAAAGGAAATTTCAGAATTGAGAATGGCTGAAGCGGAAAGGGATAAGGCCAAAGAAGAGCGCATCAAAAAGCAGAGCATTGGAGCAGGAGTGGGAATATTGGCTGTACTCCTCATAACGGTTTATCTCTACTGGGCGAGGCGCAGACAACACAATCGCCTTAAAGAAGCTCACCGAGACCTAAACGTAGCAAAATCAGATCTGGAAAAGGCAGAGCACAGGGTTTCTCAACTTCTTCGTCAACAGGTATCGGAAGACGTGGCTCTCGAGCTTATCGAATCCAAAGGTGACGAACCGGGCAAGAGGCATTTTGTCTGCATCATGTTCCTCGACATTCGCGATTTCACTCCTGCAGCAGAGAAGATGACACCCGAGCGACTCATCGATTACCAGAACTCCATTTTCGGATTTGTATTGGACATCATTGAATCGCATCACGGAGTAGTGAACCAACTCATGGGAGATGGTTTTATGGCGACTTTTGGTGCACCCATTTCACACGGTAACGATACCCAGAATGCCTTTGATGCCGCGACCAAGATCATTGCGGAACTCGATAAGAAAAACCGCAACAAAGAGATTGATAAAACTAGGATTGGCATTGGATTGCACAGCGGATTTGTGGTGACCGGGAATGTGGGCAATTCAAAAAGGAAACAGTTTTCGGTAACAGGTAATCCTGTTATAATCGCTAGTCGAATTGAGCAACTGAATAAGGAGTTTCAATCCCAACTAATCATTTCTCAAGAGGTATATGAGAAACTGGATAAAAAGCCTGAGCTTGTCGGTTTTCGCAAGGTTCATGTGAAGGGTAGGGAAGACGAGATCTCAATCGGAGTCGTAAGCTGAAAAGCTGTTTAAAACGTTTGGTTTTCCATCTCATTTTTAAACAAAAATCACTTCTTCCAACCTTACCTTTGAAGTCAAATCTCGAAACTCATGTCCCAAACCATCATCCGCAATGCCACACTCATCAATGAAGGAAAAGTCGAAAAGACTGACGTCCTGATTGAAAATGAATTCATCAAAAAAGTAGGAGATGTAGGTGACGTCGAAGGAGCTACGGTTGTAGATGCCGAAGGTAAATGGCTCTTTCCCGGAGTGATCGATTGCCAGGTTCACTTTCGAGATCCGGGTTTAACCCATAAAGCCGACTTGTATTCGGAAAGTAAGGCAGCCGTGGCAGGAGGAACGACTTCTTTCATCGATATGCCCAATACCCAACCGAATGTCTTGAGTGTGGAATTGCTGGAGCAGAAGTACGAAATAGCTTCAGAAAAGTCTCTGGCTAACTATGGCTTCTGGCTAGGAGTGAACGCGGATAATTTAGATGAAGTTTTAGCTACGGATGTATCCAATCTCCTGGCCGTTTCGGATGATGGGCTTTATTTTACCAAGAAGGGAAACCTTCTGGCCGACAGTCCTGAGATCATGGAGAAACTCTTCGCGAATTGTCCTGCCATCATTACCATTCACTCAGAGAGGGAAGAAATAATTGAAGCTAATGAAGAGAAGTACCGCGCCGAATACGGCGATGATGTCCCCGTGAAATTTCACTCTATCATCCGCAGTGTGGAAGCCTGTTATTCAAGCACCAAACGTGCGATTGAAATCGCCGAAAAGCACAATGCTCGTCTGCATATCCTTCACCTTAGTACCGCAAAAGAAACCGAGTTATTCAGGAACGATATTCCGCTGGAAGAAAAGCGAATCACCACCGAAGTTTGTGTGCACCACCTATGGTTTTCCGACGAAGACTATGAAAGACTGGGAAAAAAGATCAAGTGGAATCCCGCGATTAAATCAAAAGATAATCGAGAAGGACTTCTTGAAGCACTGATCGATGGACGCATTGATATCATCACGACAGATCATGCACCTCACGCATGGGAGGAAAAAGATAAACCCTATTTCCAATCCATGTCGGGAGCTCCTTTGGTACAACATGCCCTCGTTGCCATGTTGGAATTCTATCACCGAGGCAAAGTCTCTTTGGAATTGCTGGCAGAGAAAATGTGCCACAATCCTGCTAAGTTGTACTCGATGGATCGCCGCGGATATGTGCGGGAGGGTTATTACGCCGATCTCGTTTTGGTCGATCCGGAAAACCCGTGGGAAGTGGCCAAGGATAATATCCTTTACAAGTGCGGATGGTCTCCTCTGGAAGGAACTACCTTCAAATCGAAAGTGACCCACACTTGGGTAAATGGCCATCCAGTTTATGCCGACGGAAGCTTTGATGAATCCAAACGAGGCATGCGATTGGAAAAGTCTTAAAACGCGGAAATACCTCATTTTCAAGATTCCCGATCCTGAACCGGATCGTTACGTTCTTGAAATCCTATGCAAGATTTTCTCCTTCTTGACGTAAATTCAAGTAAGGCAACCGCTCAGAACTTAAATCGAGAATGTGATGGATCGAGCGATTGTTTTGTGGGTTTTTTGCTTCCTCGCGGGTGTGTTGAAGAGTCAGGTTGAAGAGAAGAATGACAGTCTGAATCCAACCGCGTTTCAATTTCAAAACGAATCCGAAACACTGTCATTTGGGTCTGAAGGATTGGTTGATTTTTCGACAATCGGGGCTTGGAACACTTCTGCGCAACTCATGCGTTTTTGGATAGGTGAACCGGACGTTTTTCGCATACCCATTATGTTCTACACGGGAGCTACCAATTTGCCCGGGTCTTCAGATGAACTCAATGCCGCAACGATTTACGACTTGGTTAATCCTGTTGGAGGGAATCTTAGTCTGGCTTTCGATTTTGGTTCTGACCCCTTATGGAAGAGTAAATCAGGACAAACAATGCTGCAGTGGAATTTCTTTGGGTCTGCCAAATTGATTCGTGGTGAATCTCTGGAATCGGGAGTAGTTCATACGGATTATGGGTATTTTTTTGAAGCGGGCTTCACCTTCAGAACCTTGGCCTGGTCGGGGTCATCTCCTATGGATTTGGGTATAGCATTCTTGTCATTCCGTTATGCTTTCTCGGGGATGGATCCCAGCGGATTGGAGAGGTATTTTGACCAAAGAACAATGCCTCAGGGAGTTAGGTTTGAGACAGGTGTGTTTATTAAGAAGAGACTTAATTTCAAGCTTTCATACTTTCAGGCATTGAGTGGTTTGGAGCTTCCTACACTGGATAAATCTCAATGGCGTGTTGGATTGGATTACCGATTAGGGAAGCAATAAGAAGTTTTTCCCTCTCGGAACGGGTAGATTCTTCCTGTAGAATTCATTAAATTGCAAGGTTCCAATCATCTCGACCATGTCTATTAAACAACTGATTTTCGGAATAATCTTGTTATCATTTTTTGCTTCTTGCAATGACGATGAAGATGGTGACCTTTGTGGACCTTGTGAGGCCGCCATCGCCGAAATGCACAACCGACTTCCCGATGTTGCTTGTGACCCTGACAGCTTACCTGCAGAATCTGCCGCTTTAAGGCAAGAATGCGGAATTACCTTAGGGAACTATTCCATGGGTTATTTGGCCTGGATTTGTTCCAATCAACCCGATGCTTCCCTCCCTTCTTGTCAGGAAACAAGTGGAGCACGACAACTTTCTGAGGAGACGATTGACGGTGTGAAGATGACTTTCACTTTTGAAACAATTGATCCCTTTAATACAGATATGCGCATTGTTGCAGAAAAGGCATTGGGTTCCGATAGTCAAACGCAAGAGATTATTCTCAAAGTAGGAGAGACTACGGAATTTGAGTTCGATGACAACAATAATGGAGAATTGATTCGATTCAGCGTATTTGACGTGTTTTCCGGTGATCTATACGAAAGTGAAGACCAACGGATTTTTTTCTATCGTCCCGGCAATTGGGAGACGATACGACACGTGAGACTTTTTTGGGATGAGTCGGTTCAATTATACGATCTCGAATTTGAATTCTGGTAGGATGAAAATGCACAAATGGCTACTGTTCGTTTTGGCTGCTTGCTTGATGGTGATGCAGTCTTGTGATGAAGACGATGTCTGTGAGGAATGTAATGACTCCATACAGCACATGTATGGCAAAATGCAGGAGAACGCTTGCAATCCTGATTTTATGGAAAATGCCTACCAACGCATCCTCGATGATTGTGGGGTAGTGACGGCCAACTATGTTACCGGTTACATGGCGCATAATTGTGCCCATGATGCGGCAAACTATAGGGCGCCCAATTGTAACGACCGCGACGGTGAGCAGTGGTTTGCTACCTTAAATATCGATAACGTTGATATTGTAGTTGAGATGCTCTCAACTTCGGGGCTCCCCGATGATGAGGAGCTTGTAGTGCGACTGGATAAGAATGTTGAAGGAGGCGGTGCTTTACCCCAGTTTTCGACGATCCAAAAAGGCCAATCTTTACTCTTTACTTATGACGATGTAGAAAATGGAGTACCCATTCTTTTTTCTCTGCTTCGAGTAACCGAAGATGAGGAAATTGCCTATGTCGAGACTTCCCGACAGCTTTTTTATTATAGACCGGGTAATTGGAACATCACAAGGGAGATTGTGATCGTTTACGATCCGATTGCTGATGGATATGTTGCCAATTTCAACTACTGGTAAGCAGACTTAGATGGCAGGACTTTCCTCCCGAATCAAATCATTCTTCAGTTCGGGAATATTCCCCATCCTTCTAGTCAATTTTATTGGCGTATTGGGCTACAGCGTGGTCATTCCCATTCTGATTTTTATCGTGGAAGACTTCGGTGGGAATGGTTTTATTTATGGGATCTTGGGAGCGATGTATCCCTTTTTTCAGTTTCTGGGTGCACCGCTATTAGGACAGCTTTCCGACAAGATTGGCAGAAAAAAAGTACTGATCATATCACAAGTAGGAACCTTCTTCGCATGGGTTCTTTTTTTGCTGGCCTTTCTTTTACCCGACACGGTTTTGTGGAGTCAAGAATCGGAAGTTACGGGGAAATATGTCTTCACTCTTCCTTTGGCAGTGGTATTCTTAGCAAGAATTTTTGACGGATTTACCGGTGGAAATATCTCGGTGGCCAACGCATACATGAGTGATGTTTCTACCGATGAAGACAGAAGCAGAAACTTCGGTAGGATGGGAGCATCCACCAGTTTGGGCTTTGTCGTAGGTCCGGCTTTTGCGGGAGTTTTGGCAGCAACGGCTATGGGTGAAGTGTTTCCCTTGATTATCGCTGCTTTGATTTCCTTAATTGCTATTTGGGTAATTCGTAACCGATTGAAAGAAAGCGTTCCCTGTGTGGTTGATACAGGGAAAATCGGTCTCAGAAATATTCGCAAGGTTTTTCAAATGGAGGTAAAAGACTGCTACGTTGACGGCGAGTTGCAATACGGAGCAGGAGAGAGAGAAACGTGGGAGTCGATACTTCGAGTTCCCGGAATCCCTCGATTATTTGCCGTTTATTTCTTGACCTTCCTGGGATTCAGTTTCTTCTATGCATCCTTTCCCGTTTATGCGGGAATGGAACTTGAATGGAAAGTTGCCGAGCTCGGTTTCTTTTACGCCTATTTCAGTTTGGTGATGGTATTTGTGCAAGGACCGGTACTCACCCGTATGAGCAAGAAGTTTGAGTCTCAAACTTTGGTTTTATTGGGTGCAGCCTTATTGGCCATTGGGTTCTTCGTTCTTTCTACCGAATACACGCTTGCTCTGTATGGAGGAGCGACCCTAATGGCCTTTGGGAATGGATTGATGTGGGCGAGCTTCTTGACTATTTTATCTACAATGGGTAAACCCAGTCAACAAGGTGCGATACAAGGTTACGGCAGTTCTATGGGAAGTATAGCAAATATGCTTGGACTGATAATGGGAGGGATGCTCTTCGTCAACTTGGGCACTTCGGTATTTGCGTTAGGCTCAGGAATTTTTATTGTTATAGCACTTTTATTTGCTTTCAGATTAAAGCGAGACTCAAGAAAAAAAGGGGTACTCCCAAAAGTACCCCTTCCTGATGCCGGTTCATCCTAATATTAATCGGTCAGAGTAATGGTTACCCTGTCCAAAGTTCCCGTAAACTCATAGGGACTTCCTTCGTAGATTGGGTCCACCTGAGTCCCCGTATCCATTCCTGTATCGAATGTTTCCGCTAATGAATAGGTTGAAATATGAGTAGTAGGGAAGTACTGCTCATCCACTTTTTCACCGTTCACAAAAAGACTTCCTGTTCCCGGCCAAGGCTGTCCCGGAACGACGTTGGCTGTATCCAATTCAAAATTGAATTTAAGATCGGTAACACCTTTTGGCAGTGGCTGCGATGTGAGGTGATGGTGAACTCCATTGAGGAAGTTATAGTCGTAGTGCAGCTTGCCATCTCTAATGTACATGGAGTAACCTCCCGTCATTCCTCCACAAGCCACGATTACCCCTTCTTCACCACCTTCCAGATCGATGGTTGTTTCAATCATGTGTGATCTTCCTTTAACAGGTGCTGAAGCCTTCTCAGCGATACGAACCGCCCCCGGAGCGTAATAAGTGAATTCTTTGCGATCGCCAAAAAGAACGTAGTTTACCTTATTTAAACGAGCCAGCATGTCATCGTACATTGGGTAAACATTGTTCTCCCAAGCCTCTTCTTCGAAGATCTTCTTCAGTTCTTCCAGTTTCTCGGGATTCTCCGCCGATAAGTCGGTGCTTTCAGAAAAGTCTTCAGCTACGTGGTAGAGCTCCCATACATCTTCATCAAATGGAGCTCTTTTATTTATATCCC
Organism: uncultured Cryomorphaceae bacterium; assembly: GCA_964635965.1. Taxonomy (GTDB): domain Bacteria; phylum Bacteroidota; class Bacteroidia; order Flavobacteriales_D; family Cryomorphaceae; genus JAKVAV01. The sequence goes on from CAZWQX010000034.1 coordinate 8,726, forward strand.
AAGGCATTCGGTTTGCATGAATGGTAACTGCTTTCCACCCATCAGCCCAAATAGCTCTATTACCGAACATCTCGTAGTACTGGCGTTTCTTGGCATTGGGAGCGTCGGCATCGTCAAAAGAGTAATTCATCGGAACTCCCGTAAATGGCTGCTGTTCAATCCCGTGATACTCTTCGGGTCTTTCAAAACCACAGGCTTCCATGATTGTCGGAGCGATATCACTGATGTGGTGGTATTGATCGCGTATTTCGCCGTGAGCCTTGATCTTATTCGGCCACGAAATTACCAAGGCATCTTGCTGACCACCTCGGTGCTCCGATTGTTTGAAGTAGCGGAAAGGTGTATTTCCTGCCATCGCCCATCCTGCGTGGTAGTGGGGGTAAGATTCCCAAGTACCCCAGATATCCAGGTTTTGCATATTGTCTTCAAACGAACTCTGAAGTCCATTTAAAACGTAGGTCTCATTAAAGGTCCCTTGCAGTCCTCCTTCGCCACTCGCCCCATTATCGGCAGTAACGATGATTAATGTGTTGTCCAGCTCACCTATTCTCTCCAGGGTTTCTACAACCCGACCAATTTGGTAATCAACGTGCTCCATCTGTCCTGCAAATACTTCCATCTGACGGGCATAGAGCATTTTCTCCTCGTCATTGAGAGAATCCCAAGCCGGAATTTCATCAATACGATCCGTCAACTTGGTTCCCTCTGGAGCGATACCCATTTTTATTTGGTTCTCAAGAATTTGCTCACGAGCTGCATCCCAACCCATGTCGAATTTTCCTTTGTATTTATTCAGGAATTCATCAGGTGCGTGGTGAGGTGAGTGCATCGAACCGGAAGCCCACAACATCATAAACGGAAGTTCGCTATCGAGCGATTTATGCCCGGTAATCCACTGGATGGCTCTGTCTGCAAGATCTGCATCCAAGTGTTTAGACTTTCGATACGGCTCGGGATGATGGTCGTCCCACATTACGGGAATAAACTGGTGCACATCGGCTGCCATGAAGTTGTATCCATGATCAAATCCTTCGTCACTCGGCCAACGCTCAAAAGGCCCAACCTGAGAAACTTCGTAGAGCGGAGTATGGTCCCATTTACCGAGGGAGTAGTTCACATAACCCTCCTCCTGAAGGTAATTTGCCACCGACTTAGCTGACGGTGGAACCACGGCGTTGTAGCCCGGGAATCCCATCGCGGTTAATGCGTGGCAATTGATGGAGATTACGCTGCTGTTGGAGCTTATCGGCATGATAAGGGCGGAGATGGCGATCCAACTTATACTGACGCAGGAGCAGTATACGTGCTCTACAAAGATCCTATCACAGGGTGGGGAGAAACCCAAAAGATCAATCACGACGATCGGGGAGACTCTTTTGAATTCCCGCCTTCTACCAACGATGAGTTAGGTATTGGAGTAGGAATTGACGGACAAACAATTATAGCGGGTGCACGGCTGGAAGACGAAAATGCGTTGGGCGGAGATCCTGTATCGAATTCGGGTGCGGCTTATTTCTTTTCTCGAGACGTCCCCTGTTCTTTGCCTTTTCCTGCAGTTACCGGACTTGATGCAGAAGTTTCGGAATCAGGCGTCATCCTGAGATGGAATCCCATAATCGGATCAGCGGCTGCCGGAGGTCCTACCCAAACCGTCGATCTCATCGTTGATAATGTCAGTGAGTATTCTGTTCCTTCGAGTTTACTTTCACTGGGAACTACATACAACTGGCGCGTGCGGTGCGGTTGTTCGTTCAGCATCGGTGGGCCTTGGTCTGCCTTTGATTCATTCACCACCTTGGGAAGCGGAATAATAGGATTTGATTCATCTTTAGATGTTGAGTTTGATCTGTTTCCAAATCCCGCAAACAATCACTTAACCCTGAACCTAAAGTCCTCTAATCTTCAAAACTCCACTGTTGTAATATCGGACATAACGGGTAGGGTGGTGATCGAGCAAATATTCCCCCAAAACACATCACTCTTGACAGTCGATGTAAGTGAGCTAACCGTGGGAATATATGTTGTTTCGGTTGTTTCCGATCATGACCAAATGTCAAAGAGGTTGTTAATCAGTCGTTAAGAAGTTTTGGTTGCGGGTTTGGTATAATTAGTTGAATCCAATTATTTTAGTTCCTAAACCAAACAATCAATCATGAAAAAACTAATTGCTGAATTTATCGGCACCCTTTGGCTGGTGCTTGGAGGTTGCGGTAGCGCTGTACTTGCGGCAGCCTTTCCTGAATTGGGAATCGGATTTGTTGGCGTTTCTCTCGCTTTTGGATTAACCGTAGTGACTATGGCATATGCCATTGGGCATGTTTCAGGATGTCATTTGAATCCTGCTGTATCTATAGGCTTGTGGGCAGGGGGAAGATTTAGTTCGAAGGAATTAGTGCCTTATATTATCGCACAAGTCCTTGGAGCCACAGCAGGAGCAGGAATTCTCTACATGATCGCTTCGGGCCAACCTGGTTTTGAATTGGGTGGATTCGCTGCCAATGGCTTCGGAGAACATTCACCGGGCGATTATGGGATGATCGCGGCATTGGTATGCGAGATTGTCATGACTTTTATGTTTCTCATCGTGATACTCGGTGCAACACATTCCAAAGCTCCTGCAGGTATAGCGGGTTTGGCAATTGGCCTCTGTCTCACGTTAATTCATTTAATCAGTATTCCTGTTACAAATACATCGGTAAATCCCGCGCGTAGCACTAGCCAGGCTCTTTTTGTTGGAGACTGGGCAGTCGAACAACTTTGGTTGTTTTGGGCCGCACCAATCGTTGGAGCTATACTCGCGGGCTTTGTCTACAAGTACTTATCACCTGAGTCGGGTGACTAACATCAAAGATTCTAAACAAGAAAAAGGCTCCGCAATTGCGGAGCCTTTTCTGTTTGTAAGTAATGAGACGATTAGGCTGTCTCTCCAACATTTAGCTTGAGCATATCACCCATGCCAAATGCACCAAGGATTCCTTCGTGGATTTTATCCAAGTGTTCGTTGTAAGGTCCGATGTGATCTCCCATTCCCATTTTGTCAACTACAGTTCTTACCGGACGATCTCCCGCAGGAGTGTTCACCAAGTTGAGCACTGCATCAGCCACCATTTGTGGTTTCTGCTCAGGGTTTTGCGCCAATGCTCCTTCAAAGCTGTCGAACATTTGCTTTGGCGCATCTGCCATTGGTCCGTACTGAGCATCAGTTGACTTGTCTTTCGGGAAGATTAAGTTATCGAAGAAGTTGGTAGGAAATCCTCCGGGTTCAACGATTACCGAGTCAACTCCGAATCCCGATAGCTCGAGACGGTATCCTTCTGCCAGCGCTTCAACCGCCCACTTAGAGGCGTTGTAAGGACTGTAGAATGGCAAGTTGATTCTACCTAACAAACTGCTGATTTGGATAAGCAATCCCGAACTTTGAGCTCTCATATGAGGAATTGCGGCACGATTTACTCGCTGAACGCCAAACACATTTACATCAAAGAGTTTTTGCATTTCCTCGGTATCAAATTGCTCTTGAATTCCAAGAACACCAATACCCGCATTGTTTACTACTACATCCAATCCACCCATCTTGTCAATGGCTTCTTGAACTCCTGAGTTCACGCTATCATCGCTCGTCACGTCAATTTCTACCACATGTGCTCCCAGAGCGCTCATTTCTTCCGCACTTGCTTTGTTCTTTCCTTCTACACCGCGCATACTGGCAGTAACGGTATGTCCATCATCGATTAATGACTTTACCATTAGTGCTCCGAATCCGCTACTTCCTCCTGTAATTAATACTTTCTTTTTCATCTTGTTTTTGTTGTTTTAAAGGGTTAGTTATTTGCTTTTAAAAGTTTGAAGGCATGCGCCCATTTGTTTTCTCTAAATCCGGGTATACACCACAGCATACAAAGGGGTTCAATTGCCCTGGCTGCTTCTGCCATACCCATGTCTTCTACTTCCCAGCCCAATTCTTCGACTAGTTTTCGAACGACTGATCTAGCGTTTTCATTGTTTCCACAGATAAACATCGTAGGGGTTTCGGCGAATCCCGGATTCACCATAAAGTGACTTCCTACGCTGTTAAATGCTTTTACAAAATTTGCTTTAGGAAAGGCGCGTTGAAGATCTTCCATTAAAGAACCGTTCTGATCGGTGAAGAATCTCAACACTCCATTTTCCGGTGTTTCATTTGAAATCGGATTTGTAGCATCCATGATTGTTTTTCCTTCAATCAGGGCAGGGGAGATAGCTTCCAGAACACTCTCAGCCGCGGTTCCTTTCACCGCGAGAATGATTAGTTCTCCGAATTCAGCTACTTCGCTGAAAGATCCGGTTGATACTCCCTGTCCGTCTCCTTGAGCCCACTCACTCAACTTCTGTGGATCTCGTGTTCCGATTTTCACTTCGTATCCCTTTTTGGTGTATCCGGCTGCCAACGTTTTGCCTACAACTCCCGATCCTAAGATTCCAATTCGTTTCATTTATTCTTTCTAGGTTTTTGTTTGTACATACAATTATAAGTCATGAAAAAATTTTATTCAAACTTCTGAATCGCCTCTCCAATTGCCATTGTAAGCTCAGCACTCTTTTCCTTTCCTAAGATATCGTTGGATCGTTCCGCTAGTCTTGCCCAGGCTGCTTTAATTTCCGTGTTGAGTTTCATACCTGCAGGGGTAGGGTACACCTCAGTAGTTCTTCCACATTGTTGTCTTTCAATTAAGCCCCTAACCTCCATTTTTTCAATAAGTCTTGTAACAGTAGAGGGCGTTAACTGAAGTTCTTCCGCTATTTCCTTTGGATTGACTCCCGGTTTCTTGTTAACTGTCATAACCAAGAATGCATAGGAAGACGTTAAACCGACCGAGGCAAACTCTTCGTCAGCCATTTTGCTCATAACTCTGGCCAAAGCATTGACTGAGTAGGTTAAACAACCGCAATATGTGGATGGTGATTTCTCCATGACGGGTCAAAGGTATTCAAAATGTTTGTACATACAAATGATTTCAATTAAAAATTATGAATTAAGAATGTGGAATGTGATTTACTTGGGGTAGGATGCTAGCTCCAAATTCTGTTCTTGAGCTGTCAGACAAGCTTGCGGCCGATAGCTTGCAGCCTGAAGCCTTAGGTTGAGATTCTATCAGAATAGAAAAGCCGCAGAGAATTAATAAGTCGCAATCAGAGTTTTACTTCTCAACAACCTCCATTGCCACCATGTCGCTGTGGTGCTTCTTGTCTTTCCAGATTATTGCTTGCACCACCATTTCGTCCATCTGTGCTTCAGTCATAACCTCACCGGTAGTTTCGTCTTCTACGGCTAAGACGTACATAACATTTGATACATCCGAGTAAAGGAAGTAGACTCCGCGATGCATCATGTGCTTCATGTCTTTTCGAAGTCGCTTAACTTCTTTGGCGGTCATTCCAGTAGAAACGTCGTACTCATCCTTATGGTGCTTATCCATGAAAGCGACATTAATTATTTCGCCTGTTTGCGAATCGTGAATTACTTGAACTACCCCTTTTTGTTTCCCCTTTTCATTGTAGGCCACCAGAGTTTCCGTTTCCTGAATAGGAACTACCATCTCGGCAATATGAATCTCATGTGGTGTTGGCTCGATTGGATGGGCTTCAATCTTTTCGACGAAAACTCCATGTGAAATGGGTTCCATCTTTTTGATTTTTTCTCCTTCATGATCCATCTCTTTCACTGCCCTCAAATAGACTTCTCCAAACCCGTCTTCGTGAATATGCCAGAGTTCTGGCTCGGTCATTTCTTCTATTTCCGATGCTACTTCTTCAGATTCTGATTTTTGCTCAGAACCTTCAGATGTGGAACAGGACTGAATTGAAACGGTGAAAAAGACAATGAGTAGAAGAACGAGAGTTTTTGAAGTATTCATAGTAGAGTAGATTAGATTTCGAATCTAAACGAAATATTCATCCGTTTGAGAATGATTATGTTAAAATCGAACCAGAATCAATTTCTTTCAGAAATCATTGGATTTTACTTCGGATATTCGAATGATCACCAAAACCACCTCTTTTCATGAAACGATTTCATTTTGTCGCGACTCTGGGTACAGTTGCAATTCTGGCGGTGTCCTGCAATTCAACTGAAGAGGTTAAAGATGCAGGTGTCACCCATGACTGGCTTTTGGGTGATTGGATTCGAACAAACGATTCGGAAGGTCAACAGACCTATGAAACTTGGAAACGCCTCAACGATTCAACCCTTGTTGGTATTGGCTGCACGTTGGTGAATGGCGACACCGTGTTTAAGGAAGACTTAACGCTGGTAGAAGGCGACCGACTCGAGGTTAGGGGTGTAGGGGATGGAGGCCCGGTTTTCTTCCGAATGAATGCATCAACCGACAGTTCTTTTGTGGTGGAGAATCCAGATAATGAATTTCCTAAGCAAATTCACTACATGAGGACCAAATTCGGTCTATCGGCTGTTATTTCTGGCGATGGGAATGAGAATACTTTTCTTTTCGAGAAACGTGAATAGTACTTAGTTGCTACATTATCCCCCGCCGGCGGGGGATAGCACATCGTCCAATTGGACGATACATATTCTATTTCTTATGAAAATGAACCTTATCCTACTTCTGCGTAGGATATATTAGAAGCAGCGGAATGATGGTCTAGGTGTTCCTGATTTCTGAAGGGTCAAACTGTTTAGACTATCAGTGCGGCCAGGGAATTAGTTGGAATCCAAATTGAGGCTTTGGAATTTATTTTTGTGTTTGCATCTCTTGAGGAGTAGCTTCCTCTATAACCATTGGTGGTAGTTTTTTCCCCTTATTGGTCATTTCCAAATAAGCATCACCCGTTATTTCAGCTCCCTCTCTTGTGCCTTTGACTTCGCACATTCCTTCCCAATAGGGTAGCTTAAAACCCATTCGATTGAGTATTAGTTCTTGATGTGGGAAACTCGCCTCTACCTCAATATCAATTTCAAGACTAGGTATTTGAACACGCCATTTGTAAGGGTACTGGCGCTTCGAGTCAGGGCTTTCCCAGTAAGAAACAGGAGTCATAGAGAGTTCTCCGTCTTCTAAATCCACAATCTCTCCATTCGACTTGTGAAAGCTCCCTCCGTATATCTCAACTTCTTTTTTCCTGTCTTCTACTCGGTAAACCATGAGCTCCTCTTTGTCTTCATTGAACTGAACCGACATCCAGTCCCAGCTGACCTTACCATTGATCAAGTTGCTTCCACAATTCCATTGCCTGTCATACCAGAGTTCACCTTTAACTTTCACAGACGTGTCATTTATTATGACCTCACCTTGGGTATCGAGTCTGGGGAATGAATAATATCCTGCGGATGTCAGGTCTCCATATTGTTCATATCCGGTTCCATTCTGAAAAACGGCTTCACGAGTAGGAACAGTATTCAAATTGATCCCAATTGAATTGTTTTGCATTTCAGCATTTAAGAAATAAGAACCGTTTTGACCTTTAAGCGAGTAAGGTCCTTTCACTAAATCCAAGGGTAGCACCCCTGCTTCGGGAGTTTTTGACGATCCGAAAAAATCGTAATCGTAGTAGAACTCGTTGTTCTGAGGATTACTCAATGCAAAATTGATCATGTAATTGCTCCTTCCTCCGAAAGTGGTAAAATGGAAAAAGACATATTCAATTCCGTAGGTATTTCCATCTTCACCTTCAAGGTGTCCCGTAAAATACCACCACTCCAGTGAATTCTTTAAATGAACCGGCTCGTCTTTCTCCAGGCTCGCTAAAGGCTCGTACAAGTCGTGTTTCGTAATAAACGGGTTGCACGAACACAAAATGATAACCAGAAGTAGTGAAAGTCTTATCGTCATATCCACTGAAACAACCTGCTTCCATGAAAGTTTTTGTAAATCGACCAGAGCCTTTTTTAAATTAAGAAGCAAACACTCAAAACCCGCTTTTCTTCTTCCAGTTTGTATTTTGGCAGCTCTTAATTTGACAAATAATGTCTTACCAAGAAACCGATCAACGTCTTCATCAACTCGCTCAGGTTCTCGCCAAGTTCAATAGAACATACGTTCCCTTTAAGGAAGATGACAGTCATACCAATATCGGGTATGGTCCGATAAACCGCCGCTTGTTCAGTCGTTGGACTCAGCAAACCAATATGCGGCATATCCTTAGTTTAGAGCTCAATCCACTTTCTTTCGTTCTATTGGATGAATCGTATCGCAGGGAGTTGGAAGTTGTTTGTCTGGGAAAGACCTTACCACAGATTGAGGCTGAATTGCAACACGCGCTTTCTGAAATTGGGTTTAAAACCAAGGGTCTCTTGGATTCTATGCATTATGAGATTCCGGAGTATGATTCTAAAGAAGTTCCATTTGCGAATTTGGCCTTGGATGATTTTGAGAACTGGACGGATATTCGCGCCCTAGCCAGCTATGCCTGTCATCAAGTTCAAGCCCACTTTCAGGTGAGGGAAGAAGTAAGGATTTGGCCCCATCACTTCGATACGGGTATTTATGTTCATTTGAACAACGAGATTTCTATTGGCTTTGGTCTGGCAATGCGAGATGAACTGGTGGATGCGGCTTATTTCTATTACACGGCATTTTTTAATGGAAGTACACATTGGCCTGAGGATAGACCTATGACAGTATCTCCCGGCAGGATCATTGAAACTCCGGAGTGGTGCGGCGCAGTTTTGGAAGCTCCAGGGTTGAATCTCAACCTTCTTCGTGATTTTATGCGCGAAGCGAGTAATTATTACCTGGGCTTCTTGTAGATGTTTTTAATTGTAGGCATTGCTCTTGTAGGTAGCAGGGCAGCGAGCTAGTTTAGACTTCACCTCACTATCATGACCGAAGAAAAAGAATACGAGCCTCCCTTTTGGTATCTGAGGAATCACGATTTTTTCAGAGAAGTATCGAATCGTGATATCAAGCAGCTGTGTATAATCGTTGGCTTCAAAAAAGCCCAAAAGGGGGATATGATTTTCTTCTCTGATATTGAAGAACCCCGAATCTTCTTCTTGAAAAAAGGAGCAATTAAGATTATCAGCACCAATGAAGATGGCGAGGAGGTGATACATCACATTTTGAGGAAAGGAGATCTTTTTGGTCAGTTCTCTCTTGAAGAAGCCCAGAATACGGAAGAATACGCAGTTGCATTGACAGACCGCGTAGTGATTTGTAGTTTTTTAAAGTCAGATTTTGAGGAGCTTATGTTGCGAAAGCCAGACCTTGCTCTCAAATATTCCAAGTTCATCGGATTGCGCTACAAACGAATTGCAAACAACTACAATAATCTCTTTTTCAAGTCAGCCAAGTCAAGACTAGCAGGTTTTCTCGCTGATTGGGCCCAAAGGGAAGGTATTCAGAAAGATGATGTTATTGAAGTGGAGAATTACCTAACCCAAAACGATTTATCTCAGGTTATTTGTACCAAACGCCAAACTTGCACCTCATTGCTAAATGAATTGAAAAGTGAGGGATTAATTGATTATGATAGAAAGACTTGGTTCATAAAAAACCTTAAAAAGCTAAGAAACGTTCGTTAATTGTAATCTTTCTGACATTTCACATTCTGTCGTCCTGTCATCTTTGTTTTCAAAGAAGGATAGAATATGAAAACACTCTTATTTCTGATACTGACTTTTTGGGGGATGATGACCTATGGTCAGGAAGTTCCGACTAAACACATTAATGTCCGAGAGAACATAGGAATGGAAGGTTATGATCCCGTTTCTTACTTTGACGGCACCCCTCAACTTGGTGAGCCTTCAATAGAAGTTGAACACAATGGTGTCAATTACCACTTCTTGAATTCGGTCAACAAGACAAAGTTTACGAAGAACCCGGATGCTTACTTACCCGAATACGGAGGTTGGTGTGCTTATGCGATGGGGGAAAATGGCGAAAAGGTTGAAGTTAATCCTGAAACTTTCAAGATCATCGATAATCAACTCTATCTTTTCTACAACAAGTATTTCAACAATACTTTGAAGACTTGGAACAAGAATGAAACCGAATTAAAAAGAAAGGCCGATATTCATTGGGAAAAAATTCTTCAAGAAGGTTAAATTGGCGCTTCCACAACCTCACGCTACATCTATTAATACCTGACGATTCGTTACAATGATTCAACTCCAGATTAAAGAAGAACTTTCACGATTAGCTCAACTCATAAATAGTTTATCAGCGGAAGAATACACCACACCTATATCGGCACTTAGCGGAGGATCCATCGGCGCCCACTGCCGCCATATCATAGAGTTATTTGGTTGTTTAATCAACGACTATGAATCGGGGGTTGTCAACTATGACGCTAGAGAAAGAGACGAAAGAATACAGACCGTTCCCGTTATTGCCTTGGAAGTTGTCAACGGGATTATGGAAGAACTCCATAAGGAAGACAAGTTTTTAAAACTTCATACGATCATTCATGAATCGGCGGGATTAATTGATACCAGTTATTTCCGAGAACTGTGGTTCAATTTTGATCATTGTATTCATCACGAGGCGTTGATAAGAGTTGGCCTTAAACAGCTGAACAAGGAAGGCTTGGTTTCAGATACTTTCGGGGTTTCTCCATCAACCGTTGCCCACAAAGAACATGTGTACGGTTAGTTTTATTCCATTAGAAGATCGAGCTGTCATTACATCAAATCGTGATGAACATAGCTCAAGAGCTACGGCCTTATTTCCAAAAGTGAGTTTGGTAAATGGAAAGCAATTGCTGTTTCCAAAAGATCCTCAAGGTGGTGGAACTTGGTTTGCCATCCAGCAAGACAAAGCTGTAGTTGTTCTTTTGAACGGCGCCGAAGAAAAGCACGAACCCAATCCTCCATACCGTAAAAGCCGAGGACTCATCGTTCTGGAGATGGCATCATCAGATAATCCCGAATCTCTGTGGGAAGGTATAGACCTAGATAAGATCGAACCCTTTACCATGGTCTTGTTTTTCAATGGTGAACTCTCTCAGCTCCGATGGAATGGTAGCGAGAAGAACAAACAAAGACTTAGCGCCCAAACTTCCCATTTTTGGTCGAGTTCCACGTTATATTCAGAGGCTGTTCGTGATCAAAGACATCACTGGTTTCAGAATTTTCTCCAATTCAGAGATGTTTCTGAGGATTCAATATTGGATTTCCATAAGTATACAAATGAAGAGGATCAAGAAAACGGATTGGTGATTAATCGCAAATCAGGTATTAGAACGCAATCAATTTGCCAGGCTGTATGCGAGCTTAATCGCATTGAATTGATGTATGAAGATCTACCTTCCAAGAAATCGAAAAAGATTAATGCGTTCACGGTTTAAAATATTCGTTCACAAGCTGAAACATCCTGAGTATTGGCCCATGTGGACTTTTTACATTTCTGTTTCTCCACTCTGGGTCTACAAGGCTATTAGACATCGAAACCCTTATGTCTTTCGTTTTGCCAATCCAAGTTTGGTAGGGAAAGAGAAAATAACATCAAGCAAGTCTTTGCTTTATGACATGCTCCCCGTTCACAGTTATCCCGTAACCTTGAAGTTTGTCAATCCTGAAATCAAGGAGGTTTTGGATAAAATGAAAGAATCAGGGATCGAATTTCCAATAATTGCGAAGCCAGACAATGGATACCGCGGAATAGGGGTTGAAAAGATTTACGATGTCACGTCCCTGAGAACTTACTTGAATAAGGCTGATGGCTTTGTATTGATACAGGAGTTTATTGACTTCCCATTGGAAGCAGGAGTCTTCTATATAAAGGATCCAATATCGAAAAGGGGAAGAATCACTTCCATAACCGAAAAGAAGTTTCTGGAAGTAAAAGGTGATGGTCTTCGAAATCTAAATGATCTTATATCCGAATATCCACGAGCCTTGATACAGTATGGTCGTCTGCGCAAAATAATGGACTTCACATATGTTCCCAAGAAAGGTGAAGCGGTTATTCTGGAGGAGATCGGAAGCCATAACAGAGGAACGAAATTTATAGATAGGTCAGAACTCATTTCCAGTGAGCTGGCTGAGAAAATTGATTCTCTTGCTAATTCTATTCCTGGGTTTTATTATGGCCGATTTGACCTTCGTTTTGAGTCATGGGAAGATTTACAATTAGGTAGGAATTTCAAGATCATTGAAGTGAATGATTCTTTTAGCGAGCCTATTCATATTTATGATGAGAAATACGGATTTTTCTTCGCTCAGCGAGAGATGCTTAAGTACCACAAAGAAATGTTCAGAATCGCATCTCACAATCTAAAATCCAATCGAATTAAAGCAAGGTCAAGCGAAAGGATACCAGCATCAATAAATCAGAATCCAACATTAGAACCATTCATAGACCAAATCTCAAAGTAACCAATGAACAACCTGAAGACCTTATCTCTAAACAGTCTTGAAGATCGAAAACCCAGGCATTACCTGGCCAATGGGCTCGATTTGGTATACATCAAGTACGATGACAATGTCTCGGTTTTATACGGCCGGTGTCTTCATAGAGGGGCACTTCTTGGGGATGGACATATTGATGGTGAGAATCTGATTTGTGGAGTCCATGGTTGGGATTATCGTTTTGATACGGGCGTAAGCGAATACAACAATTCCGAGTTTCTGCATAAGTTTTCAGTTGAAATTCGGGAAGGATACATCTGGTTGGATGAGTCTGAGATTGAATCTTACCTAACAGAGCACCCTCAACCATTTAACAGAGATGAATATTTGGGAGCGTATGCGGATACGCATCCGGAGGAAACAGAACCATATACCCGCTACATCCAAGAATTGGCAAAGAATGGACTGAAGAAATACGGACATCACGGTCCGTCAGAAGCCATGGGTGTTGACCGAAATACACTACCAAAGTGGAGTGACATCCAGTTTTTACCGGCTCAACTCGCTTATCGCCCCTTGCTCGATGAAGAAGAGGTGAATACGAAAACGGTAATTGGGCCAAACGCGAAAAAGCCACTTCATCTTGATCTGCCAATTTTTGTCTCAGACATGAGCTTTGGTGCATTATCTCGTGAGGCCAAAATATCTTTGGCAAAGGGTGCCGAGATGGCCGGAACGGGAATTTGTTCAGGAGAAGGAGGAATGCTCCCCGATGAACAAGCAGCCAACTCAAGGTATTTCTATGAACTGGCTTCCGGAAAATTCGGGTTTTCCTGGGACAAGGTTAAAAGAGCTCAAGCCTTTCATTTCAAGGGCGGACAAGGTGCAAAAACCGGTACGGGAGGTCATCTTCCCGGGCATAAGGTAACGAAGGAGATTGCTGAGGTTCGAGGATTACCCGAAGGCCAAACGGCCATTTCTCCAGCTGCATTTCCCGATTTAAAAACTGCCGCTGATTTCAAATCAGTTGCCGAAGAAGTAAGAGAAAAAACAGGTGGAATACCCGTGGGCTTCAAAATCGCCGCTAGCCGAATTGAAGCAGATATAGACTTTGCTATAGAAGTTGGGGTCGATTACATAATTCTCGATGGCAGAGGAGGCGGAACGGGATCAGCACCGACTGTATTGAGAGATAATATTAATGTTCCCACTATTCCGGCGTTGGCCAGAGCCCGTAAACACCTTGATTCCATTAACCGTCAAGACATAACCCTCGTAATAACCGGAGGGCTTCGATTGCCGGAAGATTTTGCCAAAGCAATGATGATGGGAGCAGATGCCATCGCAGTTTCGAATGCTGCGATTCAAGCTATAGGATGTTTGGGAATGCGCGCCTGTAACACCAATAATTGCCCGGTTGGTATTGCTACGATGAAGGAAAACCTTCGGAGTAGAATAATCATCGATCAGTCTGCAAAGCAACTCAAGAACTTCTTTGAAGCAGCCACCGAGCTTATGAAAGTGATCGCTCGCTCTTGTGGACATGACTCTTTAGATAAGTTCAACGGTGCTGATTTGTCGACTTTTAATTTTGATATGCACCGTTTAACGGGGATTCCATATGCCGGTGTGAACCCAACTCACTAAAAATGATCGCTTTACAAATTATTGGTGTCTACCTCGTTATCGGTTTTCTCTTTTCCGTCCTCTTCGTTTGGAAAGGCCTGAAGAAAGTAGATCCATCCGCTGAGGGAAGTAGCTTTTGGTTTAAAATGCTTCTTATCCCTGGTATGATGGTCTTTTGGGTGATCTTTTTCAATCGTTGGTTAAAACAGCGAAAAGCATGATCAAAAATCAGCGTCGGACCCACAGAACCATGTGGATTTTGATTGTTGCCATAGTAGCGGCCATCGCCATACTTTCAAAATTCTATTGAAATGAGTAATCAATACGCACCTGTCGTTTGGAATAAGCAGAAGAAGCGCTACGACCGTCTTCTCTGGCTCGGTATTCTTCTATTAATTGTCTCATTTATTGGAATCCACTTGATTCTGGATCCACTGATTACTCCTGAGACAATGATCATCAGAGCTAGTTCTTTAGTTGCAGTTGTGCTTCTTCACTTTATTCTGATGATTGGTCCCTTGGCAAGATTGAATCGGGCTTATTTGCCACTTTTATACAATCGCAGGCATATGGGGGTGAGTATGTTTCTTTTTGCCGCCATCCATTCCATTTTTTCGATCATTCAATTCCATAGCTTAGGGGATGTCAACCCTATTTTGAGTGTTTTTTTGTCGAACGAAAAATACCACACCATCAGTCAATTCCCTTTTCAAGTTCTTGGGTTTTTTGCTTTGATCATCTTCTTTTTAATGGCCGCTACAAGCCATGATTTCTGGCTGAAGAATCTTTCTCCTCGAATCTGGAAGTCTCTGCATATGCTTGTTTATGTTGCCTATGGATTGGTCATGTTGCATGTTGCTCTCGGAATTTTGCAATACGAAAGTAAACCTGTTTACTGGGGGCTTTGGACTGTAGGATTTGTCCTTATTTCGAGCTTGCACATCATTGCGGGAATTAAAACCAAGAAAGAGGACCGGCAGGCAATAGGTCTTTTAAATAAAGGAGTTGTAGAAGTAGCCTCGTTTTCTGAGATTCCTGAAAACAGAGCTAAAATTATCCTTGCTAAAAATCGAAGTATCGCAGTCTTTCGGTATGATGGAAAGGTTTCTGCGGTAGATAATGTTTGTCGCCATCAAATGGGGCCACTGGGAGAAGGAAAGGTAGTAGACGGCTGTATCACTTGCCCTTGGCATGGCTACCAGTACCTTCCCGAGAATGGTCAATCACCACCTCCTTTTGATGAGAAGTTGGAGACTTATGAAACGCGAATTGTCAATGGAGTGGTTTGGGTGAACCCCGACCCAAAACCCGAAGGAACATTTGTTGAATCCTCAATTATGGCAGGATGAGTGAAAAGGACTTTTTCATAGGCTGGGATGAAATTACACCTCAAGGAAATAGACGGGCACTTCGTCGTTTGCTCATACCCGTATTCATCGGTATTCCATTACTCGTTTTACTCTTGGTTGCATTCGTGAAGCCATTCAATGATCACCGATTTGAATTAGGTGATGTTAAGGAATTTTCAGGGACGCTATTCACTACGCCATTTCCTGTTCTGGTCATGGATATGGACGAGTCTCCGATGGGAGAAGAGACATCTGCACTGCTGGTAGGTTATGGAAAAAATGGTGCAAAGACTTTCTTGAAAGACCCAATGGGATTGGACGGACATAAAGTGAAGATTCGGGGTACGCTGATTTATGGAGATGGCAAAACGCTCATTGAGCTCACTGAGAAAGAGAACTCCTTGCTCTCTTTTGATTCTGAAACCTACTCTGCAGAACATGGAGGCTCGAAATCAGAAGTCACTCTGGAAGGAGAGATACTTGATCCCAAATGTTGGTTTGGAGTTATGAAACCCGCCGAAGGAAAGGTGCATAAGAGCTGTGCTATTCGCTGTGTGAGTGGGGGTATTGAACCGGTTTTAAGGGTTTCTGACGGAGCAAAAAATACCTACTACGTATTGAAGGGTATGGATGGTGAAGACATCAATCAACAAATACTTGAATACTTTGCAGAACCAATTGTGGTCACCGCGGAAGTTGAAGAACGAAATGGGTGGAGGATTGCCTACATCAACCCGAATCTGATCACCTATACCTCTAATTAAACGCGTACTCACCAATTAAAAGACATCATTTATGGGCGACGGCAATCTAGTATGGCATAAAATCCTCGACGATAAAAACGAATTAAAAGAGGGTAGGGTAATGACGGTTACAGCTGCTCATCAAGACTTGTGCTTGACCCATTGGAAAGGGAAGTACACGGTAATGACCAACAAATGTCCTCACCAAGGAGGTCCGCTTGGCGAAGGTTCCATCGAAAACGGATTGCTACGCTGTCCTTGGCATGGCTGGGATTTTTGTCCACATGGTGGAGATTCGGCAGATTTTGATGATGGATTAGAAACCTTTGCCCTTAAGGAAGAGGGTGGCGCCCTCTTTGTAGGAATGGAGGAGGAACCACCTCACGAAGAAACCGTCTCGGATCTGATGATTGAAACGATGATCAACTGGGGAGTAAACCGTGTTTTTGGCATGGTGGGGCATTCAAATTTGGGAGTTGCAGATGCCTTCATGCGCCAAGAAGAAAAGGGCAATCTTAAGTTCTTTGGTATTCGTCATGAAGGAGCAGCTTCGTTTGCCGCTTCGGCATACGGAAAGCTTACCGGAAAACCCGCAGCTTGTTTTGCCATCGCAGGACCCGGAAGCACCAATATGTACACGGGACTTTGGGATGCAAAAGTCGATCGAGCGCCAATACTCGCTTTGACAGGACAGGTCGCAACACAGGTAGTCGGGACGGGTAATTTTCAAGAGGTCGATTTGGTTCGTGCCTTTCAAACAGTGGCTGAGTTCAACCAACGCGTGGAGCAAACCAGTCGACACGGAGAGCTGATGACTTTGGCAATTAAGCATGCGATTATCAGGAGAGATGTTTCTCACCTCACTTTTCCCGATCAGGTTCAAGTACTTCCTTCGGGCGGTAATAAGGCCAAGTCACCAAGTGGTCGCATGACTGAGATGAGCATTGCACCACCGATTGATTCGTTTAATCAAGCAGCTGATTTAATCAAAAAAGCCAAGCGTCCTGTAATTATAGTTGGTCATGGTGCGAGATTCCATATGAACGCGATTACCGCCTTTGCCGAAAAGCTTAATTGTGCGGTGATGACAACCTTTAAAGGAAAAGGACAAATTTCTGATACGCACCGATTAGGCTGTGGGGTGCTGGGAAGAAGCGGAACACCGATTGCCTCCTATTTCATGAATGAGGCTGATTTACTCTTGGTTATTGGTTCATCATTTTCTAATCATACGGGAATCACACCAAAGAAGCCTATTATTCAAATTGATTTCGACCCGCTGGCCATTGCAAAATTTCACTCTATTGATGTGGGCGTTTTCGGAGAAATCAGTCGAACCGTTGATATGCTTACTGAAATCAATGAAGAATTATCTACGGGAAAGGTTGATCAAGCGCCTGAAATTGCAGTGAGATGGGATATCTGGAGAAAGGAAAAGGAAAGAAGACTGGGAGAGGAGACGGGGCATGGAGTAAGCTCAATAGCCGTTTTTGAATCGCTTACCCGGCACGCGAATGAGGATGCAATAATGTGTGTTGATGTAGGTAATAATGCTTATTCATTCGGTCGTTATTTTGAATCCAAAAACCAGACTTTCCTCATGTCAGGCTATTTGGGATCGATAGGCTTTGCCCTTCCTGCTTCAATGGGTGCGTGGGCGGCAGTAGAAAATAGCCGTCAAATCATTGCCGTGGCTGGCGACGGAGGTTTATCTCAGTACTTGGCTGAGTTCACAACACTGGTAAAGTACGGTATGCACGTAAAAGTGATTGTACTGAACAATAACGAGTTGGGAAAGATTAGCAAGGAGCAGAGAGCAGGAGGCTGGGATAAATGGGCCACGGATTTGAGAAATCCCGACTTCGCTGACTTTGCCAATAGCTGTGGTGGACTTGGAATAAAAGTCAATTCAAGAGATCAACTGGAAAAAGCCATGGAAGAGCTTTTTCAATACAAAGGCCCTGCACTTTTGGAAGTGAGCACGGATGTGACCTTGGTGTAATTCGGAAAAGGCTATTCCTTTTTCAGTAGATCGATCGTTTATTCAGGACTCCGATTGCGTCGATGATCAATTCAGGTTTGCTCCAGGGAATAAAATGGTTTAGCGTATCATTAATGGCAAAGGAGGTATTTGTGAAATGCTCTTTAGCATAGTCGATTGATTCTATAGGTACGAGCATATCTTTTCGACCGTGAATGATAATTTTCTTCTGGTTTAAATGAGGTATTGTTTTTTCATTGAGTTCTAATTCAATTGGAAGCTGCATCATTTCAATATTACTAGACCTGAAGTCTTCAGGCAACACTGCGTTCACCATTGTCCAGTCGGCGAACTTGTTATACCATCTCGGTGCTTGATGGGAAGGACTTATCGTACCCGCGACTATAAGAAGGCCTTTGACGTGTGAAGAGTCGTGAATGGCGACACTTTCACTGACCGCTCCACCATAAGAGTGGCCCACAACGATATACTCATTTTCGTTCCACAACTCGCCGGCAACGGCAATAGCTGCATTTGCCTGTATTTCCAGGCTTCCTGATGCAGGGTGCGTGGTACCTCCATATCCGACTCGATCTATTGCAACGATATCAAACTTGGAGCGTATTGCTTCACTTTTGATCACGTTTACCCAAGCAGACCAGTCACCGGGGGAGCCATGAATGAGGAGGAGTTTATCACCACTCTCATTTCCGGACCTGAGGTAGTGCACCGAATCTTTTTCAAAGCCTACCTTTCCAAAAGAATAGGGGATGGCGGCCTCGTCAAGCTCAGTCAAAACGCTGTCTGCCCCCATAGAACTCATTTTATTGATCATGAACCCAATTCCTCCAACAATGAGAAGAGCTAAAACTCCTATGAATACAATGATCTTCTTCTTTTTCGACAGTCGTTTGGTAGCCATGTGGTTTGATTAAAAGAAGAATTTAAAGGCTTGGAATAGCCCTATAAGCAGCAATACCGTGCCCATAAATTTATTGATGAGGTTACAACTTGTTTTCAATCTTGTTTTGAGGTAAGTGCTTAAGAGCCCAAATACGGTGAGCGCGATCAACTTCCCCAAAAATACACCTGCCAAGAACCAAACAAGCTCTTCTCCCATGAAGTTCAAATCAAAACGCTGAGC
>CAZWQX010000035.1:0-27474 GCA_964635965.1 uncultured Cryomorphaceae bacterium
GAGAGCCTTTGGAGGAGAAGGGAGATCTTTTGAAATAGATTTGATCTACCTTGATCAGCACGGAACTGAGCATAAATTGGAGGCTGAATTCAAGGAAGATTTTATCTATTTCAGCCCAGAGGTACCTAGCGCGTTTCCAGGAGGAGTTTCAC
Organism: uncultured Cryomorphaceae bacterium; assembly: GCA_964635965.1. Taxonomy (GTDB): domain Bacteria; phylum Bacteroidota; class Bacteroidia; order Flavobacteriales_D; family Cryomorphaceae; genus JAKVAV01. Next base: position 153 of record CAZWQX010000035.1, read on the forward strand.
CAAATGTGCATTTTGTATCAAAGGAATCAGAAGGAGGGCGAATAGCAGCTGCATTGTTTTTGGAGGCAGTATCAATCAGTATGGATTATTGGTTGTATACTAATGCAGTTTGCGAGTGAGAAGAGTTACTTCTTTTTTCGGGTCCACGCAAAAAGGATAACCAGTGCAACGAAAATAACAACGGGAAGTATGTATGCGGGGTTCTCCCACATGTGAATTGATTGATCTCCATGACCAGGGTCAACTTGTTTGGGAATCTGAAGAAGGATAGAAATCAAACTGGTACAACTCGGGATTCCACTAAGCTAAACCATTTCTAGTTAAATCGCCAATCGCTTAATAATTCTTAACGAGTGGGTATAACGTTCACCATCAAAAATCCCCTCGTGATCTATTTTCTCAATTCGAACTGACCCACTGGCATGGAGGATTGTCCCTTCACCCGTGAGAATACCAACATGGGTAATTCTACCTTCTTCATTATCAAAAAAAGCGAGATCACCTGGTTTTGCCGTTTCAATGAAGTCCACAGTTTCACCATATTCTGCTTGTTGATAGGCATCCCTGGGTAACTGGATTCCCGCACAGGAGAATGCAACTTGTGCTAAACCTGAACAGTCTACTCCTAAGATGGATTTGCCACCCCATAAGTAGGGAGCGCCGAGAAGTTCTTTTCCAAAATCCAGTGGATTCTTGTCGGTACTTGATTCATTCAAATGGAAGCTATATTCTATGCCTCCAATGGCGAATTTCCCTTTCACTGCATGTGAGCCCATTGGGATTTGATGAAACTCACCGTTACATTCGATTGAAGATAGAGGTGATTTCAAAGTCTCGTTTAAATCAATGGAATTTGCAACTTCTGTATGTTGTTTTCGATCAATCCAGCATTCGTATTTGTCTAATTCATTTCGAATCAGAATCCATTTTTTGTTTTCCTCCAGAACCTTGTAATTCTCACCGAAAAGAAGTTGAGTAACCATTTCACTGCGGTCGTTTGGTTCTCGGCGACCTGGAACGATCGGGAAGGCAATACAACCAAGTTTAATTTCTCCTGAATCCACTTATTCTTGGGTTTTTCTTTTTTGAACTAGTTGATAGCCAAATGTAATCAAGAGTCAGAAACACACGGCTGAAAGGTTTACCAAGCTTTTGTGATCCTCCCAAGCGAAAGATTCAATTCTCGTCCATTCCCAAATAACGTACACCGAAAAGGCGGTGCAAATGAACATCATTATTTCGAACAAGTATTTCACATGGTTAAGATAAGAATCAGACGTATCTGATTTGATTTCTCTTGCATCCATATTGCTTTAAATTTGTGGAATGGAATACAAATCCATTCTGGAAGAGGGAAAGAATAAAAAAAAGGCGAATAAAAAGCTTGTTCAAAAACTGAAGCAAGTCAAGCCTTCTCTTCTTGATAGTGTTGCTCGTGATGCGCACGATGAGGTGTTTGATGAAATTGACTGTTTAAAGTGTGCGAATTGTTGCAGAACCACTAGCCCCGGAATGTCAGAAAGGGATGTAGATAGGTTAGCGTCTCATTTAAAATTACGTCCCGCCCAAGTCATCGAAAAATACATGCAATTGGATGCAGACGGTGAGTATGTTTTTCGTTCCGCCCCATGCCCCTTTCTTGGAGATGACAACTATTGTTCTGTTTATGAGAGCCGTCCAAAAGCCTGTCGTGAATACCCTCATACGAATCGGAAGCGCTTCGGACAACTCCTTAATCTCTCACTGAAGAACACTGAAATCTGTCCTGCGGTAGTGAAGGTATTTGACCGATTGCAGGAGCTCCGTTGATCAACGCGCGAACCAACAACGGACAATCAAACCATCTTCAACCTCGTAGATTGCCATTAATTTAAAGGGTTCATTTCTTCCCGTAATGTATTCGTGGTCGAATACAAAGTTTCCTTGGACCATTCGCCCCATCAGCGTAGACTTATTGTCGGGGTTAGATTCAAACATAGAACCATATCGTTGATGAATTTGGTCACGCCCAACCATTGAGGGGATAGTGTCTCCAATATTCCTGTATACCTCGGCATCTTCGGCAAAAACTGCCGCAAAGGCATCGATATCCTGATTGTTGTAAGCGTCTAGCTGAGCTTGTGCAACTTCCAAAGGTGATTGAGCCTGACTGAATAAAGGGATAAACAGTAGAATGATCCAAAGAAATCTCATGGCGTGTTTTTCGCGAAAGGTAATTGATTAGTCTGTCTTTAGGCAACGTAAATAGATTACGTTCAGCCCCAAGATATTGCCGAAAAAAAGTTATGATTGATTTAGGACAGAGTCTTTACGGCAAAAATTATTTCTTCCAGAAACTTACCGCTTATCGCTTGATTGTCAACCCCGATGCTGAAGGTTATCCTCCACTGTTTTTGTTATGTAAAGAACGACGTGGAAATCGACGTTGCGAATACGTTATCGGAATGACTTATTCTCAGTTTAACTCCTTCTTAATGAGTACGTACCGAGGTATGAAGCGAAATAAGATTGCAGAATGGTTGGCTGATCAGGTAATCACGGATTCCGTGGGTGGTGAGTTCTCTTTTATGCGTCAGATAGGCCACCCTATGGTGGTGAAAAATGTGGACTTGGCAACTACCATTAAGAGACATGAAGATGAGGCTCCCGTGAACAAAACGCCTCTATATTTCTTTCAAGTATCAGATAATCAAAATATTGGTAGAGCGTAAATAGATTACGTTCTGCCAAAAGATTTTTGAGGTGTACTTAAAAATAACACCATGAAAAATTTATCTGACGCACACCGATACATCAACTCTTTCCCTCGTCCGGGAGGATTAAATACGAATAGCTGGAATGCAATCAAGCGATTGGCATTTCATGCATGGGAATGTTATTTCAATCAAGAACGCTTTAGGCACAACATCAATTTTTTGTGCAAAGAGTTCTATTTGATGATTCGCACGCCTGAAGGGCAATTCATCGTTCCTGAAGGCAGCTTTTCTTACGATCCAACGATATAGTATTTCTTGTAATTAGAACCTATACCTTCGCAATCTGTTTGATTAGCGAAAGACAGAATAGGATTGAAAACAAAAAAGAAAACGGTTGTTGTGGGCGCTAGTCCCAATCCGCTTAGGTACTCTCATCGTGCGGTGGAGATGCTAAAAGCTAATGGACATCCTGTAGAAGCCGTTGGATTGAGAACCGGCGAAATTGATGGAGTAGCGATTAACACAGATCATGTCCAATTTGACGACGTGGATACCGTTACCCTTTACGTCGGGCCACGAAATCAGGAAAGCTGGAAAAGCTACATAAAGTCCCTTAATCCCAATCGGGTAATTTTTAATCCCGGAGCAGAGAACGATGAGTTCGGTGACGAGTTGAAATCACGAGGAATAGAAGTAGAAGAAGCTTGTACCTTGGTGCTGCTCTCTATGGGGAGTTATTGATCGATTACCTCTTGAATTGCCTCTTGAATTTTAGAAGCCGCTTCACGAATTTCACGGTCTGAGATGTTCAATGGAGGAGCTAATCGAAAACTCTCAGGACAGGACAAAAAGTAAAAGGTAATTACTCCTTTTTCGAGGCATTTGTCGACTATTTGATACACCAGGTCGGCGGATTCGAATTCTATGGCAAACATCAGCCCGATGCGACGAATTTCCGCAATCGAAGGATGACTCAACAGAGATTCAAGTAGTGCTCCTTTTTCCTCACAGGTCTCAACCATTCTCTCTTCTTCAATGGCTTTAATATTTCCCAAAGCCGCAGCACAGCAGACGGGATGACCACCAAACGTGGTGATGTGTCCAAGGATGGGATCCTCTTTCAAAGAAGCCATAATCTCTTTGGAACTGATAAAGGCACCCATGGCCATTCCTCCTGCCATACTTTTAGCGATGGCGAGAATGTCAGGAACAACTTCGAAATGCTCAAATGCAAAGAATTTACCCGTTCGACCAAAGCCCGCTTGAATTTCATCAAAGATTAAGAGGGCTCCCGTTTCATTACATCTCGTTCTTAAGGCTTGCATGTATTCCTTTGATGGAATTCTTACCCCAGCATCACCTTGAACGGTTTCGATAATCACACAAGCAGTTTTTTCATCGATTAGTTTGAGATCCTCTACGTGATTGTGATGGATGAAATATACCTCTGGCAGTAATGGACGGAAGGCGTATTTCTTTTTTTCGTTTCCCGACACGCTCAACGAACCATGAGTAGATCCGTGATAAGCACCATAGCAGGACACGATTTTTTGTCGCCCCGTATATCTTTTTGCCAACTTAAGAGAGGCTTCGATCGCTTCGGTTCCGCTGTTTACGAAGTAACTGGTTGAAAGCGGATCGGGAAGTAGTTGATTGAGTTTTTCCGCCAGTCTGACCTGAGGTTCCTGAATGAACTCACCGTAAGGCATCACATGGAGGTACCGATCTACTTGGTCTTGGATGGCTTTAACCACAGTCGGGTGGCGATGTCCGACATTGGTTACGGCAATCCCCGAAATCATATCCAGATAAGCCTTACCATCGGTATCGCAGATGAACGAACCTTCAGCATGACTTACTTCAATCCCTATTGGATAAGGCGAGGTTTGTGCCTGAAGATGGAGAAATCGATCTCGGAGAGACATTGGGGCGAATGTACATAACGGGAATTTATCCACCTCCTCTCTTTCGCTCTCTTTCGCGCTCTTTCATTACTCGTCTCAGAAGATTCCTTTTAAAACTTTCCTCAGCTTCAATGAGCTTGGCCACTTTTTGTGCTGGTAGTACTTCCAAGAAGCGTTTTTGGTACTTCTGCTCAATATCGATTGCTTCACGCTGGTGCATAAATCGATAGTCCATGTATGTGATTAATTCTTCTTCACCCATGGTTTCTCGATTAGCGCGATAATCTTGTAACTTTTCCTTGCCCTTTTCTCTATGGGTATCCATTTCTCCTCGAAACGCATTATAAACGGGCCAAAATACTTGAGCCTCTTCAGTTGTCAATTCCATTTTTGAAGTGAGATAGGCAACTTTCATTCCTTCAATTTCTTCTCGTTGCTCAGGGCTTAAGGCCGCCTCGTTCGGTGGTTGTCCAAATCCAAGAAAAGGCAGGAGTATAACTAAAAATGATATGAATGATTTCGTTTTCATGACATTAGAATGATTCGTAAAGTAATTGTTCGTCGAGATTCTCTTCCATTAAATAATCGATGATTGCCTCTTCTGAAAGATCTTCTTCGGTAAACGTTTCGGTATTTGACCAATCCAACTCTGAATAGAGTTCTTCTTCGTCAAATTCACCAGATAAGTATAAGGTGGCCGCATCGTCAGAAATCGAATCCCAATCGACAACTTCCTCTGCAATTTCCACTGTCTCGTTCATCAAAAGTGTACGCAAGGTGGGAAGGAAAGCCAGCAAAATGGCGACACCGGCAGCGATAGCCAAATTCCTGTAATTAATAAGCTTGAAAACCCTGGATTCCGGTGCATTCGTTTCCACTTTGGCCAAAACCTTCTCCTCAATAGAATCGAAATAGCCTTCAGGCACGGAACGATCTTTCTCCAAATCCTTGGAGAATAAGCCCGGAGCTAAGTCTTTTAGGTATTCTTCTTCGTTTTTATCGTTTGTGTCCATTTTTAGTTGGCTTCGCTATCGTTTGTTTGACTATAACTGCTTTAAATGGTTTAATCTCCTTTTAGATATTCTTCAATTTTTCGAACGGCATGAAAGTAACTCGCCTTCAGACCACCGATACTCGTCCCTGTTAAATTCGCCATTTCCTCGTATTTCATTTCGGCAAAGTACTTCCATTCAAATACTTGACGCTGTTTTTCGGGTAGGGTGGAAATTGCTGCTTGGAGTTTTTCTTTAATTTCTTCTCCTGAAGGCCCTTCTGCGTAATTTGTCTGTCGATGCGTGTCCTCAACGGTGACCGAATGCATCTTTTTGTTGCGATTGATCAGTGTCAATGCCTCGTTGGTCGCAATACGGTATAGCCACGTATAAAGAGCTGAATCTCCTTTAAATCCATCGATGTGTCGCCAAACCTTGACAAAGGTGTTTTGGAGGGCGTCATCCGTATCTTCATGATTCCCCGTCATACTGCGAATATGAGCGTAAAGGGGACGTTTATATACACCCATTAATTGCCTGAACGCAGCTTCTCGAGTGCGTTGGTTTTTAAGGCCTTTTACTATTTCCCGCTCTTCCGGCTTCATAAATTATGCGGTGAACGGGCCAACTTTAGCCCTTTCTAGTCAAAACCTTCTCGGCAGCCGCAACGATATTGACTGTGTCAATACCGTACTTCGTCATTAGCTGGGCAGGTGTGCCGCTTTCTCCGAATGAATCATTTACCGCTACCATTTCAATTGGTGCAGGATGATTACGTGTAAGGGTAGAGGCAATACTTTCTCCAAGCCCACCAAAAACATTGTGCTCTTCCGCAGAAACGGCACAACCCGTTTTCTTCACCGACTTTAAGACTGCCTCTTCGTCCAAAGGTTTAATCGTATGGATATTCATTACTTCGGCACTAATTCCCTTTTCAGCCAAAGCCTGGCCTGCTTCTATCGCTTTCCATACCAAATGGCCGGTAGCGAAAATTGATACATCCGTTCCTTCTGAAAGCATGAGTGCTTTTCCAATTTCGAAGTTTTGGTCCTCAGGGGTGAAATTTGGAACCTTTGGTCGACCGAAACGGAGATAAACAGGGCCCACATGTTCGGCTATCGCGATAGTGGCAGCCTTGGTTTGATTAAAGTCACATGGGTTGATAACCGTCATGCCAGGAAGCATCTTCATCATACCGACATCCTCCAAAATCTGGTGTGTTGCCCCATCTTCTCCCAGGGTTAATCCGGCATGGCTGGCGCAGATCTTCACGTTTTTTCCCGAGTAAGCAATAGACTGTCTGATCTGATCATAAACCCGTCCTGTAGAAAAGTTGGCAAAGGTACCGGTGAAAGGAATTTTCCCACCAATGGTCAGACCCGCTGCTACACCCATCATATTGGCCTCAGCTACTCCGCATTGGTAAAAACGATCGGGGAATGCTTTTTGGAAATCACCCATTTTGAGCGATCCCGTTAAATCGGCACAAAGCCCGACCACATTTGGGTTGGATTGTCCCAATTCCAATAATCCCGCACCGAAGCCGCTGCGTGTGTCTTTTTCGTTTTGGACGGTAAATGTCTTCATCAAAGTTTAAGATTGGTTGAAGAACCCGAAGCAATGCTGAAGGTTCTTTCCATGGTGTAAATGACTTGTTTGCTGTTTTTCGACCGGTAGGTCAACTTGTACTTGCCAGGTTGCAGTTTGATCTGCTGTTGCTGACTTCCCGAATCGAGATTGATAACCCATTCCAAATTGCTGCCGTCAATTTTGGCAATACTACCATAACCTGGTGAGGCGAGAGCTAGATTGAGCATTCCGGGCTCTGGTATTGTCACAGTGGTGGTTCTGTTTTGAGTTACCTCTACATCGGAAATTCTGGTTCTTGGAAGGGTTAATATTTCGAGATCATAAAAGTCGGTTAAGAGCCGCTCCTTTAAATTCGTCTGCATCACATGAGCTGTGGACATTTCGCCCTTTTTTCGCACTATCACCGGAACATCTTTTCCGAGTTGTCCAGCCACTTTGATTTCGAGGTCGCCTTGTCCTGCTTCGAGTGCAATGATGTTGTGCTTACCTGGAATTATTTTGACATTTTCTTTAGTCAGAGTTGGAATGGTATGTGCTTCAATACGATAAGTAACAATGGGATCGAGGCTCAATGTGTCAGGATTCCCTTTGTGATTTAGCGTATGAACAAAGCCGTAAGCCAGATTCTCGGTGTTTTGATCGAAGAGATTTACCGTTACATCCGTTTCAGTCGGATTACCATAGTCGTCCAAGAGATTAATTTGAGCAGTGGTATTATTCAGTGCTTGGGTTACTACGATGTCCAGGATGTTTTTAAATGTTTCTTCGTTCGTCGCATCGTAATAGTTTCCTACACAGTTAAACGTGTCTTTGAATTCATCTTCCAATCCAACACCAATAACGAATGGCTTCAGTATTACCCCATTCCTTTGCAGAGCTCTCGAAACAGCACAAGGGTCTCCATCACATGCTTCAATTCCGTCGGTTATCAGAATGATAATGTTTCGACAATCCGAACACTCGGGAAAGTCGTTGGCAGCCTTTTCCAACGAACGCGCAATAGGTGTTGTTCCTTTACATTGAATACGATCGAGTGTCCTCTCGATTAACGAACCGTTATTCGGACGAAAAGAAACCTCCAACCGAGTGTCTTCGCAGTCTTGTTTGCCGGGGGCGATCGCCACCTGGTGACCATAAATACGCAGACCCATTTCAACATTGGGCTGGTCATCTAACTCCTTAACGGTTTCAGATAAGAGCTTTCTGGCAACGGTAATTTTGCGGTCGCTCTGCCAAGTTGCGTTCATGCTGTTACTCGCATCGAAAACGAAGAGGAGACGAGTCAATTGATCGTCTTGTGCTTTAATTGGATTCACCAAAAAAAGGCCTAATAGTCCGATGCAGAATAATTTGCGCAACATCTATTAATAGTCGCCGAGCGTCTCAGGTAATTGATCAAGTGCTACAGCAAGTTGTTCATCATTAGGAGCGACGCCATGCCACTTATGAGTCCCCATCATGTAATCTACTCCGAATCCCATTTCGGTTTTCATGATAATTACAACCGGTTTTCCATTGCCCGTTCTCGATTTGGCCTCTTTCATTGTGGCAATCACTTCTTCGATGTCGTTCCCGTTCATTTCGAGAACATCCCATCCAAAAGCGTTCCATTTTCCCGAAAGGTCACCCAGACTCATTACATCAGAAACGTCACCGTCAATCTGTCTATTGTTAAAATCGATTGTTGCAATGACGTTGTCGATTCCTCTGGCGGCTCCAAACATTGCTGCTTCCCAGATCTGTCCCTCCTGTAGTTCTCCATCACCGTGAAGACTGTATACGATGTGATTATCGTCGTTCAATTTTTTTGCGAGTCCAGCTCCAAGAGCAACTGAAAGTCCTTGACCTAGTGAACCTGATGCCACTCGAACACCAGGTAGTCCTTCGTGCGTTGTTGGATGTCCTTGTAATCTGGTATTGATTTTTCTAAATGTGCTTAACTCATCGACGCCAAAGAATCCGTTACGTGCCAAAACACTGTACCAAACAGGGGAGATATGTCCATTAGAGAGGAAGAATAAATCTTCTCCTTTTCCGTCCACTGTGAAATTTTTCGCGTCGTAGTCCATAATTTCTCCATAAAGTGCGACGAAGAAATCGGTGCAACCCAAACTTCCGCCGGGATGACCTGAATTAACTGCGTTAACCATACGAACGATGTCTCGACGCACTTGTGTGGCGAGGGATTTTAATTGCTCAATTTGACTCATTAGGAAGGCTTGTGAATGCTCGACAAAAGTACGATTATGACCTTTCGCGGGACATCGATTTTTCACGATTTATTAAGACTCATTGTGTATTTCATTCATAAATTGAGACGTCAACCGTAAAGTGATGAAATTCACGAAAATCGAGTAGTTTTGCGCCCAAATTAAGGTTATGGCGCTAAAATGTGGAATTGTCGGATTGCCCAATGTTGGAAAATCTACCTTGTTTAATTGTCTCTCAAATGCAAAGGCTCAATCGGCCAATTTCCCTTTTTGTACCATCGAGCCAAATGTGGGTACGATAACCGTTCCCGATGAGCGCCTCAATAAACTCAGCGAACTCGTAAATCCTGAAAAAGTGGTTCCAACGACGATCGAAATCGTTGACATTGCGGGACTGGTAAAAGGCGCCAGCAAGGGGGAAGGTCTTGGAAATAAATTTCTCGGAAACATTCGAGAGACCGATGCTATTCTCCATGTTCTTAGATGTTTCGATGACGAGAATGTGACTCACGTTGATGGTTCGGTAGATCCCGTCAGAGACAAAGAAATTATTGACATCGAACTTCAGCTAAAAGACCTGGAGACCGTTCAGAAAAGAATGGAGGCCTTAAATCGTGCGGCCAAAGCAGGAGACAAAACCGCACTAAAGCAGTTGACGCTTCTGGAAGAGTATCAAACTGCTCTTGAATCTGGAAAATCGGCACGAACAGTTTCGGTAGATGATATGAATACTCCATTTGCCAAAGAACTTCAGCTGCTAACGAATAAGCCCATTCTCTATGTCTGTAATGTTGACGAAGCCTCGGTAGTGGATGGAAATCAATATGTGGACCAAGTAAAGGAAGCGGTAAAAGATGAACGTGCCGAAATCTTGGTTATTGGTGCCGCCATTGAAGCAGATATTGCGGAGTTGGAAACTTATGAAGAACGTCAAGAGTTCTTGAATGATCTGGGGCTGGAAGAGCCAGGCGTGAGTAAGCTAATCAAAGCGGCATATCATCTTCTTAATCTTCGCACTTATTTCACAGCAGGTGAAAAAGAGGTTAGAGCATGGACAATCCGCAATGGTTATACAGCACCTCAAGCCGCTGGTGTGATCCACACTGATTTTGAGAAAGGTTTTATTCGTGCTGAAGTTATTAAGTACAATGACTACCTCGAATTAGGTTCTGAATCTGCCGTAAAAGACGCGGGAAAACTTGGGGTAGAGGGCAAAGAATACGTAGTTGAAGACGGTGATGTGATGCATTTTCGCTTCAACGTTTAGTCAATAAGCCCATTTTCGTGGAAAAAATGCCGTAATTGTTGATAAAACGGGCGATTCCGCCTGTTTAAACATTTTACATTAGGAGGTCGAATTTCTCCCCCTTTTCGCACCCTTATTCACTTTATGGCAGAAGCGGTAAATTACACAGAAGATGATATTCGGTCATTAGACTGGAAAGAACACATTCGCCTGCGTCCCGGAATGTATATCGGAAAGCTTGGAAATGGAAGCGCTTACGATGATGGGATTTACATACTAATCAAAGAGGTACTCGATAACTCGATTGACGAATATGTGATGGGCCACGGCAAGAAGATTGAAATCACAGTCAAAGACGGTTACGTCAGGGTACGTGATTATGGTCGGGGAATTCCTTTGGGCAAGGTAGTTGATGTAGTGAGCAAGATCAATACAGGGGCAAAATACGACAGTAAAGCCTTCAAGAAATCCGTTGGATTGAATGGAGTTGGTACAAAAGCTGTGAATGCCCTGTCTGACTATTTTGAGATCGAATCATTTAGAGAAGGCAAAGGAAGGAAGGCCGTCTTCGAAAGAGGAGAACTCCTATCCGAAGAGGATACAAAAGCCCCGGAAGAGCGAAATGGCACAAGGGTGTATTTCCGTCCCGACGAAGAGGTCTTTAAAAATTTCAAGTTCAAGTCAGAGTACATTGAGCGTCTGCTTTGGAATTACTGTTACCTCAATACAGGATTAAGCATTTGGTATAATGGTACCCGTTATCATTCCAAAAACGGATTACAAGACTTATTGGAAGAAAAGTCTTCGGATGAACCGCTCTATCCAATAGCACATTTGGTAGGCGATGATATTGAGGTGGCGTTTACCCATACCAATTCATACGGAGAAGAATATTACAGTTTCGTCAACGGGCAGCACACCACTCAAGGGGGGACTCATCAAGGAGCCTTTAGGGAGGCTTTTGCCAGAGTAATCAAAGATTTTTACGGGAAGAACTACGAGCCTACTGATATTCGCTCTAGTGTTTTGGCAGCTGTATCGGTAAAGGTTATCGAGCCGGTATTCGAATCACAAACCAAAACCAAACTCGGTTCTCATGAAATTGAACCCGGAGGAAAAAGCATGCGCGCTTTTATTGGAGATTTCCTCAAGGAAAAACTAGACAACTTCCTTCACAAGAACCCCGATGTCGCGGAGATAATTGAAAAGAAAATCAAGAGCAACGAGAAGGAGAGGAAAGATCTTGCCGGAATTCGGAAACTTGCTCGTGAACGCGCCAAAAAGGCAAATCTTCACAACAAAAAACTCCGAGACTGTAGGAAACATTACAATGATCCCAAGAGCGGAGAGGATGGGAAAGGAACCATGCTTTTCATTACAGAGGGAGACTCTGCAAGCGGCTCCATTACTAAATCCAGAGACGTGAATTTGCAAGCAGTGTTTTCGCTCAAGGGTAAACCATTAAACAGCTTTGGTCTCACCAAGAAAATAGTGTATGAGAACGAAGAGTTCAATTTGATTCAAGCTGCTCTCAACATTGAAGATGGATTGGACGGATTGCGATACAACAAAGTAGTGATTGCAACGGATGCCGATGTAGACGGAATGCACATCAGATTACTTTTAATGACTTTCTTCTTGCAGTTTTTTCCTGAACTTGTAAAAAACAATCACCTCTACATATTGCAAACCCCGCTTTTCAGGGTTCGAAATAAAAAGGAAACCATCTACTGTTACTCTGATTTAGAAAAACTAAACGCCATGAATAAGCTCGGTAAGTCCGCCGAGATTACTCGCTTCAAAGGGCTGGGAGAAATATCTCCTGACGAATTCAAAAACTTCATTGGAGATGAAATTCGTTTGGAACCCGTGGTATTAAACAAGGACTCTCAGCTTTCCGAATTACTCGCCTTTTACATGGGTAAAAACACCCAACAAAGGCAGGAATTCATTATTGAGAATCTTCGCGTCGAAAAAGACGCGGTCGAAGAAGAGAAGCTAGAGGAGGTAAACGTAGACTAATAAATGGCCGAAGACCAAGAAAATATAAACGGGCATAATCCCGAAGATGAACATATCCACGAAGGAGAAAAAGTAATTCCCGTCAGGGGACTTTACGAAAATTGGTTTTTGGATTACGCATCTTATGTAATCCTGGAACGAGCCGTTCCCGCGGTCAACGATGGCTTAAAGCCTGTGCAGCGAAGGATTCTTCACGCGATGAAGGATTTGGACGATGGTCGTTATAACAAGGTAGCAAACATCATCGGGCACACCATGAAGTATCACCCCCACGGCGATGCTTCTATCGGGGATGCTTTGGTGCAAATCGGCCAAAAGGATATTCTTATCGATACCCAGGGAAACTGGGGTAATACTCTTACCGGTGATGGATCAGCCGCACCGCGTTACATCGAAGCCCGACTTTCGAAATTTGCGCTCGAGGTTGTCTTTAACCCGAAAACAACCGAATGGGGGCTTTCTTATGATGGTCGAAATAAGGAGCCGTTCTTCTTACCAGTCAAATTTCCGCTACTCCTGGCTCAAGGTGCAGAAGGAATTGCGGTAGGTCTAGCTTGTAAGCTGTTGCCCCACAATTTCAATGAACTCATCGACGCCAGTATCGGGGTACTTCGCGGAAAGAAACCGAATATTCTTCCCGATTTTCCGAATGGCGGAATGGCCGATTTCACTAATTATAATGATGGTCTAAGGGGTGGCCGTATCCGTGTGAGAGCTAAAATCCGTCAACTTGATAAAAAGACGCTGGTTGTGGACGAGATTCCTCATGGAACAACTACTGGATCGCTCATCGAAAGTGTTATTAAGGCAAACGACAAGGGTAAAATCAAAATCAAGAAGATCGAGGATAACACTGCCGAAAAGGCAGAGATATTGATTCATCTACCCCCAAATATTTCTCCCGATAAGACCATTGACGCTCTCTACGCGTTTTCGGACTGTGAGGTAAGCATATCGCCGAATGCATGCATCATTGAGAATGAAAAGCCTCGATTTGTTGGGGTTAATGAAATTCTAAAAATCAATACTGAGCAGACGGTTGAACTGCTTCGTATGGAGCTGGAAATTAAAAAGCGAGAACTCGAAGAACAATGGCATTTTTCTTCTCTCGAAAAGATTTTCATCGAAAACAGAATTTACCGAGACATCGAAGAAGCTGAGACTTGGGAAGAAGTCCTGGGGAATATTGATAAGGGATTAAAACCACACATAAAGCACCTCAAAAGAGCTGTAACCGAAGAGGATCTCGTTCGCCTAACTGAGATCAAAATAAAGCGAATTTCGAAATTTGATAGCCTAAAGGCCGATGAGAAAATTGCGGGGATCGAGGCTGAGTTGGCAGAGGTACAGAATCACTTGGATAACCTTGTCGACTATGCTATTGATTACTTCAAGAAGCTCAAAAAGAAATACGGTGAAGGAAGAGAGCGTAAAACCGAAATAAGACCTTTCGACAGTATCGAGGCTACCAAGGTAGTCGTTGCTAATAAGAAGCTGTATGTCAATCGCGAAGAGGGCTTCATTGGTTACGGTTTGCGCAAGGACGAGTATATCGGTGACTGTTCTGATATTGATGATATCATCGTTTTTCGCGGGGATGGTACAATGATGGTTACCAAAATTGATTCTAAAAAATTCGTAGGTAAGGACATCATCCACGCGGGAGTTTGGAAAAAAGGAGATAAACGCACAATCTACAACCTAGTCTATCAGGATGGACCTCGAGGGGCTGCCATGGTTAAGAGATTTCCAGTCAATAGCATTACCAGAGATAAGGACTATGACTTGACCAAAGGGACCAAAGGATCTAAAGTACTCTATTTCACTGCAAACGCGAATGGCGAGGCTGAAGTGGTTCAGGTTTTACTCAGAGCAAAGGCAAATTTGAGAAAACCAAAATTCGACTTCGATTTTGCCGAACTGGGAATAAAGGGGAGGGCCGCGAAAGGAAATATCCTTTCGAAACACCTCGTTCGAAAGGTTGAAATGAAGGAGAAAGGAGCCAGCACATTAGCTCCGAGAAAGATTTGGTTTGATGATGTGGTTCAGCGACTTAATCCCGACGGTAGAGGCACATTCCTGGGATCATTTAAGGGCGACGATAAGATTCTCGCGGTTTACCAAGGAGGATATTATCGAATTACAGGATTTGATTTAAGCACTCGCTTTGATGAAGAGCTGGTGCACTTGGAAAAACTCAATCCTGAGTCAGTAATGACGGTGGTTTATTGGGAAGGAGAGAAGGGGCAATACAACGTGAAGCGATTCCATCCGGAAGCCTCTCAAAAACCTGTGGAATTCATTACGGATAATGAGAATTCTCGCTTGGAATTTGCTACTACCCACCCGAATCCAAAAGCCAAGCTTCAATTCGATCAAAGAAGCAGCAATCTAGAGGATGAAGAAATCGATTTGGCTGAATTCATTTCCGTGAAGGGAATAACTGCAATGGGAAACAGATTAACTCCACACAAGGTGAAATCGATTGATCGAATTGAACCTGAACTTCCCCAAGCCGAGAATGAACCTGAATCTCAAAAGGAGGAAGTCACACCACCTTCCAAGGATACAGCTGAGAAAAAGGATGATCCACCGAAAGGTGAAGGCGAACAAGCTACCCTGTTTTAATCGTGATCAGGACAGTTGTTAGCAATTAGCTCTTCAATATCGATCTTTCCATATTCACCCGTGTCTAGCTCATCGGCTCGTTCAAAACATTTACACACCTTGGTTCGATTCTCATTCATCATCAAGAGAATTTGTCCTTTGTAGAGATGCGCCAAAGAATTATACCGGTTGTTGCGAATCGATTGATTGATGTCAATTAGGGCTCGATCTTTTTGATCAGTATTCAGGAAAGCATAGGCCCTATTACTGAGAGCCAGTGGATGAGTTGGGTCTAGAACCAATGCTAAATTGCAGTACTCGATGCTTTGCTTGTAGTCTTTTTTTGAATTGTAGACATAGGCCAAGTTGATAAGGGTTTCCAGATCATATGCGTCTAACTTGAGAGCCTTTAGCAAAAGGCCTTCAGCTTTATCAAATTCTTTTTGTCGGATTGAAACTAGAGCAGCCTTTTTAAAACCCCGTGTATTTGTGGTATCCAACAAAAGACTCTTTTCCAGATAACGTATGGCCGAACTCTCCTCTCCCATACTCAAGAATATTTCTCCTACGATCGATCCTGCCCTCGCTTCACTGTACTTGTCTTCGGCTAAGATGTAGGCGATATGAGCATCCTTCAAAGCTGAATCAAGTTCCTGGGTATACATATAATAAAGACACCTTCCGACCCACGGCTCAACCCACATCGAGTCAAGTCGTAACGCTTTATTGAAATCATCAAAGGCATTATCGTGTCTTTCCAGACCCAGGTAGATATGACCTCTATCTACGTAATATTCGGGATTTCTAGGCGTCAGTTTAATTGCCTCATTCATCATTTTGCACGCGCCCACATAGTCGAATTGCTTCTGTGCAAGAAGTGCCATTTGATGATATTCGAAATCAGTCTGTGCTTTAAGCGTCGAGGTTGAGATCAAAAAAACGCTGAATGCAGCAATGGACATTTTGATCCCTATTTTTATCTTCTTAACCATAAATCAAATGCGTTTAGTTAACCCTTTTCTATGATCCACACCATCCACTCGAGTTATCTCGGAGCTGAAGGCAGATCTTCGGCTTTTGATTTAACATACTCATCTATACGTAAATCTTCCAATTTGGTTCTCTTTCTACATGGTTATAAGGGTTTTAAGGATTGGGGTCCTTGGTTTTTAGTTGCTGAAACCTTCGCCAATCAAGGCTTTGATTTTCTGAAGTTCAACTTTTCTCACAATGGGGGGACCGTTGAAAACCCGATAGATTTCCCTGATTTGGAGGCTTTTGCGAACAACACCTATTCCAAAGAAATTGAAGATTTGAAATGTATTTTGGAGATGGTTTCAAATGGAATACCGCTAGGAGATGAGGTTGCTAACTACGATAACATATACCTAATCGGGCACAGTCGAGGAGGAGGTATCGCAGTTCTCGGAGCGAATCGTTTTCATAGATTCGAAAAAATGGCTACTTGGGCTTCCGTTGCGGATTTTGGGGAACGATTCAATTTCGATCAAAACGATTGGAAAAAAACCGGCGTGGCCTATGTTCAAAATTCAAGAACAGGTCAAGAACTTCCTCATAATTATCGTTTTTACACTGATTTCATCGAGAATCAGGATCAATTGAATGTTCTTAAATCTGCTTCTGAAATAAGAATTCCTTGGTTGATTGCTCATGGTAGCGAGGATGAGGCAGTTTCTTTAGAGGATGCTTCCAGATTGAGTGAGGCAAATCCCAAGGCCCTAACCTTCATTGTAGAATCTACCGGTCATACGTTTGGAGGAAAACATCCTCAAGATGCCGATGAGATGCCTCTTGCTCTGCAATCTTTAGTTAATAGAACAATCGGATTTTTCAAAGACTAATCCATTTTCCAGCGCGCAGTAGCAGCCATATCCAAACTACCCAACTCTCCATTTTCTAATGCAATTACCCCCGCCATAGCGATCATGGCGCCATTATCAGTGCAATACTTAAGGGGTGGAATATAGGTTGACCATCCTTGTTCGGTTGCAAGGTTCTGCAGCACATTTCTCAAGCCACTATTTGCGGAAACACCACCTGCCAAGGCCACGTGTTTAATACCTTCTTGATCGGAAGCCTGTTTTAATCGTTCGATGAGCATTTCGATGATGGTGTGCTGAATCGAAGCGCAGATATCTTCAAGATTTTCCTGAATGAAATTCTCATTCCGCCGCTTATTCTTTTCCAGGTAGTTCAGAATATTTGTTTTTAATCCACTAAAGCTAAAGTTCAGACCGTCTACCACCGGTTTGGTGAATGAATGAAAAGTACGGTTTCCATTTTGGGCCAGTCGGTCGATTTCAGGTCCGCCGGGGTAGGGCAGTCCCAGCATTTTGGCTGCTTTGTCAAAGGCTTCTCCCGCTGCGTCGTCTTTTGTTTCACCGAGAATGATGAACTCCGTGGGAGTGTCTACCCTCAGTATTTGAGTATGACCTCCACTCACGGTCAAACAAATGAATGGGAATGGCGGTGGTGAATCATTGGCGTCTTCGATAAAATGGGCCAGCACATGAGCCTTCATATGATGAATAGGCACTGCGGGAATACCTAATGATTGAGCCATTGATTTTGCGAATGAACTTCCTACCAAGAGTGAACCAAGCAACCCCGGACCTCTGGTGTATGCGATTGCGCTGACATCCTTCGGTTTCACACCAGCCTCTTTTAGGGCTGCATCAACTACCGGAACGATCTGCTGTTGGTGAGCACGTGAAGCCAACTCGGGCACAACACCCCCATATTTTTCATGGATGGATTGTGATGCCGTTACGTTTGACAAAATTTTGTCCCCAATCATTACCGCAGCAGCGGTATCATCACAAGAGGATTCAATTCCCAATACAATATTCTTCTTATGCTCGTTCAAAGGTTGTGGGCTTGTGTTAATTTCGCAAAGTTACAACGAACCGACTATCAGAAGGATTAAACGCATATTGTTCTGGATGGGAGTATCATTGGTGCTCTTCGGACTATTTTTTCTTCTTCTCCTAAAATCGTCCTACGTTCAAACCCAATTTGCAAGAGCGGCTGCGGCTTATCTGAGTAATAGATTAAATACAGAGGTTAGTGTCGATCGATTGGAATTTATTCCATTCAGAAGTATTTCCTTAAATGGTCTTCTAATCAATGATCAATCGAATGATACGCTTCTCTATGTTTCTGCTGTCGGTGCAGATGTGAGAAGGTTCAATATCGATAAAGGAAAATTTGATTTTGAAAGACTCGATCTCGAAGGTGCTTCTCTTCGACTTTCTAGAATTGATTCCAATCACAATAACCTTGACTTTTTGATTCAATACTTTTCTTCCGATGAGAACAAGGATAATTCGAGCTCGGGCTCGGATCTCAACGTATCAACTTTATCAATAGTCAATGCGGACTTTTCTTATGTCGATCCATTTAATTCCGGAGATGAACGATTGGTCTCTTTTTATGATTTGGCCATTTCAGAAATCAATGCCGAAATAATTGACCTACAAGCCCAAGGAGATTCTCTTATTTGTAGCATCGAGGATCTTAGGTTCAAAGAGAAAAGTGGCCTTGAAGTAGAGCGTTTTTCAGCCTTAACCAAACTCAATAAGCACGGAATTGATGCATCGAATTTAAATCTCAAAACACCCAATAGTGATGTCCAGGGTAGAGTTGCCTTGAACCATGAAAACTGGTCTGACTATAATGATTTCATTAATTCTGTGGAGTGGGATACTGAATTTTCCGCGAGCAAGGTAGGATTTCGAGATATAGGGTATTTTGCAGACCAGCTCTACCATGCGGACCTCGAGCTCCTGTTACATGGTTTGATTTCCGGTTCAATTTCCAATCTCAATGGTAGAAGAATGCTACTTCTTATTGGTGATAAAACTGTGATAAGAGGAAATATTGATTTAAATGGTCTCCCCGATTTCGAAAACACGTTTATTGATTTCCGCATTACGGAATTTGTGACTGACATGGACGATTTGCTCTCAATAGGGCAAATGCTACCCATAAGCGATCCGATAGCGACTATTCTTCCCGTTGAATTACAGCGTGCAGGTGAAATATCGTTTAAAGGCCAGTTTACAGGTTTTCCGCAAGACTTTGTGACGTATGGACGTTTCGAATCTGAGTTAGGTCAGTTTTCGGCAGACCTCAATTTAAGCAGGGATACTCTTTTCCAAGGTTTGACATACAGCGGATCGTTAAGCGCTGAGCGTATATCGCTGGGCAGCCTTTTTGATAATGCAGATCTGGGAACGGTTTCAGGGGAATTTACCATTAATGCGAAGTCGAGAACGACTTTTGAAGAGGCGGATATTCAAGGGAACATACATGACCTTACCTATAAAGGATATACTTACAGGGGTATTCGTCTAGATGGTTTTCTGGAGAAGAAAAGGTTCTTGGGTAAACTGAACTCTCTGGACCCAAATTTCTTGATTGATTTTGACGGTCTGGTTGATTTCTCCACGACCACTCAATTCTATGATTTTGATGCCACTATTGGGAATCTCAACTTGACTCAGTTACAATTAATTGATTTTGAGAAGGAATTGAGCATTGCAACGGTTCTCACACTGGATGCCAAAGGTCAAACCGTAGAAGACTTTGTCGGAAACCTTTCGGCTATGGAAACTTTGATCTGCTACGGAGATAGCACACTCGAAGTAGATAATGTAAAACTTACGGTATTCGGTGATTCTTTGAATCGAAAGATCAGTTTCGATAGTGATATAGTCGATGTTTCTGTAACAGGGGAGTTTGACCCGATCAACCTTCCTGTTGCCTTCAATAATATGATTGCCGAGATAGTTCCTGCAGTGGCCGAATACAAAGAGCTGGAAGACAACGAGAATTTTCAATTTAGCCTGAATTATTCGGCGAGCAACTCTGTTTCATCTCTTTTATTTCCAGGTTTTTCAATAGCGGCGAATTCATCATTTTACGGAAGCTTCAATAGTGGAAACCGAACCTTTGAACTTTCGATGAGAAGTCCTCGCATTGAATTTGGCCAGTTCAGAGTTGATGGAATAAGTGCAGAATTTGGAAAGATAAGCGAGGTATTTAAAGGAAGAATTTTTGCCGTGGATTTCTACTATGACAGTCTTCGCTTTGAAAACCCTGATATAGATCTCGAAGCTTACAATAACTTCATAGATCTCAAAACAGGATGGTTCGGTACTTCTTCTCGTTTAGCAGCCAATCTCCAGGTCCACGCGGATATCTCTGCCAAAGATCATTTTGTGATCGAAGTTGAACCAGGTTCCTTTACCGTTAAGGACACTAGGTGGATGATAGATGAACTTGCTTCATTTGAAAAGGATTCTCTAGGGCTTTCTATAAGTAAATTTGCGATACATACGGGTGAACAAACTTTTCGGCTCAATGGAAGACTTGGAAATACCTCAGCCGATACGCTCTTTTTTGGGGTAGATGATTTTTCGTTGGCGACACTCGACTCCATGGGGCTAAATCCCTATAAAAAAGTAGGGGGATTGCTGAATCTAGAGGGCTCTGTTGCGAATTTTTACGACATACCTTCTGTAAATGCCGATGGAAATATCATTGACTTTTCAGTTGGAAATCAGCTATTAGGCGACCTAACGGTAAAAAGCAGTTATAAAGCCAAATCAGAGAGTTTGTTGTTGTCAACCGAGTTGTTAAGAAATGAAACAAAATTGATCGCATTTGCCGGAAATTATTCCTTGGGAGAGCAAAAGAAGATTAATGGAAATCTTAAACTCGACGATTTTGATCTCTATGTCCTGAATGAATTCGAAATCCCTGAAATTTCTTCTTTTTCGGGATTGGCAGACGGTACGATCTTAGTGTCGGGAAAAGCCGAATCGCCGCTTTTAGAGGGATACGTTGATTTTGACAACGCCAAGTTCACCATTGATTATCTCAATACATCCTTTACCTATTCTGACCGTGTGAGAGTTGAGAATGATTTTTTCGGTATAGACTACAAACCTCTATATGATTCAAAAGATGGGGTAGGATATGTGGTGGCTTCGGCTTTTCACGATAACTACACCAATTGGTCTTATGATATAACTGCTGATGTCGAGGAGTTTTACGCTCTGAATACTACGCGAGAAGAAAATAAACTCTTTTACGGACAGGCTTATGCGACCGGGACAATTCAATTTGGTGGATTTGATGACAAGCTTGAAATCAACATTGATGCGACAAGCGAAAAGGGAACGGAGATAAGTCTTCCGCTCGATGAATCTGAGGATGTGGCTCTAGAGAATTTCGTTCATTTTGTGAACGAGGAGCAGACCGTGACTGAGGATAGGGAAATCGATTTATCCGGAGTAGATCTCTTATTAAACATTGATGCCACACCTGATGCAAAGGTGAATATCATCTTTGATGAAAAGGCGGGGGATATACTTAGTGGGAGAGGACAGGGAAAGCTAACCTTGGAAACAACACCTGCCGGAGATTTTACAATGTTCGGCAGATACGAAATACTCTCAGGAGATTACAATTTTACCTTACGGAGCTTGATCAATAAACGGTTTACACTGCGTCCCGGAGGAACAATAGGATGGTATGGAGATCCATACAATGCTGACCTTGAAATGGCTGCCATATACTCGTTGAGAACTCCTCTGATTCCAATTATGATAGAAAATCCCGAGTTGTATAGGTCCAGAGAGTTGGTAAATGTTGTTCTAAACCTAGGCGGGAAGCTGACCTTACCCTCGATAAATTTTGAAATTGAATTACCCCAGGCAACTGAAAACGAAAGAACTCAGCTCGCCAGTGCCGTGAGCACCGCAAACCAGCTCAATCAACAAGTTTTCGCACTACTTATCCTAAATAAGTTTATTGCAATCTCTGCTCCTGACCAGGCGGGAACTGGTGTTGTTTCGGGTCTGGCCGCCCTGACGAATACCAGTACATCCGAATTTATCAGCAATCAGTTGAGTGGCTGGTTAAGCGAAATAAGCAATGAGTTTGATATCGGACTGAACTATCGTCCTGGCGATCAAATCACCAATCAAGAGATTGCAGTAGCATTGAGCACTCAGCTTTTTGATGAACGACTGTTGGTAAGTGGAAGCTTTGGTGTAACCAGTGCGAACGAAGCACAAGTAACTCAGGGTCAGAGCGGTATTCTTGGAGACTTCTTGTTGGAGTATATGTTAACTCCTGATGGTAGAATCAGACTAAAAGTCTTTAATGAAACTAACCCTTACGAAGTCTTCTCTACTTCTACTTCAATGTATACACAAGGTGTAGGTTTGATTTACCAGGAAGATTTTGATACCATAGATCAGTTCTTTAAGAAAATTGGGGAACTCTTTAAAGATGACGAAGCGTCGTCACTTCCCTGATGAATCATTATCCAACTTCAGAGAGTGCCCCATTTTGTCTCTTTTTGTTTCCAGGTATTTCTGGTTGTGCTTGTTCGGGGCAACTTCCAGAGGTTCGATGTCGGTGATTTCCAATCCATAACCTATTAATCCGGTTCGTTTCTTTGGGTTATTGGTCATCAATCTCATTTTGGTCACTCCAAGATCGCGCAAAATCTGGGCGCCAACTCCATAATCACGTTCATCCATTTTGAAGCCAAGTTTAATATTGGCTTCAACTGTATCAAGACCTTGTTCTTGAAGCTTATATGCCTTAAGTTTATTCAATAAGCCGATTCCACGACCTTCTTGGTTCATGTATACAACTACGCCCTGTCCTTCTTTTTCGACCTTATTCATAGCACTGTGAAGTTGAGGTCCACAATCGCAACGACAAGAACCAAAAATATCACCTGTCACACAGCTGCTGTGAACCCGAACCAATACGGGTTCATTTTTGTCCCATTTCCCTTTCACTAGGGCAATGTGTTTTTCACCTGTAGTGATTTGCGTATAAAGATGGAGTTCAAAATCACCCCACTCGGTGGGCAATTCGATTGCGATATCCTTTGTAATAAGTGATTCATTCTTCAGTCGGTAGGTGATCAAGTCCTCAATTGAAACCAACTTCAAATCAAACTTATCCGCGATCTTTCTCAACTCGGGTAGACGAGCCATCGACCCATCTTCGTTCATTATTTCAACAATAACACCAGCTGGTGTGAAACCTGCTAACCTTGCAAGGTCAATAGCAGCCTCTGTATGTCCGGCCCTCCTTAGAACACCGCCACTTCTGGCTTTGAGAGGAAATATATGTCCGGGTTTTCCTAAATCCTTTGGGTCAGTTTCGGGATTTACCAGAGCCTTAACCGTTGCAGCTCGATCAGAAGCTGAAATCCCCGTTGTACAACCGTGACCTAATAAATCAACGGATACGGTGAACGGGGTTTCGTGGAGCGCATTATTGCTCTGAACCATTAACTCTAAACCAAGCTCTTCGCAACGATCCTCTAATAGAGGCGTACAAATCAACCCTCGTCCATGGGTGGCCATGAAGTTGATCATTTCGGGTGTTACACATTCAGCGGCTGCGAGAAAGTCGCCTTCATTTTCCCTATCCTCGTCATCTACCACAATTACAACCTTGCCTGCTTTAATATCGGCGATTGCTTCTTCGATAGTATCCAGTTTTATTTTTTCGTCGGCCATGATCACTTTTCTTCATTAACAAGACCATCGCTTTTTTGTGCGATCATCATTTGCTCAAGCAGCTCAGTTGATTGTTTCCATGAGAAACGTTCCTCAACGTACTTCCTTCCTGCTTTTCCTATTCTCGTGCAAAGTTCGGGGTTTTTTAGAAGTTTTTCGATATGCTCGGCATACCCTTTGGGATTGATGCTGACTAATATGTTTTCGCCGTTAGTTCCTTCAAGGGCCTTGTTGGCTAAATCTGAGGTGACGCAAGGAATTTCCATGGCCATAGCTTCCAGAAGTTTGTTTTGCAAACCCGTGCCAATTTGCATGGGTGCAAAAAAGACCTTTCCAGCCCCGTAGGCGGTTCGTATATCATCAACACCTGCTTTAATATCAACTCCCTTTTCACGTTTCAGGGCCAACACCCTTTTAGTGGGTGAAGATCCTGCAATGAGCACCTTAATTTGTCCAAAACTCTCACGAAGCAAGGGTAGAACTTGGTGAACTATGTACTCTGCGGTTTCAATATTGGGTGGATAGCCCATGTTTCCAACGAAAACCAAATCATACTCTAGCGCTAGATTCTCCTGTCGGCAAAAGAACCTTGTATCTATCCCATTTGAAATTACTTGAATGGCTTGTCGCTCAGGGTGATAAATGTGCTTTCTGTCTTCTTCGGATATGATCGTCTTGTTTTCAAAATATTCAAAACAAATATTCTCATAGGCCACTAACCGCTTTCTTTCTAATTGAAATATTTCTCTCAAAGGAAACCGAGAGCGTTCTGACCTTCTTTCCATTCCTTTTGAGAAGGCATCTTGATAATCAAGGGTTTTTTGAAAGTTGTGTTCGTCTTTTGCATATTCTGCAGTTCTGATCAACTGACAGTAGATATGATCCGGTTCGGATCGGTTGATTAATTCCTCAATTCTGCGATGAATTGAGCGTTGGTAGAAGTAGTGAACCTGAAAGGGTTTTCGAGAAAAAATGGCCAAGAGTAAGTTAAAGTAAACTCTAATTCTCGACAATTCGAAAATGTGCAATTCAGAGCAAATGGCCGAAACCTTATTGGTTTGTGTGGTTGTGACCTTTTGCTCTGTTAAACAGCAAAGAATAATTTCATGGCGTTCATTCAATTCTCTAAGCTGATTGTATGCTCTGAGTTTATCGCCTTTTTCCAGCGGGTAGGGCAGTCGACTGAGTATGACGAGTATTTTCATCCGAATTGCCTAAACCGAATCCGGTAGTTTTGATTCTTTCCTGAAGAATTGGATAACCCGATCTACAAATTTCGAATATGTATCTCGATCGAATAGTGCTGCATCCTTAGCTGCTTTATATGTTAAGAATACTGCAATTGGAAATAAGATCATCGAGCTTAACCACATACCTTCAAATGCGGTTAAAATACCCGACTCCACCATTTTTTCACCTGATATTCCTGAGATATGCCAAACCAAGAAAAACAGAACAGAGAATATCACAGGGAGACCTAGCCCACCTTTTTTTATTATCGCACCTAAAGGGGCACCTACAAAAAACAAGATAAAGCAGGCAAAGCTCAAAGTGAGTTTTCTGTGCCATTCAATTTTATGCTTGTCAATATATTCGTCTCTACCCCTCATCTCTTCTTTGGTTCGATTCATATAGTTCTTAGCGTTTCTGGTCATGTTTATCGCCACATTCACAACCCGACGCTTTTCTAATGCTACCAATGATTCAAATGACTTGTATGAGGCTTCATTATCAATTTGACCTGACAGACTTGAATCATTCAAAGAGATAGATCGGTTCATATATTTTTCAAAATCTATGACTCTTGATGCTTTTTGTTCTTCCAATGAATCAATCGCCGTTTTTAGCTGCTTCATAGAAAGCATCTTCATGTGATTTTTCCAAAGTTCTTCATCACTTCGCTGCAAATCGAATGCCGATAAATCAATTAGAATTACGTCTTTTTCAAATGCCCCGGATACATGTGGTCTGTTGGTTTCATTCCTCCGTTTCCCCATCTCGTCATAGCTTACACCATCATACAATTCGAGGGTTAGAAACCTGCCACCACCTGACTTGAGCATCTTCCCGGTTTTTGCCCGAATCACATGCCTGTTACCCGGTTCTTTATCGTTGTACCGATAGATGAGCATATCGCTAAGAAGATTGGTCTCTTCATCTATTTCACGAACTCTAATGGAATAACCTTCTAAACCATTGTAAAAAACATCCTCTTTTAAGTCGAGAGTAGGTTTTTTCTTCCTGACATCCCATAGAAGTGATTTGAACTTAAGAGTAGCGTATGGGGAAGCAGTATTTGAGAAATAGAATGCACCGAGAGAAAGCAAACCCGTGAATAGAATTAGAGGCAGCATTATCCTGATTAAGGAAAGACCACTTGACTTCATCGCAACCAATTCATAGTGCTCTGCAAGTCCACCAAAGGTCATAATGCTACTCAAAAGAACGGCTAAGGGAAGGGCAAGTGTAACCAAGTTTGCAGATGCATAAATAAGTAACTCTGCGATCACATACCACTCGAGACCTTTCCCAACAAAATCATCAATGTAAGTCCATACAAACTGCATGAGTAGGATAAACATTACAATAAAAAAGGTCAGAATGAAAGGCCCAATGAAGGATTTAATGACCAGGATGTGCAGCTTCTTCAAAAGCAATAATTTGCTGCAAAATTCGCAAAAACCGTGCCTTCAGGCAAGATTATGCACCTAGAACACGTCTGAGATCTTCTACCTGACTTTCCCATAAACCGGTTGCGCTTTCTTCGTCATCTCCTTCATCAACAAAATCAGTGATAATCAGAGCTACTTCACGTGTTATGGCATCGATTTTAATTCGGAATTCAAAGAAAACGTCTTCTCCTTCGTCATAATCCCACTGGAAACGGATGTACTGGTCTTTGACTTTGGTCAGAATCTTGGCGCGTTCTTCCGATCCATCCCAAAAGAAAGTGAGCATATCTCCTCTGATATTCACATCATCGGCGAACCATTCTGATAGTCCGCTAGGCGTGGAGATCATGTTGTACAAGATCTTTGGTGAGGTCTTAAGGATATATTCCAGTTCTACTTTTTGACGATCCGACATGTTCAGTGGGCTGTGTGGTTGATGGTTGACAATATATGAATTATTAAAAGTTCGATCGATATGGATTTTGTCTGGCGAGATTTTTCTTTTTAGGGAATCTGTTTTTTGTGAGCATAGGTCTAAACGATTATATTTGCGCTCTCAAAATTTTGGCGAGATAGCTCAGTTGGTTAGAGCGCACGACTCATAATCGTGAGGTCCCGAGTTCAAATCTCGGTCTCGCTACCAAACAAAAGAGGGGCCTTAGGCCTCTCTTTTTTTATTCCCATATTTGGTAAAAATCGATTGAATTGCGTTTTGCGGTAGTTGATATAGAAACCACAGGGCTTTATCATCAGGGGCATGGAATAACCGAAGTGTCCATAGTGATGGTGGAGAATGGCACAATTACC
>CAZWQX010000036.1:0-27451 GCA_964635965.1 uncultured Cryomorphaceae bacterium
AAAACAAGAAGACATAGAAATCAATTACGTGAATCTCTCACCGGGAATCTATCAATATGGACTGCTTATAGACGGACAGCGTTTGGTTCGAAAAATGATAATCACTGAGTGAAGCAGTTCTAAACGTGCGATTTTGGAACAAGGGCAGTCTTCGGGCTGCCCTTTTTGTTAATTCTCATAAACAAATCATAAAATCACTGGGGTTCCCACAATTTGGCAATTCAATTATCTTCAAAAACCGTGTCGAGTGAAAGAAATATTTTCACTTATTTTAACGCTTCAAACATGTAAAACCTAAATTTAAGCTTATGCGTAACAAATTCTACTTATTACTAACATTGATTTTGTCGGGGAGCATTGCGATGGCGCAAAACTCTCGAGAAGAGACTCAGTATATCACCAAAAAAGGATTTGTAGAAGTTAATCAACCCAAAGCACCATCTTCAATTGATACTCAAAAAGGAAGTGATGTTGTTTTGTTCTCTTTTGGATTTGATGATGAAACAAACTTAGATTTCTACAATGAGAGTACTCCTCCTGTAGATTGGTTCATTACAACTGACGTTAATATTTCGCCTGTTGGAGGTCTAAATCCTCATGAACTTCCCGGAGCCGATAACGGATATGCCCACATCAACGGAGATGCCCAGGGAACTGGTTCAGTTCAGAACTCTTTCATTGAGTATACGCAGGACATCGACTTGAGCGATGCACCAAATGTTTCTTTCACGTTCTTGCAAGTGACCAGAAACTTCGCAACCACTTATTATGTTGATTTCAGTATCGATGGTGGTGACACGTGGATTCCCGTGCAGGTGAATGAAGATATCATTGTGAATACCAATTCTGCGAATCCAGAGGTTGAAACCCTTAATGTTTCTGACATCATTGGTGGTCAATCACAAGTACGGTGGAGATTTAACTTCGTTGCTGACTGGGGATGGTTCTGGTCTGTAGATGATGTTCAAATTATCGAAACACCTCCATTTGAGTTGGCTTTGGTTGATGCATGGTTCGATGAGTACATCCTTGTAGCGCAAGATGAGAACTACGTGGATGTTGACTATGTACCAAACTTGGAGTACAGCGAATACCGCCAGAACCATGTTCGTGAGTTCACTTTGATTGCAGATGTAGCTAATCAAGGAGCTGAAGCGGTGACAGGGGTAACTCTAATCGTTACTTTCCAAACTCCTGATGGCGAAGAACAATTTACATCAGATCCTATTGCGAGCTTAGCATCGGGAGAAACTGCTGTAATTACCATTGACAACGTAAACTTAGCGGCTTTTGCAAATGGTGGAACGCTTGGGGATTATACAGTTGACTTTGAAGTTGTCATTAACGAAGACGACGCCCTACCCGAGAATAACGTCGGAGACCAAAAAGCATTCAGTGTAGTAACCGAGCGCATGTCAAATGACGGAAACGAAGGTTATACAGGATGGTACAACATCGGTCAAGCGGCTATTTGGGGTAACCAATTTACCGTTGAAGAGGAGACTACCGTTAACTACATCCAGTTCGGATTTGTAGACGGAACAAACGGACCTACAGTTGTTGGAGAAGAAGTATGGCTTAACCTTCGACAGGGCTCTGTATTGGAAGATGAAGGTCCCGACAACGTTATGAACCGATTCTTTGGTGATGACGACGTTACTTACACTATCGAAGAAGGTGATGTTTCAACAGATGGATTGGTTAGCTACATTACCGTTATGCTACCGGAAGAAATTGATCTTCAGCCAGGTGTTGTTTACCAAGCTGAATTAGAAGTTCCTGAAGTAGGAGAAGATATCGCTTTCTGCCCTGTTTCTAATGGTCAGGAAGGCGGTGCCGGTGTTCTTTACGACTTCATCGATCCTTCTACCGGACCTCAGGGATGGTTTACTCTAGGTGCCAATACACCTAATGTACGTGCAGGGTTCCAAGGTCCTGACAATACTGGAGACCAAGGATCATTGGATTTCTTCATGGGTCAAAACTTCCCTAACCCTGTTAACGAAGGAACAACTAGAATTAGCTGGAATTTGATGGTTCCTGCTGAAAACATCGTTTTCACGGTAACCGACAATACAGGACGTGTGGTTTACCAAAAAGATTTGGGCGACCGTCCTGCAGGGGTTCAAGAAGACATTGTTCTTGACAACTTGGATTTCGCTTCAGGTGTGTATCAGTACGGCTTGAAAATAGGAAACCAACAAATCGTAAGAAAGATGGTGATTACGAAATAATCACACTTTCAAATACTTAACAACTCAAAGGGGTGCAATTGCACCCCTTTTTTTGTGATTTGCAATCCAATTATTGCAATTTTCTCATAAACCAAAAATGTTCTATTTATCTGATTTTATGGCACTTAGCTGTTTTAAGATAAAATCCTCTTGAATAGCCCATTTTTACTTGGACTAGAGAAATTTTCACTAATTTTAAGACTTCAAACAAGTAATAACTAACACGTAATCTTATGAGATTAAAATTTTACTTAGCATCTGCGTTATCAGTTTTTGGATTGGCGGTTTTCGCGCAGTCCGGAGCAGTTGAGCAGAATCAAATTGATGCCCCTGAACAAGGAGCCTTTATGCAGGAAGAGGTTAAAACTCGGGTTATCAAAGGAACTCCAAAGGGAGGAGGATCTGATCCTCAAGTTTTCTGGTCTGAAGACTTTTCAAATGGATTTGATGGTCAGGGAGATAATGGAGCTTGGACCTTTGAGGGTGAGCAAGGAGATTATTGGTTCATCACTTTCCCGATTGGTGCTGTTGATGGATATGATCCTCTTTCAGCGTTGACCACTACCGACGCTTATGGTGACCTGATCCCAAACTTCAATAACAACATCGCGACCATTCCTTCAACTACTGCTGAGAATGGATTTGCAATGATTGACGCAGACAGGTTTAATTCGATCACAAATGATCCAAATAACCAAGGTGTTGATTTCCTTACTTCAAATTACATGGATGCATCTTTGGTATCTCCTGTATTTGATCTAACAGGTGTTGACAATGCTTTGCTTTCTTTTTGGCAACAATGGCGTATGTGCTGCAGCAACTACGAAATTCAAGTAGGATTCTCTACTGACGGAGGTGATACGTATGCTCCTTTTGACCTGTTCTTCTTGAACGGTGGAGAAGGAAACATCACCACTTCGAATAATTACGGAATTGACATCAGCGACATCCTTCAAGGTACTAGCGACCTTACCCAGTGTCGTATTCGTTTTACTTGGGACCCCGTTCCGAACCCGGATCCTGAAGGAGCAAATGCAACTCACTATTATGCAATGTTCGACGATGTTCAAATCGTAGAAATTCCTGCAAACGATATCGCAATTGGAGAGACTTTCATCAATAATTACTTTGAGTCTCCTGCAGAAGATACTGATGTAGACTACGTTCGTAAGTTCGAATATTGGAATCAGCCTGATTACATCACAAGACCATTCAACTTCGCTACTGATGCAACAAACAACGGTACGGAAGAGCAAACAAATGTGACTTTGGAAGTTCAAGCGTTCCTTGATGGTGAATTGATTGATACATTCTTGTCTGATCCTATTACTTTGGCTCCGGGTGAAACCGATACTTTGAGAATCTACGATGTAGCTCCAACTTGGTGGATTGATGCAGCAACTAACCCTGAAACGGGAACATACACGTTCGAATTCAGAATTTTCCAAGACCAAGAAGATCAAAGACCTGATGACAACATTGGTGTTACTCGTTCTACACGTGTGAGCAACGATTTTGACAATGGAAGTTTTGCTTTCATGCAAAATGACCGAGACGCTTTCACAAACTTCTACCCAACACTTGGAGATGACGTAATCTGGGGTAACCGATTCGTTTTCACCGAACCTGATGTTGCAGACAATGCTGTTCTTACTCACATAGAATTCGTTCTATCTGGTAGTCCATCTGCGCCAACAACTCCAGGTGAAGTAATGTATGTGAACGTACGTACGGGTTCTGTTCTTGTAGAAGAAGGTCCTGACAATGTTATGAACCGATTCTTTGATGAGGATGAAGTAGAATATACCATTGAAGAAGATGATCTTTCTGCCGGTGGAGCAAACGTTTGGATTTCAATAGAACTTCCGACTCCTATTGTGATTGGTGTAGATCAGATTTTCCAAGCTGAATGTCAGGTTCCTCCAATTGGAGCTCCTTCAGTTATTCACGCTCAATCTAACCTCCAGGAGCCGGGAGCCGGTGTACTTTACGACTTTGCTTCTCCTTCTACAGGACCTCAAGGCTGGTTTACACTAGGTGACCTAGCACCACTTATCCGTTTCCGTACACAAGATGCTAGTTCGATAAATACTGAGTTGTTGACTTTCGAGAATGGAATTAAACTAACCCAGAACTATCCTAATCCTGTGGTAGAAAGCACAATGATCCAATTCCAATTGGATAAAGTAAGCCAAGTAACTTTTGAAGTATTTGACATCACCGGACGTCTGGTTCATTCAAGAGACTTAGGAAACATTCCTGCTTACACGGCAAACATAATTGACTTCAACAAAGAGAATTTGTCTGCAGGTACCTACACCTACAGCATCGTAACAGAAACTGAGCGAGTAACTCGCAAAATGACTATCGAATAATTCTCGATTGAATAGATTAAAAAGCCCCGCTGCGCATGCAGCGGGGCTTTTTTTTAAGCTCCTGTTAGCTTTTCTTTCAGAGTTTTCATGAACTCAGAAGCATACACGAAATCGTTGAGCTCCATATTCTTTGTTCTGAGAATGTCCTCTTTATCACCCGACCACCACTTTTTACCTTGGTGCAAGAACATAATATGATCACCAATTTCAATCACTGAATTCATATCATGGCTGATAACAATGGTGGTAATATCCATTTCATAAGTAATATCATGAATTAAATTGTCAATCACAATAGAAGTTTGTGGGTCCAAACCGGAATTTGGCTCATCACAAAACAGGTATTTCGGCTTCATTGCAATAGCACGTGCAATTGCAATTCGCTTTTGCATTCCTCCACTGGTTTCGGCAGGATAGAGCTTATTCTTTCCCGCCAAATTGACCCGTTCGAGACACTCGTTAGCACGAGTTTTCATCTCAGTAGCAGTCATATTCGTAAACATCTTCAAAGGAAAACTTACATTCTCTTCAACCGTCATTGAATCAAATAATGCACTAGCCTGAAAGAGCATCCCAATATGTTTTCGAATCTCTTTCTTGTCATTGAGGTTTAATTTCAAAAAGTCTTGATCATCGAAGAGAACTTCACCTTGATCGGGTTGATGCAAGCCAACTATACACTTGGCGAGAACGGATTTTCCACTACCGCTCTGGCCAATGACCATGTTTACTTTTCCCCTTAAAAAGGCAAAGTTGATGTCGATTAAAACATCATTATCACCAAAGGATTTGTACAGCTCTTTTACTTCTATCAAATCAAGAGCAATTGAGTGATGACATAATTCACAATCAAAATGAGAATGCTGCTATAAACAACCGCCTTCGTGCTGCTACGGCCAACTTCGAGAGCGCTGCCTTTTGCATAGTATCCATGGTACGACGCAACCGTAGTAATGATAAACGCAAAAAAGACCGTTTTTATCAGAGCGTAGGCCACATCAAAGGGAACGAAGTCGTATTGAATGCCATATATGTAATCATTAGATGTAATAATTCCCGTGGCTATACAGATAAACCATCCACCAAAAATCCCAAGGAACATGGAAATGATGATTAGAAATGGAAAAATAAATATCCCTGCAAGCACTTTCGGCAAAACCAAATAGGCAGCAGAGTTTACACCCATTATGTCAAGAGCATCAATTTGCTCGGTAACACGCATAGTCCCGATCTCTGACGCAATATTACTTCCAACTTTTCCAGCCAAAATTAAGGCGATAATAGTCGGAGAGAACTCCAAGATAATCGATTGACGCGCGGTAAACCCGACGGTGTAGGCTGGCAAAAGCGGGCTTTCCGTATTTGCCGCAGTCTGAAGAGCGATTACCGCCCCCATAAAAACCGACATCAACGCCACTATGCCCAAAGAGCTGAGTCCAATCCCATCAATTTCTTGAACAAACTGACGCCTGTAGATGGAAATTTTTTCGGGCCTGGAAAATGCCCTTCTTATCAAAATAAAATACTGCCCTATGTGAAATAAAAGATTCACTACAAAAATTAAAGGTAAAAGTATGATTCAACTCAACGTTCAGCATTCCAAATAATTTTTCACAGTGGTGGGGTATTCTTAATTTCGTCACAATGAAAAGAAATGTCTGGGTTTTAGTAATCCTTTTTGCGGTAAGCATTTTGGCGAGCTCGTGCGCCACTAATAAGAAAAAGAAATGCAATACGTGTCCTAAATGGACAAGTGAACTTCAGATTGTAAAAACTCCTTGTCTCGTTTAAGACCAAATGGATCGCCAAGCAGCCATAAATTCTTGGAGCAATCGTTTAGCGAACAATCTGCCTGGAAATACGGCGGCTACAATCGCCACTTGGATTGTAGACCTTAAAGTCAGATTTGTTGTCTCTAAACCCAGAAGTACCAAACTCGGTGATTTTCGGGCAAATCGTAAAGGGCCTCATCAGATAACCATCAACTCGGATCTGAACCGATATTCTTTTCTGGTAACAACCATTCACGAATTCGCTCACCTCGGATGTTATTTGAAACATGGTAATAAAGTAAAACCCCATGGTAAGGAGTGGAAAGACTTGTACGCAAGAATGCTCGGAAAATTCTTGGATAGAGGTGTTTTTCCCAGTGACCTGTCAACAGCAATTAAAAAACACCTAAAAAACCCCAAAGCCTCCAGCTGTTCCTGCCCCGAACTAAGCGCTGCACTCTCGAAATATGATACATATCCAGGGCCAAGATTGGTGAATCTTGCTGAAGGAGATCTCTTCATTTTCCGAAAAGAAGAGTATAAAATCGTTGAATTCAAACGCACCAGAGTCCTCTGCTGTCGTACTTCAGATAAACGAAAATACCTCATTTCCGGACGAGCAAAGATTCAACTTAGCCCATCAAGGTAAAACCGGCATAATATTCAATTCACAAATATCTCGTTACATTCGCGGCGATTAAAAGAAACGGTATAACCTTCGTCAATTGGTTTCGTTTCATAATCACGCATTAATATAGAATCATATATGATCAACCAAAATAATTTCTGTGTAATCATGGCCGGTGGTATTGGAAGCCGCTTTTGGCCTATGAGTAGAACGTCCAATCCAAAGCAGTTTCACGATGT
This sequence comes from uncultured Cryomorphaceae bacterium, assembly GCA_964635965.1. Taxonomy (GTDB): domain Bacteria; phylum Bacteroidota; class Bacteroidia; order Flavobacteriales_D; family Cryomorphaceae; genus JAKVAV01. The sequence goes on from CAZWQX010000036.1 coordinate 7,249, forward strand.
ACTGGGTACGGGAAATACATTGATCCAACAGACTTTCGAGCGATTTCTTCATATCTGCCCGAAAGAAAACATCCTGATTGTCACCAATTCAATGTACCGAGATTTGGTGAAGGAACAACTCGATGGTATTTCAGATGAACAGATACTTTGCGAACCTTCAAGGCGAAATACCGCTCCTTGTGTGGCCTATGCCAATGAAAAAATCAGGCTTAAAAATCCAAATGCTCGCATCATAGTTGCCCCTTCAGACCATTTAGTGATGAAAGAAGCTGCATTTTTAGAAACAATTCAGACGGCGCTTGATCAAGCTCAGAACACCGGTAACCTGGTAACTTTGGGTATCAAACCATCCCGTCCTGACACAGGTTATGGGTACATTCAATTCACGGATACCGATGAATCCAATGATCCGAATGTTAAGAAGGTAAAGACCTTCACCGAAAAGCCCAACTTAGACCTGGCTAGGGAATTCATCAAAAGCGGCGACTTCTATTGGAATTCGGGAATATTCATATGGACCTTGGAGTCTATTTCAGCTTCATTCAAAATCCACCTTCCGGAGGTAACTGAATTATTTGAGGGAGCAGCAAGCTCGATGAATACTCCCCAAGAGGATGAAAAAATTGCGGAGGTTTATTCGGTATGTGAAAGCATCTCTCTTGACTACGGAATAATGGAAAAAGCAGAACAAGTAAATGTTGTTTTAAGCGATTTTGGCTGGAGTGACCTGGGAACATGGGGATCTCTATTCACCCATATCGATAAAGATGCTGAACACAATGCCATTGTCGGAAAGAATGTTGTATTGTACAACAGTCATGACAACATGATAAATGTGCCTGAGAATAAGCTAGTAGTGGTCCAAGGGCTGGACGATTTTATTCTAGTCGATACCGGTGACGTGCTGTTGCTTTGCCCAAAACAAGAAGAGCAACGCATAAAACAATTCGTTACTGACATAAAAACGGGAAAGAACTCAGGGTTCGCTTAAGACAATCCCGTCATTTTAATCGGGTCTACCCATTCATCAAACTCTTCAGCCGTGAGGTGTCCAAGCTTCACGGCTTCTTCTTTTAGAGTCGTACCGTTTTTATGAGCTTGCTTAGCAATTTGAGCTGCTTTATCGTAACCAATATGCGTATTCAAAGCCGTTACCAACATCAGGGAATTATTTAGGTGCCTGTTTATCACTTCGTGATTTGGCTCTATCCCTTCTGCACAGTGCTCGGTAAATGAAACACAAGCGTCGGCAAGTAGGTTGGCAGATTCGATAACAGCTGCCGCCATTACGGGTTTGAATACATTGAGCTCATAATGTCCTTGGGCCCCACCGAAGCCTACGGATGCATCATTCCCAAATACTCGGGCACAAACCATCGTCATCGCTTCACATTGCGTTGGGTTAACCTTACCCGGCATGATCGACGACCCGGGTTCATTCGCCGGAATGATTATTTCGCCGATTCCACTTCTCGGACCTGATGCCAAGAGCCTGATATCGTTCGCGATTTTATTTAACGAAATGGCCAACTGTTTCAGTGCTCCATGCGTTTCTACCAAAGCATCGTGAGCTGCCAACGCCTCGAATTTATTCTCAGCTGACTTAAAAGGAAGGCCAGTTAATTCAGCGATTTCATTTGCGACATTTTCAGCATAATTGGGTGGAGTGTTTATTCCTGTCCCAACAGCGGTTCCACCTAAGGCCAATTCACTCAAGTGATCAAGACTATTGTTCAGAGCCCGCAATCCATGATCTAACTGACTTACATATCCACTGAATTCTTGTCCAAGGGTCAATGGTGTAGCATCCATTAAATGCGTTCTCCCAATTTTCACAACGCCCATAAAAGCCTGTGATTTCTCACTTAGAATATCTCGCAGTTGTTTGACCGATGGAACGGTTTTTTCGACTACAAGCTTATAGGCAGCTATATGCATACCTGTCGGAAACGTATCATTACTCGATTGAGATTTGTTGACGTCATCATTTGGGTGAATAAACCTTTCACCATCACCGAGGCTTCCTCCATTCAAGACATGTCCGCGATTGGCAATAACTTCATTGACGTTCATATTGCTTTGAGTCCCTGAGCCAGTCTGCCATATAACCAAAGGAAATTGATCGTCATGATTACCAGCAAGAATCTCATCACAGACCTGACCAATTAACTGCATCTTCTCTTCGGCAAGCACGCCTGCTTTGAAATTGGTAATTGCCGCAGCCTTTTTCAAGTAGGCAAAGCCCCTTACTATTTCCAAAGGCATACTCGCCTCAGGACCAATTTTAAAGTTGTTTCTAGATCTTTCTGTTTGGGCACCCCAGTATTTGTCAGCGGGCACCTTAACCTCGCCCATGGTGTCTCTTTCTATACGATATTCCATTTTATTCGAAAAGATTTTTGACATTTTCTAATGGTCGCCCGATAACAGCACGATTTCCTTTAACCACTATCGGACGCTGAATAAGTTTCGGATTTTCCTCAAGGATGATAAGCCATTCATCATCCGTGAATTCCTTCCCTTTGTATTTTTCTTTGTATTCCCTCTCTTCTTTCCTGATCAAATCCCTGACATCCATATTCAACTTAGCCAAGAGTTTTTTCAACTGACTTCTTTCCAGAGGAGTTTCCAAATACTTTACCACCTCATTTTCAATCCCTTTATGAATGAGATAATTCAAGGATTCTCGACTCTTTCGGCATCTTGGATTATGATAAATAACTACTTCGCTCATCTCTATTAAGCTTTTCCGTACTCCATTAAGTAAGCTTTCAGGAATTCATCGATATCACCATTCAAAACATCGTCGACATTTGATGTTTCAAATCCCGTTCTTACATCCTTAACCAATCGATAAGGCTGCATAACATAGTTGCGTATTTGAGAACCCCATTCAATCTTTTTCTTTCCGGCTTCAATTTCATCTCTCGCCTCCATCTTCTTGGCTATTTCCATCTCGTATAATTGAGATTTTAATAACTGCATGGCCTTTTCCTTATTTCCAAGTTGCGACCTGGTTTCAGTATTATCGATGACAATTCCCGTGGGTTTATGACGCAACCTCACTCCTGTCTCAACCTTATTTACGTTCTGCCCTCCTGCGCCACCTGATCGGAAGGTATCCCAAGAAATATCAGCGGGATTGATGTTTATCTCGATAGAATCATCAACCAGAGGGTAAACATAGACCGATACAAATGAAGTATGGCGCTTGGCATTCGAATCAAAAGGACTAATTCTGACTAAACGATGGACTCCATTTTCTCCTTTCAGGTAACCAAAAGCAAACTCGCCTTCAAACTCAAGGGTTACCGATTTTATTCCCGCAACATCCCCTTCCTGCATATCGAGTTCCTTCACCTTCATACCAGACTTTTGACCCCACATTAAATACATACGCATTAACATGGAAGCCCAGTCGCAGCTCTCGGTTCCTCCTGCACCTGCCGTAATTTGCATTACCGCATCCATTGTATCTTCCTCGGAAGACAACATATTCTTAAACTCCAATTCTTCGAGGGCCGCAAGAGTGAGCTCAAACTGTTCATTCACTTCCCCTTCCGTGGCTTCCCCTTCTTTAAAGAAATCGTAAAGAACTTTAAGATCTTCGATTTTCGTTTCGACGTCAGAATATGCCTCAGTCCAAACTTTTTTGTTTCGAATTTTCTTAAGAACTGCCTCTGCTGCTTTGGGATCGTCCCAAAAATTGGGATCGAGTGTATGCTTCTCTTCTTCAGCTATTTCTATTTGTTTGCCAGGTATGTCAAAGATACCCCCTTAACGCTTCCAGGCGTCCGGCTAAATCAGATACGTTTTCGGTCGTTACCATAGCGCAAAAATAGAAATACTAGGTATTCAACTATCGCTTTCCATCTCCTTAATCGCCCTTTTTATCAGGTCAGGTTCATATCCTCTGGATAGCAAATAGTTTGTGAGTTTATGGTTTCGTTCGTACCTGCTTGAAGATTTAATACCAGGAGCCTTCTTTCGGGTCAAATAGTTTAGTTTTTGCCAATAATCTTCATCTTCAATTTCAGACATGGCTAAACCAATGCTAATCTCTGAGACACCATCCGCTTTCAGAGCCGTTCGTATTTTCCTCTTTCCCCAGCCGTTAATTCTAAACTTGCCACTGACAAATGCCCTGGCATATCTCTCTTCACTAAGGAAATTCGACGCAATCAGTTCGGCAATTACGTTCTCAATCTCATCTCCAAATACACCCCAGGAAATGAGCTTTCTTCTAACGGATGAATGTGAACGCTCCTGAATATCACACCATTTCTTGATGCGACCTAAAGTCTCAATAGGTGGATACTTCCTTCCAGTCACTAACTTCTTGTTAAAACGATGTAATCCCTGATCAGAGTTCGCAAAAATTCATTGCGATTTTTGGGTATATCACTTATCTCAAGAACCTGAGCACATCGGCGCGAAGTTTCTTCAATCAACGCTAAATGTGCAGGATTTCTATAGGTAGCATATCGATCGAGGACACTCTTCACCGTGAGCATCTCTTCCTCGGAGAACCTGATGACATCTCGGTATTCGGGCGTATACTTCGATCTATCCTCAATTTTCAAAATGTCCCTCAAGGCTAAATTCGACTCTCCTCCGAGCTGAACAACCATGGTGTTGCTTAAAACCCCTCCCAATCGTTGTGAGCGCAAAGAGGTGCTGATAAAAACAACAGCCATTCCTCCAATACTGAACCAAATATCAACTATTCGAAAGGTCCAGCGAATCAAAAAATCCAATGGAGAAGGTTCGGTTCCATCGAGTTTAATCACTTTAATTTTCAAAGCCATTTTTCCCGGGGTTTGCCCTGAAAAAAGCAATTCCATTGACAGCGTATAGAACATGAACACCAGAATATTCAACCCGATCAAATCAGCGCTAATGATTCCCAGAAAAATAGAAATAAACGTAAGGGCTGCACCCACGATAATCAGATCAATCACGAAAGCCAATACCCTTTGTCCTAAAGAAGCCAAACGGAAATCTATTGTGACGTTCTGAGCTGTTTTGATGTTTATTCTTCTCACGAAGCGGGAAAATAATCAATTGCAAAACATCTAACCCTATTCACTGGGTATATTCACAAATGCTTCCTGCAAGGATGAAAATTGGGTACCTTCGAAAATCACACACGGAGCATGCGTGAGAAGAAATTTGTAGAACAAGGAAGAGAAAAATGGTCTCGTTTTGAGGAACTGACATCCAAAAAAGGCGTCATTAATCCAGAAGAGTTTACTGATCTCTACTCACAAATCACTGATGATTTATCATATGCCCGCACCCAATATCCAAAGCGCAGTATCCGAGTTTATCTGAACGGTTTAGCGCAGAACATCTATCTGAAGCTAAATAGACGCCGTGGTGATAAGAGCAGGAAGTTCTTTGGGTTTTGGACCAAAGAGTTACCACTCGCTCTTTTTCAAGCGAGACGGGAGCTCAATATTTCACTCATTTTCTTTTTGGTTTCAATGGCAATCGGAATATTGTCTTCGATTCATGATCCTGAATTCGCCGATCTCATTCTCACGCCTGGATACGTCGAAATGACTGAGGAGAATATTGAAAAAGGAGACCCAATGGGGGTTTACAAAAAGAGTGAAGAATTTGACATGTTTTTCGCCATCACTTTGAACAACCTTTTTGTTGCATTCAGAACTTTCGTTCTCGGGGCATTTTTCGGAGTTGGAACCTTGGTAATTATGCTTTACAACGGAATTATGGTTGGTACCTTCCAATATTTCTTCATTGAAAGAGATCTCCTCCGTGAAAGCTTTCTGACAATCTGGATGCACGGAGCAATCGAAATTTCTTCAATTGTTATTGCAGGGGCTGCCGGTTTAACTCTAGGAAGGGGACTCCTATTCCCCGGAACTTTGCCTCGACGACAGTCATTTTTGGTAGGGGCTCGGAGGTCTATAAAGATCATGGTTGGATTGGTTCCTCTCTTCATTTTTGCAGGCTTTATCGAGGGGTTTTTCACACGGCTCACTGAAATGCCTGATTTTATAAGAGGGTCTTTTATTGCTGCTTGCTTCATATTTGTAGGAACATATTTTTGGCTATTTCCATGGATGCAATTCCGCGGTACCAATATTGAACCTTACGACCCTTCTGATTTAGTTCCCGACGCAAAAGAGCTCCCCGATTTGAATATTCTGCGCAAGAACAAAGAGATTTTTACTTCAACCTTTGTAGTTTTTAGGCTTGCGCTCCCCAGATTGCTGCTGCTTGCGGGGATCATAGCCTTAATCTATCCGGTTCTCTTTCTTCTAGTCAATGGTTTTTCCGGGCTTGAATTAGTAGACTATTATGAAGTTGATCCCTTTGCACTTTTCGGATTCCACAACTATGAAACATTTCCTTTCAGCTTCGTTCTGAACTGGTTGTTAATATCAGCAGTTATACTTTTCAGCCTCAGATTTTTCAAGGAATCTTATCCAACATTGGGCTTAAAGATTAACGGCCGAATAATTGTGAATACATTAATTGTGACGTGTCTGTTTGAGCTATCGATACTTTCGGATTATTGGCTCGTGATTATTCTTGGAATTGCTGCAATTCCATTCCTCGTTTTCTGGTTGGTACTTTCGTCGGCCGAGAATAGCTCTATCTCTCAGTCTTTTAGTTCTATGCTTCAGATTTTGAGGGGAACCAAACGCCACGTTTTCATCACCTTTCTTTCCATTTCAGTTATATCAGTTCTGTTTCTAACCCTGCTTGCATCTCCATTTACTTGGTTTTATGTTGAAATTCTGCAATGGAATATTGACGCCGAAGTATCGACAAAGGCAAATATTGCTGTTCTGACCTTGATTGCTATTAACCATTTTGGCCTCGCATTGGTATTGCCCTTAACTGTCTATTCTCAGCTCTTGGAATATTTTTCGGCGAAAGAAGCAAAGAGCGCTAAAACCTTAGAGAGGCGGGTATCAGGAATAGGAGTGAAGCGAAGAGCCTATGGATTGGAAAAAGAATAAGAGCCTTTAAGACAGAATAACTTGAGCGATAAAGGGTTAGATAGAGAATCATGGTTGGATCTAAAAGATGGACTAGACTACGAAGAGGTACCTCCTGAAGTCCAAGATTTGAATATCACTACCCCACCTCCTGAAATTGCGGATTGGATGCTCGTATTAAGGTATTTAGCGATTGCTATTCTTGTTGGGGTGATACTATTTTTCATCATCCGTATTATAACCAAACCTCGTCAAGAATTATCCAAAGCCAAGGAGGAACCTGAAGCTACAGAGGATGATCTCCCAAATGCGCTAACCCCTCTCGAAAAGTTGTACGAAGCACTGGAAAATGCCAAAGCTGTGAAAGACTTTCGCGAGGCTATTCGTCTATTACACCAAATAGTTATCAAACGGTTGAACGACCTTGGAAAACTTACCGCTGCGCCTGAAAAGACAAATCGCGAATATTTAAGGGAGCTTAAATGGAATGAAGTCGCTGATGATTTCACTAAACTAACTTTACTCCATGAGATATCATGGTACGGTGAAGTCGAAACGAATCAAACCCAGTTTGACCTGATCGAGAAGGCATTTCTTTCATTCATCAATCGAACAAATGAAAAGTAGAAGCCGCAATGGAATCATAATTGCAATTGTTGCGGTAGTCGTACTGATATTGGTTATAGTTATAACCCAGCTAGACGAAAGATATGACTGGACTGAAACCTACACCGAAGAGGGTGGTCAGCCCTACGATATTAGCCTCTTTTTAGATGTTCTCGAAAACTCGTCTGACAATTACACTTATCTAACGAATGTTTTCTCTGATACCGGATATCTTGAACAGACAGGGGCTAACATGATCATGATAGCAAAATATCAATCTCTGGATTCCATGGAGATTACGTACTTAAAGCGATTTATAGAAAACGGGAATAAACTATTTATCAGTAGCCGTTCTCATAGCTACCTCTTGGCTAAAGGCTTAAATCTTGATTCGACATCTTTTCTGCTTTCAATCGAAAAGCAGGAAATCACCCTCCCCAACGATCAAGGAGGATTTCCGTTCTCATTCGATCAGTTCAATAACCCTGTTGATTACAGTTGGAGTTATTTTCCCGAACATTCTAAATACACTGAATTGGGTCAGTTCTTTAACGAAAATGGGACTTATTCCAATCACGTGAATATCAACATTGGAGATGGAGTTTTAGAATTACACTCTACCCCCTTAATCTTTACCAATTACCATTTTCGGAAAGAAGAAGTTTTTGAACATGTAAATGAGGTAATTGGGCAAATAGAGAATAAAACCATTTATTATCTTAATCCAACAGGCTCTTTTGAATACAACGGCAGGCCTCAGATAAGTGAAAGTCCGCTAAGATTTATCCTGGCAAATCCACCATTGAAATGGGCATGGTACATTGTGATTTTACTTTCGATCATATACGTTTTTAACGCAATGCGCCGAAAGCAGAGACCTATTCCCATCAAAATGCTTCCCGAAAATCAAACTGAAGCTCATTTGGAAGTACTATACAAACTCTATCGAAAAGAAGGCAAACACAAGGACCTGATTCGAATTCAAGTAAAGCTGTTGCAGCAGTTCCTCAAGAGCAAGTATGGGATAAATTCCAAAAACCGGGATGATGTATTTTACTCAGAGCTATCCGAGAAACTAAAACTGGAAACAGAATACCTGCAGCCCTTTTTCAAAGACCTTGAACGAGCGGCGAATAATAGTACTTTAACCGATCGAGAACTCATGGAAATCGATCAAAACATTTCTGAATTCTACCTCAAATGTCCATAGAAGAAAATCCACAAGAAGGCCCTGAAGAAAGGGATACCAATTCAATTGAGTCAACTCTACATGAGGATTCAAAAGAATCTGCACCGGAAGGACAAATAGCTTCGTCGAAGGATGAAACAGCTTTACCACTCGACAACAAACTCGGAGCCGAAGCCTATCAAGTTGGTCTCGCGATTGACAAGATCAGAAACGAAATAGGAAAGATTATTGTTGGGCAAAAAGAAGTTATAGATTTCATGTTAGCCGCGATTTTAACGGATGGTCATGTTCTCTTAGAAGGTGTCCCGGGAATAGCAAAAACACTTTTGGCCAAGCTAGTTGCTCGCTGCATTTCTGTCGATTTCACTCGAATTCAGTTCACGCCTGATTTGATGCCAACGGATATCATTGGAACGACGATTTTTGATATGAAAAGATCTGAATTCCATTTCAAAAAAGGCCCCATTTTCAGCAACGTCGTTCTAATAGATGAGATCAACAGGGCTCCCGCTAAGACTCAGGCAGCTCTAATGGAGGTAATGGAGGAAAGACAAGTGAGTGTGGACGGAACCACCTATCCAATCAATCCCCCTTTTTTCGTAGTTGCCACTCAAAATCCTGTCGAGCAAGAAGGAACCTATAAACTACCTGAAGCTCAGTTGGATAGATTTCTTTTCAAGCTAATCGCCACTTACCCAAATTTGGAAGAGGAAAAGGAAATGTTATCCCGATTCAAAGACGATTTTTATGGCAAAAGAGAAGAACACATCAATCCGATTTTGACAGGTGAAGAACTGATTAAATACCGAGGTGTGGTTGAAAAAATTCACATCAAGGATGATTTAGTAGCATACATTGCCGAAATTGTTGCTCGAACACGAAACAATAGTGATTTATACCTTGGGGCATCCCCCAGGGCATCTCTTGGAATACTCAGAGCGAGTAAGGCACTGGCTCTTCTGGATGGACGTGGATTTGTTACTCCCGATGACATAAAAAGAACGGTTTTTCCTGTCCTGAATCATCGTTTGATTTTGAGCTATGAGCGAGAAATCGAGGGCGTTGAATTGACGGAAATCATAGAAAGTCTCTTGCGCAAAGTTGAAGTTCCTAGATGATCGGTAAAATCTATAGGAGTTTTTGGTTCACGCCATTGTTTTTCACAACCGGTGCCACCGCCGTATTTCTTTGTGCTTTCGGATTTGCATTTCCAATTCTTTTTAGGTTGGGTCAAGTGATCTTATTCATTTTAGCCAGTCTAATAGTCATAGAAAGCTTTATCCTGTATGGAAAATCCATCTCGATTAATGCTTCTCGCAAATTACCTCCTGTATTAGGTCTGGCAGATGAAACCAAGGTTAAGCTTTCCATTTTTTACAAAGGAATAATGCCTTTAAAGGCAACCATTATTGACGAACTTCCATTTCAATTCCAAAAACGAAATTTTTTACTTGAAGCATTTCTGGAAAATCATAGGAACGAAATGGAATACCTCATTCGTCCTACTGATAGAGGCAATCATCACTTTGGCAAACTTCAAGTATTGATTGAAGGGCCTCTTCATCTGGTAAAAAGGCGATTTACATTCGACATCGAAAATACCGTTTCAGTGTATCCGAGTATTAAACAGATGCACGAAACAGAATTAGTGGCATTTACAAGAGTAACATCCACTTCAGGAAATAAGCGCTACAAACGTATTGGCCAGAGTTATGAATTTGAACAGATCTCTCCTTTTGTTGAAGGTGATGACTACAGGAATATTAACTGGAAGGCAACGGGAAAGAAGCGCGAGTTAATGGTGAATCAGTATCAGGATGAGAGAAGTCAAAACTTGTATTGCGTTATCAGTAAGGGCAGAGCGATGAAGATGGCCTTTCGTCATATGACCTATCTCGACTATGCGATTAATTCTACTTTGGCGATCTCTAATATTGCGCTGAAAAAGTACGACAATGTTGGTCTAATAACATTTTCAGATAAAATCGGGACAGCACTGAGAGCAGAAAACCGACCCGGACAGATTCGCAAAATCCTTGACTCACTTTACTTCGAAAGAGAACGCGAACTCGAACCTGACTTCGAATTGCTTTTTCGTTCTGTAAATCGATTGGCAAAAAGCAGGAGCTTGATATTGCTGTTTACAAATTTCGAAACCAAAAGCATGGCGGATCGTGCCCTTCCTCTTCTCAAAAAAATAAGTAGGAAGCACCTATTGGTTGTAGTGCTTTTTCAAGATACGGACCTGCTCGCTCTAGCTGAAAAAGAAAAGCAATCAGTAGAGGAAATTTACCGAAACACTTTGGCAAAAAAACAGCTCACCGAAAGAGAAGAAATTGCTATTAAAATTAGGCGACAGGGCATTGAAACCATCACCTGTGCTCCTGAGAACCTCTCAACATCGGTTATTAACAAATACTTAGAGCTCAAATCGAGAGGAATCATTTAATTTAACGTCAAAATTCTATTATGCAGATTAACGATAACCGCACACGGATAAACCGTCTCATTGAGAATGGATACACCTTTGACTTGGAGAAGTACTTTTCGGAAGGTTGGGACTTGTTCCGTAAGCAACCGGGACCATTTGTGGTTTACGCTCTTGTCGCAGGAATAATTCTCATGGCAATTGGATTCATTCCCATTTTTGGAGCAATCGTTTCAGCAGTTATCAGTCCACCACTAACCGCAGGATTATTTCTAGGTGCCCGAAAGATCGATCTTTCAGGAGGAGCTGAACTGAATGATTTCTTCAAAGGTTTCGATCATATTGTTCAATTATTCCTTTTAAGTCTGATATCGGGTGTATTCATAACAATCGGAATTGTTCTGCTTATCATACCAGGTATATGGTTTGCTGTTGCTGTCGGATTGTCTGTGCCTTTGGTGCTTTTTGTGAAAGCAGATTTTTGGGAAGGGATTACCCTCAGCGTAAAGCTTGTTAACAAGAAGTGGTTCAACTTTTTTGCCCTGGTTATTCTCCTTTTCCTCTTGAATCTGGTTGGAACGTTGGTCTTCTTCGTAGGACTGCTGATTACTATTCCTTTGACCTATTGCATAACCTACTCAGCGTACAAGGATATTGTAGGTTTCTCCGATGATGGTGGAGAAATGAATGTTGAAGATCACCTGGTTGAAGAGACCGATTAATCTATCTCTTCTCCTTTCTCATCCAGAAAATGATATGCTAGAAAAGGCATATCTGAATCTGTTGATACGGTAAGACTAACCTTGTATTTTGTTGCCCATTTGCGGCGGATAGAAGAAAAGAATCCCGATTTCAAATAAGCTCCCAAGAAAGGGTGAACTTTTAAATTAATCTTCTTCGCTTTGGTCTCTTCGGCCAAATATCTAAGGTTGTTCTCGATTTGATCGGTAATTAAAATTGAGGCTTGGACTTTTCCCGTCCCTTCACAACAAGGACAATTCTCTTCAGTCGAAATATCCGTAACCTCCCTCACCCGCTGTCGAGTGATTTCAACTACTCCGAAACGACTTGGTGGAAGGACATTATGCTTGGCCTTGTCATCTTTTAAGCACTCCTTGAGCTTTTCATAGAGTTGCTTTTGGTGAGACCGGTCAGGCATATCGATGAAATCGATTGCAATGATTCCACCCATGTCTCGAAGTCTCAAGATACGTGCGATTTCTTCAGCACATTCAAGGTTGGTCTCTAAGGCATTCATGGCCTGACCTTTTTCTCCTGCCTTTCTGCTACCGCTGTTCACGTCAATCACATGCATAGCCTCCGTATGCTCGATAATCAAGTAAGCGCCGCTTTTAAGATTAACCTGGCGACCAAAGGCGGACTTAATCTGCCGATTTATTCCCAGCTTATCGAAGATATTCTGGCCATCGTGCAACTTTACGATCTTCTCTTGCTTTGGAGCAATCTTGCGCAGATACTCCTTAACCTCCTCGCCTAAATCCTTTTCATTGACGTGAATCTTTGAAAAATTGGCACTGAGAAGATCGCGCATCACAGTTGAAGTGCGATTCAGTTCTCCGAGCACTCTTTTTGGCGGACGGGCCTTTTTAAGATTCTGATGGATTTTCTCCCAGCGAGCGTAGAGGTCCTTTAAATCAGCGTCAAGCTCGGCTACCTTTTTATTCTCGGCAACAGTGCGCACGATTACGCCAAAATTCTTTGGCTTGATACTCTGGAGTAGTCTTCTTAGACGCGTTCTTTCTTCTCTATTTCGAATTCTCTGAGAAAGCGAAATTTTGTCACCAAAAGGGACAAGCACAACAAATCTTCCCGCAAGAGTTATCTCGGATGTAAGTCGGGGGCCTTTGGAGGAAATAGGTTCCTTGGCAACCTGTACAAGTATGTTTTGACTGCCTGAGACAACGTCGTTGATCTTGCCATTCTTATCAATATCTTCTTCTTGAGGAAAGTCCTTTAAAGAAGAAGGAATGGGCTTTTGAGACATGGTTTTCTTCACAAATTTGTGAAGCGACCTAAATTGCGGTCCCAAGTCCAGGTAGTGCAGAAAAGCATCTTTTTCGTAGCCAACATCGACGAAGGCAGCGTTCAAACTAGGAATAACACGATGTACCTTTCCCAGGTAGATGTCTCCTACTGCAAAGTCCTGATTACCTTTCTCTTTATGCAATTCTGTCAGAACATTGTCCTTCAGAAAAGCAATATCAACTTCGTTTCCCTTGGCGTTTACAATCAGCTCAAGATTCACGAATAAGTTATTTTTTCGGAAAGCGGGACTAGCCCGCTGTCAAATAAGAAAGGTTACTTCTTCTTGTGTCGATTCTTACGAAGACGCTTTTTGCGCTTGTGCGTAGCCATCTTATGGCGTTTGCGTTTTTTACCGCTTGGCATGTAAATACGTTTATTTAAAAATTAGTTATGTTCTAATTCATCAAGCATCCTTTTGACTCCGTTAGTCACCACCGTATCGCTCTCATATTCAAGATATTTCTGCAATAACGGGATAGCTTCCGAATCCTTTTCCAAAGCCATTTTAGTCTGTGCTAACCAAAAATAGGCTGTCGGATACTTAACTTCAGTATCATACTGAATTACTTTTTCAAATCGCATTTCTGCGTTCGAAATTTGCCGCGAAGTTATGGAAAATTGTCCAAGATGCCAATGCACATCTACCTGAGTACTATCTTCTTCTAGGATCTGTCGGAGCATCATAATCCCTTGCATAGGATTTTCTCCGCCCTGAACCAACTCAACGGCTTCGTTAATCTTTATTGCCATAGGGTTGTTTTGCATTCCCCTTTTCTCTTTTGGGAGTCTGGGAGCGAATATCAACCCTAAAGCAAGTAAAGAAGCACCGCAGATCAGAATGAGTTGAAGGCTACGGCTACTCATAAAAAGGTATTACTTAACCTCTACGTTTTTCTTAACCTTCTCTACGAAAGTTTTAGAAGGTTTGAAGGCAGGAATGTTGTGAGCCGGAATTACGATAGGCTCCTCAGCAGAGATGTTTCTACCGATTTTCTCCGCTCTTTCTTTGACAATAAAGCTACCGAAACCTCTCAAGTAAACGTTCTCACCATTGGTAAGTGACTTTTTAACCGAGTTCATGAAAGCTTCAACGGTAGTTTGTACTGCTACTTTCTCTAGGCCGGTTTGCTCTGCAATTTCTGCAACAACGTCTGCTTTTGTCATGGTATGTGTTCTTAACTTTTTAGTTACTTAATTAAATGAGGCGGCAAAGATACCTCATTAAACCATTGGATAAAAGGGCTTTTCGCTAAATTCGCGAATTAACCCTATGAGTCCTAAGTATCTCAGTGATGGAAGTTAACGAGCAGTTGATAACGTGGTATTTAACGGAAAAAAGAGATTTACCATGGAGAAATACAAAAGATCCATACAAGATTTGGCTTTCTGAAATTATTCTTCAGCAAACCCGCGTTGAACAAGGGCTAGAGTACTATTTAAGATTTGTTAACACTTTCCCGACTATTGGACTCCTGGCTAAGGCCGATGAAGAGCAAGTCTTAAAGTTATGGCAAGGATTGGGTTACTATTCCAGGGCTCGAAACCTACATACAGCCGCAAAGTATGTCGATTCAGAACTTGGAGGTATATTCCCCGCAGAATATGATACTATCATAAACCTAAAAGGTGTTGGCCCATACACGGCTGCCGCAATTGCCAGTTTTGCATTCAAGGAGGCTAAGGCTGTTGTTGATGGAAATGTCTTTAGGGTTCTGTCAAGATTGTTTGACATTAAGACACCAATAAATTCGACCGAAGGAAGAAAGGAGTTTCAAAATCTTGCAGATGGAATTCTCAATCAATCTAAGCCGGACATACACAACCAGGCCATAATGGAATTGGGAGCTCTAATTTGTAAACCCACGAATCCTAAATGCGATCAATGCCCGGTACAATCCAAATGTTTGGGTTTCGCGAAAAAAACGGTTAAGGAAAGACCGATAAAACTGAAAAAGACCAAAGTTTCCATTAGAAAAATAGACTACGTGGTGGTTGAAGGCGAAGATCACCTTTTGATGCGTAAGCGAAGCGAAAATGACATTTGGCAAGGCCTCTATGATTTTATCTCATTGGAAAACAGAGAGGATGTAAATTCAAGCGATGTAGTAAACCATGTTCAAACGACAATTCCTGAAATAGGAGTCAAGTCAATTGAGGCTGCTCCATTCAGGTCGTACAAACACCTGTTGAGCCATAGGAAGATAGAGGCCCGTTTCTGGCGATTAAAAGTCTCGGGAACCCTGGAGCCCTCAGAGATTTATAAAGTCATCCCCAAAGCTAAAATTGGAGAAGTTGCTGTTCCGAGATTAATTCACAAGTTCCTCGAGGATAGTGAACTGCTCTAAGCTGATCAAATAGGCTATCTTTGTTTCAATAAGTAAGTATATGGCTGGAGTAAATAAGGTTATCATCTTGGGAAACTTAGGAATGGATCCCGAAATAAGAACCCTAGAGAATGGTGCAAAACTAGCGCGCTTGCGCATTGCAACCTCAGAATCATATAAAAACAGAGAAGGTCAAAAAGTAGAAAATACGGAATGGCATTCGGTGGTAGTATGGCGACAATTAGCTGATATTGCCGAGAGGTATTTGGTAAAAGGTCGACAAGTTTACATCGAAGGAAAGCTTCAAACCCGCTCATGGAAGGATGCAGATGGGAACGACCGTTACACCACGGAAATTGTAGGTGATCGACTTCAACTAGTAGGTGGAAGACCTGAAAATATGGAGTCAGAAAGGCCGGGACATCAGGCCCAGCCTTCGGTAAATGTTGAAAAACCGGTATCACCTTCGACGGAGGAGGAGGATGACCTTCCTTTTTGATATATTAGCTTGTCTGAAATTCCCGGTTATTGGAACCTCCTGATATAGAACCTCTGAGTATTCTATTGGCTCTGTTCAAACCCGTTTCGCCTGAAGTGGGCGTGGCTATTTTCGTTGCCGTGATGCTCATTATTTGTTCTGCTTTGATCTCGGGATCAGAAGTTGCATTCTTCTCTATTGGGCCGCAAGAAAAAAATGATCTTGAAAGTGCAAAGAACAAATCTGCAGATCGTATACTGGCGCTTATCAACAGACCGCAAAAACTGCTGGCCACAATCCTAATCTCAAATAATTTCGTCAACATCGGAATAGTTATCATTTCTACTTTCATTGTTGAACAAAGCTTCAATTTTGAAGACAATCCGCTCTGGGTAGCCAGGGTCATTCAGGTAGGAGGAATCACCTTTTTGCTTCTGCTATTGGGAGAGGTTATTCCAAAGGTTTATGCAACAGCGAATTCTCTTCCCTTATGCAGGTTCATGTCAATACCACTCGAAGTTCTTGGAAAAGTTTTTTCACCACTTAGTTCAATCTTGATAACAAGTACTAATGTGATTAACAAAAGAGTGAAAAAACGAACAGGAGATTTTTCTGTAAATGAATTAGAACATGCCCTTGAATTAACGAAGGATGAGGAAACCACTCCTGACGAAGAAAAAATTTTGAAAGGTATTGTTCGATTTGGTGGTACAGATGTCAAACAAATCATGACCCCAAGGACGGAAGTCATAGCTTTTGATGTAGAAACTTCGTTCTCTGAATTGCTCGATGAAATACTCTCACAAGGTTTTTCAAGAGTTCCGATATACAACGAGTCCCTTGATCAAGTAAAAGGCATACTCTATTTGAAGGATTTGCTTCCCCATGCCGAAGCCGATGAGCTGATTTGGTTATCACTTGTGCGCCCCCCCTATTTTGTTCCTGAGAATAAAAAGCTGGATGACCTAATGAAGGAATTTCAAGAGAAGAAAGTACATATGGCCGTGGTTGTAGATGAATATGGCGGAACTTCAGGTGTAGTTACCTTAGAAGATATTCTCGAAGAAATCGTCGGTGACATTACAGATGAATTCGACGATGAGAAAATCTTTTACTCGAAATTAGACAAGCATAACTATGTTTTCGAGGGTAAGACTCCTTTGGTAGATCTCTATAAGATTTTAGACATTGATGGTGAAAATTGGGAGGAAGTAAAGGGCGAATCCGATACTCTAGCCGGATTCATACTGGAACAATCAGGAAAAATCCCGCTGAAGAATGAGAAGGTCAGGTTTGAGCACTACATTCTGACAATTGAGGCTGCTGATAAAAGAAAAATAAAACGGGTAAAGCTAACCGTCACAGAACCATCAGATCAAAAGGCTGAATAATCGACATGAAAAATGTTTTTTTCATTATGCTTGGAGTAGCCTTATTTGGTTGCGGAAACATTACCCCTACGCCAAAACCTGTGGGTTATTTCAGAATTGACATTCCTGAATACGGCTTTTCTGAAACCAGGCCCGAAACTTGCCCTTTCAGTTTTCCTCTTTCTGAAATGGCCAGGGTAGAATTCTCCAGCAGAGAAAACTTGAATAAATGTTGGTTTAACTTGAGCTATCCGGGTTTTGATGCCCGAGTTCATTTTACCTATCGGGAAGTAGATGAGAATCTCAGGGAACTCATTGAGGAATCGCGACTATTAACCTATGAACATCAAGTAAAGGCAACAAGAATAAACGAACAAGCATTTAGTGATGTCGAAGATTCTGTGTATGGGCTTATGTACACTTTGGGCGGAGATGTCGCTTCTCCCCTACAGTTTTATCTTACTGACAGTACCAATCACTTTCTCAGAGGTGCTCTCTATTTCAATGCCAGGCCTAACCCCGATAGCATCGCACCGGTCTTAATTCAAATTGAAAATGATCTTCATCGTTTCACCGAAGACTTTAAGTGGTTGGATTAGTTAAGCCCGCACCGTTTTTTTCCGATAGGAGAAAAGAAGAAAAATCACCAGGGAAAACTTGAAAACCGCAAAGAGCAGGTGAATAGGCTGTAGAGCCGCAGGTAGGCCCAAATAGGCAAGCCCCATCCCAACCAAAACTTCAGCCAATAATAAAGCAAGCAATATTCTCGGCCAAGCAGAAATGAGTGAGGTACGGATTAACTGAAAGGCAAAATAGCCTAAGATTCCGACTACAAGAATTGAAAACGAACGATGGAACTTGAAGATTAGCGATAGTTCATCAATCCAATTACTGTCAAACTCAAAATTATTCTTAACCAGAACATCGACCTGTTCTCTCACATCCGTACCCAGAAATATCTGAATCAAAAGTAGAATCAATCCAATAAGACCAATCCAGGCAATTCGCGGATTACGCTTGCTTTTGAATTGAAGCTCACTGCTGCTTAGCCTGGTAACCAAAAAGGTGAATATGGCCACCAACCCCAAAGCCCCAAACATATGCAGTGTGATTTGATTGGGGATCAAATTTCCATCCACCACCTTTTTTCCCAGCCAAGCCTCGAACAGTAACAAAAAGAGCCCTAAAAATGCACTTAGAGTAACCCAGGGATCTCTTCGAATATGAGTGATGGATAAAAGAGCAAGAGCCAGTACGGGCAAACCTGTGAACGCTCCTATTAGTCTGTTTATAAATTCGATCCAAGTATGCGTAGGATTGAAAATTGCATAATCGTGTTTGGTGTAAGGATCCCAATTTGATGTTTGAAAGGTCTCGGTTGATATAAAGTCTCGGTTTGCTACGAGCAACCTTTCATCAACGATAATAATATTACCCTCATCAAACGACCTATTTGGTGCCCATGTCAAAGTCTCGATATCCGTTGGTGGAATTGTATAACCGAAGCACTTTGGCCAATCGGGACAACCCATTCCCGACCCAGTCATACGCACCACACTTCCTGCCAACATAACGAGCATAGTACAAACCAAGGAAACAATCGATAATCGGTATAAGGCTTTATTCATCCCGGAAACGAATAAAAAAACCCCTCGAATGGAGGGGTTGTTCACTAATTTCTTAATTCATTTAAAACAGACGGGTGAAAACCGAAAAGATATTTGGCAAATGATACTGGATTTCAGGCTCATAAGCACTTCCGCTTTCTTCTTCGTCTTCGCCTGTAGATTCTTCGCTCACCGTGTAGTGTTTAACTTCTACCTTATTGACCGAATAGATTCCATCTGCGATCGACTCAACTGCCTTTATCATTTCCTGCTCACTCACAGTGGTAGCGTCAAACTCTACCAAGGCATAGTTCGTCTTCCCTTCACCTTCGAACTCAATATTCGTTTGAGAAACACCGTCTAATTCGTTTAATGTTCCCGCAATCTTACTTCCGCACATCATTTCACAAGCCATGCCTTCAATGGCAATATTGGCTACGTATCGCTCGCTGTCACTAGACTCTTGAGTAAATACTACTTCAACATCAGAAGATGCAACATCTTCAGATGTTTGTTCACTCCCACCGCATGCTACCAAAAAAAACAGGCCTGCAATAAACAGAGCTTTTGTCCGATTGTTAACGTTGAACTTCTTTTTCATAGGATTAAATTTCCGTCTTTTGGACACGGCAAAATTACAAAAATCGGCATTGGAGGCCAAGTCAGAACCAACGGTTTCAAGCACAAACAGAGGGGCAACTGTTCGCCAGTGGACACTTCTTTTTTTGATCGCTGCGATCTGGGGCAGTTCTTTTATATTGATAAAACGCGGGCTTTTCACGGTTGACGGGCAAAAGCTGTTCTCACCGATTCAGGTTGGAGCACTTCGGATCGTCATTGCTGCTTTGTTTATGGTGCCATTGGTTATCAAAAAGTTAAGTCCGTTAAAAAATGGTAAAATCAAGTTTTTACTACTCGTCGGGCTATTCGGAAATGGAATTCCCGCCTTTCTTTTTGCCATGGCACAAACGGAAATACCAAGCGCCCTTGCAGGAATGCTCAATGCCTTGGTCCCCGTTTTTAGTATGTTGATAGCACTTGTGGTATTTGGAGTTGCCATTAGAAGATTTCAGATACTAGGAGTTGGAATCGGATTGAGTGGCGCTATAGGATTGGTACTTGGCGCCGGAGGAATTGAAGGAGGTGATATAAATCTTTGGTATGCAGGTCTGATTGTTCTG
>CAZWQX010000037.1:0-27267 GCA_964635965.1 uncultured Cryomorphaceae bacterium
CCATTGTAGCTTATCAAAATCGTGAAAGAAGATTTGGAAAAATCAGTGAGCAAGTTTCGGCTTAGATCGATTTTAGGCCTTTTTGGAGCTGTTCTGTTGCTATGCGCATCAGCGCAAGCCCAAGTCGGCCTCGGTGAAGTGGAAATCGATTATAGATCCCCCAGAGAATTTACCGTTGGAGGAGTTACCGTTACGGGAGCCAGAAACCTGGACTCAAAAGCCATAGTTCTCTTTTCGGGGCTTTCTGTTGGTGAAACCATTACCATACCAGGCGAGGAAATCTCCAAAGCGATAAAAAACCTTTGGAAACAGAAACTCTTTGAGAATATCAAAATCAGCGTTACCGAACTTAAAGGAAGCGAAATATTTCTCAATATAGAGCTTACGGAGAGGGCCAGATTATCTAGGTTTCGATTCGATGGGATTTCTAAAGGAGAGGCTGAAAACCTACGTGAAAAAATCAACTTGATTCGTGGGACTATCGTCAACGAGAACCTCCTGACGAACACCTCAAATATCATAAAAGAGCATTACCGAGAAAAAGGATATCTCGATGTCAGCGTAGACATTAAAGAAGTTCCCGACACCTTGGTGGCAAATAGCGAATACCTGATAATCGGAGTCGATAAAAAAGAGAAAATCAAGATTGGAAACATCGATCTATACGGCGCAGACAAACTTGCTGAAAAGAAGTTGTTGAGATCGATGAAGAAAACCAAGGAAAAGAATTTCTTCAGAATCTTCAAACGATCCAAGTTCATTAGGGGCGAATACAAAAGTGACCTCAAGAACATCCTCAACGCGTACAACAAAGAGGGGTATCGAAACGCAAAAATCCTTAGTGATTCGGTTTATCGAAATCCTGATGGAACGGTTGGTATCGACATTCGGATTAGAGAGGGGAACCAGTTTTATTTCGGACGGGTTTACTGGGTTGGAAATACGAAATACAGCTCTACCCGCCTCTCCGAAATTCTCGGGATTGAAACAGGTGAAATTTACGATAAAGAAAAGTTCGAGAGTCGGCTTTTCATGAATCCGAACGGAGGAGATGTTAGTTCGCTCTATCTAGATGATGGTTATCTGGCATTTCAAGCAATTCCGGTTGAGAAGAGCGTTAAAAATGATACTATTGATGTAGAGGTAAGAATTTATGAAGGAAGGCAATACCGAATCAACCGGGTAATTATAAAAGGGAATACCAAAACCAGTGACCACGTAATTCTCCGTGAAATTCGAACAAAACCGGGTGAACTCTTCAGCCGTTCGGATATTATTCGAACGCAGCGAGAATTAGCTCAGTTGGGTTATTTCGACCCAGAAGCCTTTAATGTAAACCCCGTTCAAAACGACCAAGACGGAACTGTGGATGTCATCTATACCGTTGCGGAAAGGCCCTCAGATCAGATTGAGCTGAGCGGAGGTTGGGGAGCAGGACGTATTGTCGGAACTCTTGGTGTATCCCTGACGAATTTCAGTATGCGGAAAGTCTTCCAAAAGGGAGCTTGGAATCCTCTACCCGCAGGAGATGGACAGCGACTTTCGCTCAGAGCACAATCAAACGGAAGGTTTTTTCAATCCTACAATATTTCATTCACGGAACCATGGCTTGGCGGGAAAAAAAGAAATGCTTTCACTGTGGGCTTCCAGCACTCTGTTCAAACCAATGGGGTTACTCGAGCCCAAGAGGAACAGGGAGCCGAAAGACAAGCACTATACATTACGGGAGGTAATGTTAGCTTGGGCAAACAATTGGGATGGCCAGATGACTACTTCCAAGTGTTAATGGGAGTGAGTTACTTGTTCTACGACATTCGAAACTTCCGAAGCGGGCAAGGGACAGGGATCTTCGCATTCCAGAATGGTACCTCAAACAACTTGGCGTTTATTTTTAACATCTCAAGAAACTCGGTATTCGATCCGATTTTCCCAAGATGGGGATCGAATATTCGCTTCAATACCAAGTTCACCCTCCCATACTCATTATGGGATGGAATTGATTATGCAGGTCCTATTACTGAGCAGACCAGGTATAAATGGGCCGAGTATTACAAGTGGAAGTTAGTTGCAGAATGGTATACAGAACTAGCTCCAAAGCTTGTTCTAATGGCGAGATCGGGATTCGGATTTATGGGATATTACACCCGTGCGAAAGGAATTTCTCCATTCGAGCGATTTTACCTGGGAGGGGCAGCCCTTACGGGTTTTGCTTTGGACGGACGAGAAATCATAGCACTGCGTGGATATGACGACCTGAGTCTTTCTCCTCCTGAAGGAGCCAACATCGTAATGAAGCAAACATTGGAATTGCGTTATCCACTCTCCTTGAATCCGTCTGCAACCATTTTTGGACTTGGATTCGTGGAAGCGGGAAATACCTACGACGGCATAGTCAATTTTGATCCTTTCAGGATATACCGATCGGCGGGTGTGGGTGTACGTATTTTCCTTCCTATGTTTGGTTTGATGGGGTTGGATTATGGATGGCGATTCGACGATGTTGTTGGCCGTCCATTGATGCCTCAAGGACAGTTCCATTTTACCATTGGCATGAATCTTGGGGAACTATAAAAAAATCGTAATTTCGCACGCCTTTCAGGCTCAGTACTTCACGACATGAACCATTTTAAAAAATCCGCTGTTCTTCTTGTCTTTTTACTCGGACTCTTTTCGGGAGCAGAGGCACAACGATATGCTTACGTCGACACGGATTACATCTTAAAGAATCTTGACTCTTATCAAGATGCGCAAAAAGAACTGGATCGTCTGTCTACACAATGGCAAAAAGAAATCGAACAACGATACGAAGCCATTGATCGTTTGTACAAGGCATATCAAGCAGAAAAGGTTCTTTTAACGGAAGACATGAGAAAAGAGCGTGAAGATGAGATCATCCGTTTAGAAGAAGAAGCGAAATCCTTGCAAAGACAGAGATTTGGTGTTGAGGGTGATCTTTTCAGAAGACGTGAAGAATTAATTCAACCCATTCAAGAAGACGTTTACCAAGCTATTAAACAAGTTGCCGATGGCGGAGGGTTTGCCGTAATTTTCGATAAAGCAGGCCAGTCTAACATCTTATATGCCGATCCGCGATATGACAAAAGCGATCGTGTTCTTACTCGATTAGGCGTTAGTGCCTCTGACAGAGAGGACTCTGACAGCGACTCGGATACGAATAACAGCGGTTCTGACACAAACCAACAAAACACAGGCGGAGGAAGTGATCGCCGCAAATAAAAACAGACATTTAGTAAATCAACGGAAATGAAAAAACTAGTCATCATTACACTGGTATTTTTAGCAGCAGCAACAGCTACTCACGCTCAGAAGCTTGGCCATGCCAATTTTGAAGAAATAGTTGCTATGCTTCCAGAAAGAGCTCAAGCTGAGAAAGAAATTCAGGACTTGCAGGCTAAGTTAGAGGGAAGACTGAACTCGATGGTAGAGGCCTACCAAACGAAGGTAACAGAGTTTGAAACCGACACTACCATGTCTGAGGCAATGCAGGCAAGTGTAGCGGGAGAAATTCAGGATTTGCAAAGAAGAATTCAAGAATTCCAGCAAACAGCTTATACGGAAATTGAAACGAAACAAAACGAATTAATGGCTGCCATGTTCCAAAAGGTTCGAGAGGCTGCCGTGGCTGTTGGTGAGGCCAATGGATACACCTACATCTTTGATGCGGGTCCAAGCAGCACGGTTCTTTACGCTGGTGGCGAAGATGTTACGAGTAAGGTGAAAACCCAACTCGGACTTTGATTAATTATCTTATTTCAAATGCACAAAAAGGGATGTTATCTTCAACATCCCTTTTTTAGTGCTCAATAAATTGAAAGCAGAAGCCCAACCTATCGGAATATTTGATTCGGGGATCGGAGGTCTTACCGTAGCTGCCGCCATTCGTGAACTTTTGCCAAATGAACGTTTGATTTATTTTGGGGATACCGCGCATCTACCTTATGGCGAAAAATCTCCTCAAAGCATCCGCGATTATTCCGAAGGGATCTCAAAATTCCTCTTGGACCAGAACTGTAAGGCCATAGTTATCGCATGTAATTCTGCATCAGCTACAGCCTATACGCGGGTTCGAAAGGTTGTTCCTTCACATGTTCCCGTCATAAACGTGATTGATCCTACGGCTAATTATGTCGCAGGCAAATACAAAGGAGGGAAGATCGGAGTCATTGCAACCAAAGCAACAGTCAACAGCCGGATCTATGCGAAGCGAATCGAGCGACTAAATCCGAAGCTCAAGGTGAGCATGCTCGCTACTCCCCTGCTCGTCTCAATGATCGAAGAAGGATTCTTCAACAACCGAATTTCCCAAGCCATCGTTATCAATTACTTAGATAAATCAACTCTTGAGGGAATCAAGGCGTTAATCCTCGGCTGCACCCATTTCCCTTTGATCAAGCCTGAGGTAGAATCCTTCTATTCGGATAATACCGAGGTGATCGACTCTTCTACCCTTGTCGCCAAAACCCTGGAAGCCGAACTTTCCAAAAGGAACCTTCTCGCCCGAAAGCTCAGCGGCAAGCACCATTTTTTCGTTTCGGACAAGACGCATTCCTTTGAAGAGAGTACAAAGTTATTTTTTGGTGAGAAACTGCTATTGGAGCGGAGCGTATTGAAGTGAGCATAAAACAAAAAACCCCGCCGATGTGGCAGGGTTCTTTATGAAAACAGGAGACTTAGTCTAGTTTCACAATTTTACCCGAGTAACTAAATTTTCCATCCAAATAAATCGAATAGATCATTATTCCCTGAGGGTAATCTTGTCCGTTGATCATTAGTAAATCCTTTCTGCTAAAAGTTTGATCTGAGATCAGCTTGCCGATTAAGTCGTGAATGACTACCCTTACGTTGTGCGATGGCGGAAGTGCAGAAACATTCAGATAAACAACGTCTTCAAACGGATTTGGCACAACAACTACAGGGTCTTTTTGATTTTCTTCACCAAGAGCTTTATTCCCACTTTCAACAAACGATTCGGGCCACTCTTCAACTGTCGGCATTTCTGGCAACCGAGTCTCATAAGTTGCCTCATGTTCAATGTACAATGCATTTAAGGCCGCAACATTTGATGCTTGCGAAAAGAATCCCGCATCGTAATAATCCGTCAGGTCTGAAGGCAGTAGATTTTCATCATCTAGGGTTGGCAAAGACATAAATACATCCATTTCAGAATTGTTGGATTCATTTATCCAAACGGGTGTATTGGTATCTGCCGATAAAATTGAGGCATATCGTTCTCCGTCAAGCGGCATGTAATCATTTAAGAGTTCCAGCACGTCGTTTTTCGGAAACTGACCCAATGAGTCCCACTGAGAAGCTCGAATCAAACCGTGCCAAAACCGATATTTTTCCTGCGCTAAGTCTGAGTCTTCATCTACGGACTCGGTATCAGCGTACAAGATGGCCGCTCCTTCCTCAAAATCCAATATACTCCATTCCGTCATCTCCGATAAATCCAAGGACTTACTTCCGTCCGAACCTGCAGATTTAGGCCCCTGAACCTGATCAATCGTAGTGTTTTGAACGGGACATGTGGCGGTTGTGGCTACTTGAGCGCACTGAACGGGCTGGACATACGGAAAATTATGGTCAACAGGATTAAACCTTGATTGAAACGGATTCGAAGGTGTATGATAGCGATACACTACTTCAAAATTGGCATTCGGAGGAGGACAGGTAATAAGATTGGCGGGATTGACAAACAAATCTTCGTGACCTGAATAGGTGGAGTGGCTGAAAATATTACCTGCAGGCCCTGTAGGTCCTGAGGTACAAGATCCTTGATCGTCGCTAACATTGCCGTCGTGAACGTAAATGTCATAAAATGGCATTGTTTGATTAAACTGGTTACAACGCCACCTTAATCCGTTGTCGTAAGCCGTGGCGCAATCAGCATTTACGCCCTGACTAACTATTCCAACAGCCAAATCCTCAAAAAGATTCCGATAGATTTCATTATTGGCTATACCCGATGAGTGGACCGCCACCCCAAAGTTCCAAGCCACCGGAGACATGGCTACACTCGTAAAGTAGTTTCCCTCTACAGCATAACCCGTTGATCCATTGAGAAATATGCCAACACCATTTTGTAGGTTGGGCACAAAAAAGTCGTTCTCCAGTGCTTGCGGGTCTTGCAAACCGTTTAGTTGCATACCGGAATGATTGTTTCGATACGTTCCCCATGCAGCGTAAACGGTCCGCTGATTCAAACTCGAAGTTGCATCTATTCCTTTATAGAGGTTTTCAAAGGTTGAGCCTACCATATCTGCTTCAGGACAAGGTGATGTTGCACTACTACAATACCATTTTTCCTCAATGGATGAGTTTTGAGATAAAATACCCGTACCACGAGAGATAAGGTTATAGTATTGCCAAGCTTCATTTTGATAGATGTTACCTCTCAATCGTATCGTACTGCAATCTATGGCGTGAACGTGGGTGAGCTTAGAATTAACGGGCACGTCAGTAGTCCTGGTGAAATTTGTATTTCTAATGAAACCCAAATTATACGTTTCGCTCCCGTTTATGGTGCGCACATAGGGATCGAATCGTACGCCCACATCGTTGTCTTTAAACTTTGAGTCATATATCTCTAAGACTCCGCCGCCGCAGTCAGTACAGTCTTCGTTTCCGGCCCTCACCCCGATATAGGCGTATTCAATCTGCGAGTTGGCCTTCATCACTAATTTACCCTGGTTGCCGATAGTCGTTGATTGCCCGTCTGTATCTACTCCTAATACACGTACTCCTTGCCAATAAATCTCTTCACATTCATCAGGCTCTTGGCAATCGGCGTAAATTCTATCGTTACACCTCGTATCCACACTGAAAAGTGTATTATCCATAACCAATCTACCTCCGTCGGTGATACCATCTCCTTGTTCAACTATTACCTTGGCATCATTGCCGAAGTAAAAATTCAATCCCACCAACGTGAGCGTAACTCCCTTTTCTATTCTGAGTTCTTCACCTATGTATACATCCGTGCCGGTACCGGTAAATGGGTTGACCGTCCAAGTCACATCCGAGGTTACGTTATGTGTTCTTTTGTCAAAATTGTAATCCTTACAACAGATGCAACTCATATCCTCAACGACATCAGGATAGGTCATATCCAATTGTTCAGGAAGTAAAAATCGTTGAAAACCGGAATAACCAACGTCGTTCCCGTATGTTCCCGATAACGACTGAAATGTTGCGTCGAAAGTTGTACCCGGACCCGACGCATTTGGTATTCTCCCTATATGCGTGGCACTTGCCAAATACAAGTCATTCCCGAAACGTTCTATGAATGATTTTTGAAAAGGTGCCAGGGCAGTCATGGAAAATGAGGTAGAGACATAAGCCGATGTGTTGAAGTCATATACTTCCAGTAAATCCGTATGTACTGAATTGGTGGCATTGGTCACGTACAAATACCGGCCCGTAGCGTCAAACTCGAGCCCATAAGGATCGGCGTGAGTGGTTGATCCGTTCTCGTAGTCCAGATAAACCTCAGAGCCTGAAATGACATTTCCCGTTGAACCATCCAGATCATAGATGGTTATCCCCTTATCCGTTACACCACCGGTTCCGTCATTCACCGTGGGAATGGCTATTCGGTAATCTCCCGATGCCAATTCAATCAGTTCCATTTCGGATCGCAAAGAAGAAGATTGCCCTGTTCTCGGCACTTGCTGAATCACTCCTTGCCATTCCAAGTCAGTTTCCGTCAAGTGGTATTTAATCAGGTTCTGGCCGTCAAACACATACACGCGGTAATAGCACCCTTCAATTAATCCCGTAGCTGCTACTTGAATGTTCGTATTGTAGGTTCGTGTCGGATTGGGTGTTAAATCGTTGTAACCGTACAACCGCAGACCATTTTGGTGATACAATTCCCCGTCTCTCTTGGAAATGTCGATCAGTGTTTGCGAATTGGTATTGTATTCTTCCAGGGCCCCGATTACCGGATCACTTGTGTTCCAATTGTTTATGCCTTGCGTATCGTAAATAGCCATGTACAGGGATTGCACACAAAGCTGATTGTTGTATGCCTGACTCCCGAGGCGCGAACGAAAAATAATGGCAAACCGTCTGCAGTCGTCTCCCATCGGGAGTATTAATCGCTCGTTGAATCCTTCCTTTTGGGTATATGTATCATCCAATAACTGCCCCACTTCGTAACCGTTTTCATCGTACACGAACTCATCCACCGTAAAAAATTGAATCTCTCCGAAAGGATTCGTATAGGCAGAATGAACAAAATCTGCCGGATCGCCCTGATAGACGTCCGAACCTGTGGGCTGGGGAAGGTTTTGAAGTTGTGGGATATCATGATTTAGGAATTGGCCCGGTAATGTCCAATTCGGGTTTTGGGCATTCAGGCTGTAATACCCCAACAGGATGCACCATAGCATCATCGTCACTCGTTTCATAATAGATTAGTTTAAGTAGTAAATAATTAACCTTGAAACTCTTAAAAAAAAAACGAAATGACATTACCTTTACGGCGCAAGTTATGAACAGGAATGAAACTTAATTTTGAGATAACACACATTCTGATTTGGTTTTTGGCATGTTTGATTCCAAATTGTAGTTGCAGTCAGATACTTTTTAGCCAAGAATGTTTTGCAGGGGGCGTGTCGATTACGGGAGTAGACATTGTTAGTGGCTCTCAATCCGGTTTTTCCCCTCATCTTGGGTTAGACGAAGAAGATGTAATAGAGAGAATATTCGTGTTTTCATATAAATACGGAAATCCAGACCCTGTGACAATAGAAATAAATAATTCTGCGATCGTACTAGACAACTCCATTCTAGTCACACCGATTTTAGATGATACGACAGGCGGATTTTACTCATGTGGAGCTATCGATGCAACCAATCTCATAACTATTGATTCTGATATATTAAACATAAGTTTTCCGAGCCAACCAATACAAGGCGATAATCTAAATGCGGGATGGTGGTCTGTTTACGTTGTAATCTTTTTCTCCAATTCTGAAATTGAAGATGATCTGTGTAATTCCATATTTTTAAGTGACCAAAGGCAGGATAGTTCGCAAACATTATTATTTACAAAGCCTCCGTTTCTTGATGAGTATCCAATTGCGTTCTCAATCTATAGTAGTGCCTTAACAAATTTTGAAATAGACAAAGCAGAAGTTCGATTGAACGACGAAATTGTTGGAGAAATTTGGTCATCTGATTTAATAGAACCACCTCCAAGCACGGGAGTTCAAGGACACTTTATCTATGAGAATTCTGATGTTGAAGGTCTAAATGGCGATACAGCAAATTCAACAGTTTATCGACATGATGGCCTTTTTATTGCGAACCAGTATTTTAGTGATTCTGACATTCAACAGCTCAAATTCTTACAAAACCAAAACACAGGTATCAGAAGAAATTTATTACCTGGATTTGTTTTAACCTACGCGCCCGCATGTGATCTAAATCAAGAAGAAATGACTAGACTGTATTCCTTCTGCCGCGGAGATTCTCTGCAACTTAATGGACTGGCCGGCTATGATACATACAACTGGAGCACAGCAGAAGGTTTAAGCGATAGTACCATTACCAACCCTTGGTGCAGCGCTGACAGCAGCGGGTGGTATATACTGAACATGGAAAATGAAGAGGGGAATCTGTGTCCCCAAACCATTCCCGTTTTTGTTGAAGTATATGACAACCCCATACCCCAACCCTTATTGGTAAATCCTTCTTTATGCCCTGCAAATACGGGAACTGTGCTAGCCATGAACACCCCTGGTAATACCCCCCTGACCTACAACCTAAACGGTGAAATAAACAATTCGGGAATTTTTGAAGATTTGGCCCCAGGTGATTATGATTTAGTAATTGGTTCTTCAACGGGCTGCACCTGGGATACCTCCTTTGCTCTTCCGCTGGATCCCCTCCAAACCGCCGGTTTTTCCGTAAACCCCGAAACGGGTTTTTCTCCCCTCGATGTTTTCTTTAACAATACCTCCTCCCAAGCAACGGATTACCAATGGCTCATCGACGGAGTACCCGTTTCGCAAAGCGAAAATATATCATACTCTTTCCCCGATTCGGGAACTTATGAGATTTCGCTCATTGCCTTCCGCCTCGCAGAAACTTGTGGCGATACAGCCACCTTTACCTTAAGGGTAGAACCCGGAATCCGCATATTAATGCCAAATATCTTCTCTCCCAATAGAGATGGTCGCAACGACCGCCTCGTCGCCCAAGTGCAAGGCCTCACCTCCTGCCGCTGGGTTATTTACAACCGCTGGGGCAAGGAAGTGGCCTCCGGAGAAACCAATGACCCTTTTCAAGAAGTGGAGATCTGGACTCCCGACGATGAAATCACCGAAAGCACGTATTCAATAGTACTCGTCGCGGAAGGTTTGGCTGGTAATGTGGAGCGGTTTGAGTTTGCAGTGACGGCGGTGCGGTAGGTTTCACGGAGTGTACGCAGGTTTTGATTTGCTTCGTGTATGTTACCCTCGGTTTGCTTCGCTTCACCGATTTGACTCAAGAGCACAGTCACGAAAGGGATCGGGAAGATTCCATAAACTCGTGGTTCTTACGAAGGGATTTTCGATTCGAAGGTTCTCATCTTTCGCTTTAGCGAACCTCTGTGATCTCTCAACGCCAGAGGGTCAAAAATTCTCTGTGGGCTCTGTGATAAGAAGAAGATTTGTTTTTTGGTTTTGCGGCGCCTGATGTAAGTTAGTTCTTAATTTCAATTCCACCGATAGGCCTCAGGAGCTTCGGCTCCCTTTTTTTATGTCCGAAAACAGCGATACTCTCAAAAATCCGAAATAACAACTCCCCTGCATCTTCCATCGACTATCGACTATCGACTACCGACTACCGACCACTCTACTCAAACCACTTTTTGTACTCTACATATCCTGAGGCAGTGCCTCGAATCATTCTGAGCGCATCTTCCATCTCAAGTTTTTTTACGGGCTTGGCAGGAACACCCGCCCAAATCCAACCCGACTCTACTCTGGTGTTTTCCAAAACAACCGCCCCTGCTGCAACAATGCTGCCAGACTCCAAATGGGCATTGTCCATTACAATCGCTCCCATTCCAATCAAAACATCGTTTTCAGCGGTGCATCCATGCACAATTGCGCGGTGTCCAACTGAGACCCGATCACCGAGGGTAACTTTGCTCTTTCCCGTGGTGCTGTGCAAAACGGAACCATCTTGGATATTCACATCCTGACCAAGTAGAATCTTACCGACATCGCCACGCAAAACACATTGATACCAAATACTGCTATTCTTACCAATATGGACATCCCCAACCACCGTAGCGCTTGGCGCCACCCATACCCCTTCTTCTAGAAAAGGGGCTAAACCATTCACCGTGTGAATGATTGGACTACTTTCCTTCACAAGCTCCCTCTTTCTTGCAGCAGCCGTGTAAATTGTCGTAGGCCTCTTTGTTGGGCAAAACATCGTCTGCGGCATATCCCAAGTTCGAAATCAAAGTCTTCACTTGGTCCGCATTCAGATGCTTTTCATTGAACTTCACATAAACGGTGCTGGCTTCAACATCAACTCTCACTTGCTTTACACCTTTTTCAAAAGCCAATCCTTCTTCAATGGTTTTCTTGCACATTTCGCAAACAACCGAAGATTTCACGGTGATTTCACCCGGGTTATTCGCCATTACCGCTCCGCTCAAAAGGAGAACAACAAAAAGTAGTTTAATTCTATTCATGATTTTACTGTTTTTCAATATTGAATCGGACACCCAAATATATGGTGCGTCCATTTAAAGGTCCATAGATCATTGTAGCGTCAAAAAAGTCGCTGAACGGATTTTCCGCATCAACGATGGCATTATCTTGAATGAAATTCCCCAAGTTCTCCGATCCCGCGTAAACTTCGAAAGCTCCGATTTTACGAGTCACCTGACAATTCATTAAAAAGAACGTATCGCTCCGTTCAGAAAGTCGAAATTCCTCCGGGTTTTCATCTGTTTCGGGAAGCCTCGATGTTCCGTAATAGTTTAACGTAAAGTCTCCAAACCAATTACCATTCTTGGAAGTATAGCCAACATTAAATAGGGCCCTGTGTCTCGGGATAAGGGGATTGTCTCTCATCCCGTCCAAATAGTCGGTTCGAACAAATTGGTATTTGTACGAAAATTTCATTCCTAATCCGCGAACGGGCTCAACCTGAAAATCAGCCTGGAAACTATGACTGAAAGACTCGCCGTCCAGGTTATAGAATAACAAACTCCTTGCCGAGAAATCTCGATCAACCACTAAGCGATTGGTAAAGTAGGTGAAGTAGTAATCTGTATTTACCACCGCATCTCTTCCGAATAATTCAAACTTGTGCAAGAATGAGACTCCCGTATTCCAAGACTCCTCAGCTTGTGGCGTTTCCAAGACCCGAACAACCCTGGACGATGCAAGAAGACCTAACTGATCGCCAAAAGTATTCGCAGACCGAAAGCCCCTACCGATCGTTCCTCGAATCGTCGTTAGAGCCAATAGATTGTACTTAAGGTGAAGTCGTGGTGAGAATTGGCCCCCGAAAATATTGTGTTCATCATATCTACCCGAAAGTATTAAGGTAAACCTCGGGCGATCGTATGTATACTCCGTGAATACCCCGGGAACCCGCTCAATTCGGCTAAAGGCAGAATCTGCATACTGCTCTCGGTAGTCATCATAGAGAAAATGCACCCCTGCAGAGATAGAGTGATCACTGTATTGCGAGAATTTTTGTTGTAGTATAGCATTCAAACGGCCCGTCCTTTGCTTCCCTTGGTATTCGAAGTTCCCGAAATAGGAATTAACGTCAACATCACTAAAAGCATAGTGAATTCCAACACTGCGATCTTCTCTCTTTTTGTCGAGAATACCCATCTTCCCCAAAACCTCAAGCTGTTCGTAATCCAGTCCGAATCCGTACAATTCCTCACTGCCAAAATCGCGATCAAACTCGAATGCCGCCTGTCCTGATGTTCGCTGCTCTTGTTTATAGTTTATCACAAATTGGGTGCGGAAGTAATCTCCCAAATACTTCCAGCGATTCATCAGTTTATATCCTTCACGCGTGGGCATGTCTAAAAACCCATCATTGTTCTGATCAACCTTTTGTTCCTGAATATGAGCCGACCCAAAAAAAGCGGTAGACCACCTGTTGTTTATGGGTTTGGTCCAGATCAAATTTCCTTCATAACGAC
Organism: uncultured Cryomorphaceae bacterium; assembly: GCA_964635965.1. Taxonomy (GTDB): domain Bacteria; phylum Bacteroidota; class Bacteroidia; order Flavobacteriales_D; family Cryomorphaceae; genus JAKVAV01. Next base: position 13,199 of record CAZWQX010000037.1, read on the forward strand.
CTTGATTATTCCCAAAAAGGTCGAAATAAACGCGTTCAGGACCGTCAGGAGGTAGAAAGTTCAAATTGATCTGTCCGCTCATGCTTTCATACCCATTCACCACCGTTCCAACTCCTTTTGTAAGCTGAATCGAGGATATCCATGGTCCGGGAATTTGATCAAAGCCCATAACATTACCCAGTCCTCTGGTAAATGGAACACCTTCAAAGAGATTCTGTACATAAATGCCGTCCAATCCCAGCATTTGAATCTTGCGCGTACCCGTAACCGCATCATTGAGTACTACATCAACCGAGGCTGTTGTTTCAAAACTCTCAGAAAGATTGCAGCACGCGGCTTTGCGTAGAACAGCACGGTTGATAGTTTCGGCGTTTAGCTTGGATGTCGCCGAAAGTGTAAAAGCATCTCGTTCAGCCGTCACCTTTACCTCATCAATATCAGTTGAAGAGCGTAAAACCGTATTTACAATTTGATTAGGAAAGTCAATGGAAATGGTATCCTTGACGAACCCGACGTAACTGATGACAATTTTATCCGGTAGTTCTCGGGATGCATCCAAACTGAAATTTCCATTTGCATCGGTCGCTACACCTGTAGTTGTGCCTACCCAAACTACGTTGGCTCCCGGTAAAGGCTCGCCCCATTTACCCTCAGTAACAGTCCCCGTTATCTGAGACTTAACCGCAAAGGCAATGAGAAGAAAGAGAAATAAGAGAAATTTTTTCATTAGTGATGATTTGATGAGTGAAATCAGAATTGATTCTCATCAAAATCACAAGCGAAAAACCGAGATAATTTTTAGTAAGGAGATACCGTGTAGGCTCTTAGGAGGAGAGGTTAACGACTCAAATTCAACTGCTTGAGCCCAAAACTCCGATAGCTCAAACACTTTAGCAGACTTAGGCAGTTGGATAAGCGAAACCGCAAATTCAAATCCGTTATCGCTGAAAGAATTGAAGACCTTTTCGGTCACTTCAAAACCGCAACACTTAGGACTTACCGATTCTTCTTCTGCCGAAATAGGGGCACAGCAAAAGTCATCACCAGTCAAGCTAACCTCTACCCTTCCCGTTCCAAAACAGGTCATTGTGGTAGCATTCACGTATCCCGAATGCACCATAAACGACAAGACCAAAAGGAAACTCATTCCCTTGATGAACCAATTTCTGAATATGGAATCTTGAGTGAACAAAAGGTTGCTCTCGCTGTATTAACTTTGCAAAAATACGAAAAACAAAGAGGCCATGTTTCCCACTAGTATTTACGCCGAGCTAACACCCAACCCAAACACGATGAAATTTGTGGCCGATAGGGTGATTTTTGATTCCGATGACCCCGTTGATTATACGGAATCAAGTCAAGCCAAAGGATCATCTACTCTGGCCCTTGAGCTCTTTAACTTTCCATTTGTAGAAGGGGTTTTCGTCGCACGAAACTTTGTTACCATAACTAAGAGCGGCAACCTCAGTTGGGACATGATCACATTTGAATTGAGGGAGTTCGTTCGTGAATTTTTGCTCAAAAATGAATGGGCCGTTGAGAAAGCTCCCGAACACACTCCGGTTAAATCAGCAGTTACAACTCCAGCCGAACCAATTGAACCTAGTGAATACGATGACGCCATTCGCGATTTACTTGACCAATATGTGAAACCAGCCGTTGAAAGCGACGGCGGAGCCATAGACTTTGTTTCTTTCAAAGACGGAGTGGTAAAAGTTCAGCTACGTGGGTCTTGCTCAGGTTGTCCGTCTTCGACCATGACCCTGAAAGACGGAATCCAAAATTTACTTACCACAGAATTGCCCGCGGTAAAAAGCGTGGAAGCAGAATCAGTTTAAGTTTCTAAGCCATACCTCGATTTCAATATATCGAGATGATGGATGTTGTGACCTGGGATGATGAATCCAAGCGCCCTGGCTGATATGGGTTTTCCATCTCCAGAGCCAATGAATTTCAAAGAATCATGATTGGCATTATCGAGAATACTTCTCGTATATGACCTGGCAGCTTCCCATTGCTGCTTAAGGTTAGTGACGTTGTAGGATTCGCTGACGGAGTTTTCTACGTAAATATCTTGATCAAATCCGGGAAGGGGCGTAGAATCATGGCGAATCAATCGAATAGCTCTTCCTGCAAATATTCTTTCAGAGTCAATGCAATGCAAAATCAATTCTGCAACACTCCATTTACCATCCGCATATCGATAAGCCAGATTTTCATGCTTAAGATGGCTGAAAAGAACATTCCAGCGCTCTTGATCTTTTGTAAGAGCTTCTTCAATTGATAATCCTCCAACATTGGCGATGTAATTGGCATAAAACGATCCATACTCACCTGTATCAAGCGTAAATATTTCTGAAATGGCTTTCATTTTTCTAAAAAATATAAAACGAGAACAAAACCCCGATTATGTCGGTCTATCTTTGCAACCTCAAAAGTAACTAGATGAAGTTTTTCTCAATCACCGCCCTTATACTCCTATTTACCACTTCAATTTTTGCCCAGGACTCTACCTCTTACAAACTGATTGTCGATATTAAGAATATCGAAAATGACCAGGTAACTGTCACTCTGAATGTTCCCCAAATAACATCAGACACAACGGTTTATTGTATGCCTAAAATAATTCCCGGAACATATAGCATCAGCGACTTCGGCAGGTTTGTCGTAGACTTGAAAGCTATTGATAACGATGGTAAAGAGCTTGAAGTCAACAGGCTTGACACAAATCGCTGGGAGATAATAGGGGCAACCAATTTGGATCATCTCACCTACCGTGTAAATGACACCTTCGACGAGCCTCGGGGTGGAGGCATTTTCGAGCCTGGAGGAACCAATATTGAAGCAGGGAAAAATGTAGTGCTCAATATGTTCGGTTTTGCTGGCTATTTGGATGGCTACAAAAACCTACCGTACGAAGTTGAAATTGTGCGTCCTGAAAATTTTCATGGGGAAACGTCCCTTTACAATATTTCAAGAGGTGATACCTCAGATCATTACTTAGCCAAAGATTATTTCCAATTACACGATTGTCCGATCCTTTATTGTGAGCCGGATACAGCGGCGATGTATGTTGATGATACGCGTATTGCAGTATCTGTTTATTCACCTACCGGAGTGGTTAGCGCTGAAGAAGTAATGAAAGAAATTGAAGAGCTTTTTCCTGCTGCTTCGAAATACCTGGGCGGAGACCTACCTGCTGATAGATATTCAATTCTGATATATCTGACCTCAAGTTTTGGCAGTGGCGGTTACGGAGCGCTTGAGCATCATACGTCAACGGTATGTGTGCTGCCCGAAGCCCCGGTTGCTTCGTTATCTCAAACAATCAAGGACGTAACAGCCCATGAGTTTTTTCATATTGTAACACCGCTCAATATTCACTCTGAAGAAATCAATGATTACGATTTTGTAAATCCTGTTATGAGCCAACACTTATGGCTGTATGAAGGATGCACCGAATATGCAGCTCAACATGTTCAGGTTAAGTATGGCCTTATGAGTCAGGATGAATTCATGGATGTGATGAAAGGAAAAATAATGGCTGCATCACGGTTTGATTCGGGAATTGCCTTCACGGAGATAAGTAAAAAAGCTCTGGATGAGCATGCTGACCAATACCTCAATGTCTATCAGCAAGGGGCCTTGATAGGAATGGCTGTCGATTTAAAGCTTCTGAACTTAAGTGAAGGGGCATACGGCATCCAGGATTTAATGCGAGATATGTCGGCCGAATACGGTGAAAACGTACCGTTCAAAGATGAAGAGTTGTTTAGTGAGATGGGCAGGGTTTCAGGTTACGCTGAATTAACCGAGTTCCTGGAAAAGCATGTTGGTGGTACTGACCCTATTCCTTTTGATGAACTGCTCGGTTACGCCGGAGTGAAGTATGCTGAAGAGAGCACCCGTGAAGTAATTACGGGAGGCAATGTAGCACTCGGCTTCAATCCCAAGACGGGAAGAATGGTAGTAGTAAATACTCAGGGATTAGATGATTTCGGTAAAGAAATGGGATATGAAAGAGGAGACGAAATTGTTTCTTGGGACGGAATGGAGATCAACTCTGAGAATTATCGTGAAGTACTAAAGGAATTCAAAAAGAACACTGAAGAAGGAGATAAGGTTAAAGTTGTTGTGGCTCGGAAAGAGGGTCCGGGTGAGTATAAAAACGTTACCTTAAAAGCGAAGGCCTTAAAAGTTGAAAAGACGTTCTACAACGAACTGGAAATCGTCGAGAATCCCGGCGAGCAAGAAGCCAAAATCAGACAAGCTTGGCTAAAAGGAGCATGAGTAAAACTCCCGAAAAACGACCCTTAATTCCTCCCGACAGCTTTGAAGACTTCAAGGAGGCTACTTTCAAACAAATTGAAAAAGATTTTGGTCTTCAGGGAATCACTATCACCCTCAGTCGTGAGTGTTTAACCTATCTCGATATTCTCAAAAGTCTTGCGAAGCAATTGGAAGAACTTGAGCTATTGACACACCCCAATTTTCATAGCTTACTCTATCAATTGGATATTTCTGAATCGTTCGTTTTTGAAAGAATAAGCCCCAAGAAAGGACCCGAAGCGATCATTCATTTAGCAGACTCGATCATCAAGAGGTGTTTTGCTAAAGTTTGGTATCGCCAACGGTTCAAATAAAGGGCAATTAACTAGTCACTTTTCTCTATAAACTGCGTATACGCAGGAGCATTCAAAAGTTGTATTTTTGTATTAACATTTCCAAAGCTCTATGGACAAATTTTCGTTCCTCGGTAATTCCTCGATGGATTGGATAGAGGAGCAGTACGACAAATACCAAAAAGATCCTCATTCTATTGGCGCTGACTGGGCACATTTTTTTGAAGGATTCGAATTTGCTAGAAAGAATTACGAGACGGATGTTGAGATTCCCGATAACCTTCAGAAAGAATTCAAGGTACTCAACTTAATAGAAGGCTATCGATCGAGAGGTCACCTCTTTACTAAAACCAATCCAGTACGAGAAAGAAGGAAATACTCTCCCACCTTGGATTTGGAGAATTTCGGACTTGAGAATACTGACTTGAATACTGTTTTCCAGGCTGGTGAGGAAATTGGGATTGGCCCGGCGACGCTGAGTGATATTGTCGCTCATCTTCAAAAGACGTACTGTGAGAGTATTGGAATTGAATACAACTATATCCGTCAACCTGATCGGAAAAAGTGGATTAAAGAGAATATTGAACTCGATAACAGACCAAAGTTCACGGCAGAAGAAAAGCGGATAATCTTCAACATGCTCAACCGAGCCACTTCATTTGAACAATACCTGCAGAAAAAGTTTGTCGGTCAAAAAAGATTTTCAATTGAAGGTGGTGAAGCCCTCATTCCCGCTTTGCACGCCTTGATTCAAAGAGCTACTCGCTTGGGCGTGAAGGAAATGATCGTCGGAATGGCTCACCGAGGGAGGCTAAATGTATTGGGAAACATCTTCAAAAAACGTTTCAAGGAAATCTTCAGCGAATTTGAAGGAAAAGAATACGAGGAGTACGATCCCGAAAAAGAATTTGATGGCGACGTGAAATACCATTTAGGTTACAGTAACGAAGTTATGACTGAAAGTGGTGATCCAATTCACCTCACCTTATCTCCGAATCCTTCTCACCTAGAAGCGGTTGATCCTGTGGTGGAAGGGATTGCAAGAGCAAAAATTGACGGGTATCTCAAAGACGAAAAAGCCATTGTACCCATTCTTATCCACGGTGATGCTGCGATTGCAGGTCAAGGGGTGGTTTACGAAGTCATTCAAATGGCTCAGTTAGATGGATACCGAACAGGGGGAACCATCCATATTGTGGTGAATAACCAAGTAGGATTTACTACAAATTACCTCGATGCTCGTTCCTCAACTTATTGTACCGACGTTGGTAAGGCTACTTTATGTCCTGTATTCCACGTAAATGGAGACGACATAGAAGCCATGGTTCAAACCATTCTAATCGCCTTCGAATACAGACAGAAATTTGGCATGGATGTCTTCATTGACTTGTTATGTTATAGAAAGTATGGTCACAACGAAGGTGATGAACCTAAGTTCACTCAGCCAAAGTTGTACGACATCATTGCTAAACATCCTAACCCAAGGGAGATCTACCTCAAACAAATTTTAGAAGAAGGGATCATCACTCAGGAAGAAGCGGAAGGAATAATCAACAGATTTGCAAATACCCTGGACAAGAGCTTTGATGCTTCTAAAGAGATGGAAACCCTCGAGGTGAAACAATTCCTCAAGAACACTTGGGACGGATTTGTTCCTGCACGACCTGAAGATTTCGATCAATCTCCTGACACGGGCTACCCGAAGGATGAGTTGATTAAGCTTGGGCAGACTTTTAATACCTTGCCTGAAGACAAAAGCTTCTTCAGAAAGCTTAAGAAGTTGATGAACGATCGTTTAAAAATGATCGAAGATGATGGACTGGACTGGGCAATGGGTGAACTCTTGGCTTATGCGACACTGCTGAAAGAAGGTTATGACGTTCGCATCTCCGGACAAGACACTGAAAGAGGAACATTTTCTCACCGTCATGCCGTCTTAAAGACCGAAGACGCAGAAGAAGAATATATGCCTTTGAATCACCTCGGTGGTGAACAGGGTGACTTCTACATTTACAATTCACTTCTCAGCGAATATGCCGTTTTGGGATTTGATTACGGCTATGCTTTTGCGAGTCCAAAATCATTGACCATTTGGGAAGCTCAATTCGGAGACTTCTTCAATGGAGCTCAGATACTCATTGATCAGTTCCTCAGCTCTGCGGAAGATAAGTGGAGAACGCAAAACGGATTGGTTATGCTTCTTCCTCACGGTTATGAAGGGATGGGTTCTGAGCACTCAAGCGGAAGAATGGAACGATTCCTCCAGTTATGTGCGGAGAACAATATGCAAATCTGCAATGCGACCACTCCTGCAAATTACTTCCACTTACTGAGGCGCCAAATGCATCGTGATTTCAGAAAACCGCTGATTGTCTTTACTCCGAAGAAGCTCTTGAGATATCCAAAGGCCAAATCAAGAATGGAAGATCTTGCCGTTGGAAGATTCCAAGAAGTAATCGACGATAAGGATGTAAAGGCAAATGAAGTTGATACGGTCGTATTCTGCTCAGGTAAGATTTACTACGAGATTCTTGAGCAGAAACTCAGAACCGATAGTGGTGAAAATATTGCTGTTGTTAGGCTGGAGCAAATATATCCTCTTCCCGAGAAGCAAATGGATGCCATTATCGAAAAGTACTCGAATGCTAAAAAACATTTCTGGGTTCAAGAAGAACCAAAAAATATGGGAGCTTGGTCCTTCGTCGCTTTGAATTACGAAACGGTAAGACTGGAGTGTATTTCCAGACTTGCCAGCGCTAGTCCTGCAAGCGGTTCACCTGTTACCTCAGCTGCCCGCCAACAGGCTATTCTAGACTCCCTGTTTTCTCACGCCAAACAAACCGTCAAATAAGTCCATCACATGTTTGAGATGAAAGTGCCCAGTCCGGGCGAATCCATATCCGAAGTTGAAATTGCCGAATGGTTAGTTTCCGACGGAGATTACGTTGAAAAAGATCAAACCATCGCCGAGGTTGACTCTGATAAAGCTACACTCGAACTTCCTGCCGAAGTTGCCGGTGTCATCACCCTGAAAGCAGAAGAAGGCGATGTTGTAGAAGTTGGACAAGTTGTTTGTTTGATAGATACCGACGCTGAGCCTCCTGCCAAGAAACCTGCAGAAGAGGCTGCCCCAAAAGCAGCTGCAGCAGCAGAATCAGCTCCGCCAAAAGAAGAACCGAAACCTGAAGTCGCAGTCCAAGAAGCTCCTGCAGGAAACGGAGAAGCCAATTACGCCGAAGGACATGCATCACCTGCGGCCAAGAAAAAAATGCAGGAAGAAGGCATTTCTCCTTCACAGGTAAACGGCACGGGAAAAAATGGGCGAATAACTAAAGGTGATGTAATAAAAGCCATGGCTGCCGGATTTGCCACAGAGTCTGCAGCAGGTTGGGGAGGAACTCGAGATACGGAAAGGAAAAAAATGTCCAGCCTTCGCCGTAAAGTCGCTGAGCGATTAGTGAGTGTTAAGAATGAAACTGCCATGTTGACCACATTTAATGAGGTGAACATGAAGCCGATCATGGACATGAGATCGAAGTACAAGGAAGTCTTCAAGGAGAATCACGGAGTCGGACTTGGATTTATGTCATTCTTCACCAAAGCTGTTACCGAAGCATTAAATCAATTCCCTGCGGTAAACGCCCAAATTGATGGGAATGAAATGGTGATGCATAACTACGCCGACATCGGAATTGCGGTGAGTTCTCCAAAAGGTCTAATGGTTCCCGTTGTTCGTAATGCCGAACAAATGAGCTTGGCTGAAATTGAAAGTGAGATCAAACGCCTCGCGATTAAAGCACGGGATGGGAAGATCACCATTGATGAAATGCAAGGAGGAACATTCACCATTACAAATGGTGGTGTTTTTGGTTCAATGATGAGTACTCCGATTATTAACCCTCCACAATCCGCTATATTGGGAATGCACAATATTGTTGAACGACCAATGGCGGTTAATGGTGAGGTTAAGATCCTCCCGATGATGTACCTGGCGCTTTCTTACGACCACCGAATCATTGATGGAAAAGAGTCGGTGAGCTTTTTGGTGAAAGTCAAAGAAATGCTAGAAAATCCCGAGAGAATGATCTTTGGAGGAAAAGATCCGGCAGAAGTATTGCTTGGACTTTAGGAAATTTTGGCCTGGAGGTGATGAATCAAAACCTCCAATCCTTTATCGTATGAAGAGTTATTGGTAATCACCAAATCGCACTCATCCCTGTAAGGTCTTAGATAGGAATGATAAGAGGGCTTCACATGGTTCTCCCAACGGTAGCGTACATCGCTTTCGGGATATCCCCTTTCTGCTGAATCACGTCGAATTCGCCTTTGCAGCTTTACTTCATCTCTTGCTTCTATGTAGACTTTCAGATCCAGTAATTCCGCAATTTCAGCGAAGTGAAAAACAAACAATCCCTCCACAATAAGAATGGTTGCGGGTTCGATGACAATCAGGTCTGCTTCGGCTTGAGGATTATTAAACGTGTACTCCTCTTTTTCGACACTCTCTCCTGAAATTAATTTCTCCAAATCCTTCTTGAAAGCGGCCTGATCAATCGCCGTGGGAAGGTCGAAATTGATCTCGCCGTTATGATCGCGCTTCTGACGTTCTCGTTCGAAATAATAATTGTCTTGGCAGAGAAGAGCTATTTCTTCATTCCCAAAACGGGCGAGGAGATCGTTGATCATCGAAGTCTTTCCCGAGGCGCTACCGCCAGCTACTCCTACCACATAAACCGACATACGGGTATCATTTTTGCGGTTCAAAATTATGTATTTTCAAACCATGATACCTCGCCGTTTATTTCCGTTTTTAAGTTTCGTTTTCATTTTAATCTTTTCCGTTCAGTTTTCCAGTCTTCAGGCTCAAACCATTTATACCCAAAACAGAAAAGAAGCACTTCAATACATGCAAAAAGCCGAGTTAGCGAAACGAGGTGGAAACTTCAATAATGCGTTTCAGGAGTATACCAATGCCATTACAGTCGATCCGAATTATGCCGAAGCTTACATGAAACGTGCTCTTTTGCTACAGCAGATGGGCCGCTATCAAGAATCGTTGCAAGACTACACTAGAGCAATTGATATCAACCCGTACAGCGACGTCTACTACGATCAAAGGGCTCGGTTGCGGTTACTCCAGAGTGACTACAAAGAAGCGATAACTGACTTAGATAAAGCCCTGGAGCTGAGTCCTTATGATGACTACCTTCTGGATTCAAGGGCGATCGCAGAACTTGAAGCAGGTGACTATTCCAGGGCTATCGAGGATTTCACGTTCATTATCGAACTTAATCCCGTCGATACGATAGCCTATCTTAAAAGAGCTATTACGAATATGAGGGCGGGAGATAGAACGTCAGCCGAAGAAGACATAAAAAAAGCACTTGAACTAGCTCCCGCTTCGGCGTTGGTACATGATATACAAGGTTTACTTTTCTTGGAATTTGGAGAAACGGAAAAAGCCATTGCCTCCTTTACGAAAGCGATTGATTTTGAGCCAACTTTTGCCGTGGCATACTACAACCGAAGTGTTGCATGGAAGAAAATGGGGAATATGAAAGACGCCCTGAGTGATTTAAACGTCGCCTTGGCATTAAACCAAGATTTCCCAAATGCCTTCTTCAACCGCGCCGTTACAAGCAAGAGAATGGGTAGAAATGAAGATGCCATTGAAGATTATACAAAGGCGATCGCGATACGCGGAGATTTTACCGACGCATTGTTCAATCGAGGTTTCACCAAAAGCATGCTCGGCAGTTATGCCGAAAGCCTACCTGATTTTGACAGAGCTGTTGAGGCTAGTCCAAACGATCCCGAAGTTTACAATATGAGAGGCAACATAAAGGCATTTTTTGGCAAGTACTTCGAAGCACTTGATGACTACAACCAAGCAATTAAATTAAATGGAAATTACGCCGAGGCCTATTACAACCGAGGTATAACAAAACTGCTGAGCTATAAGGATCAAGAAGGATGTAAGGATTTAGAGCGCAGCGCGGAGTTAGGCTTTGAAAAAGCAAAGGAAAAAGTACCTTATTTCTGTAGGGGTATGCATTAAAAAAGGGGATGAAAAATCATCCCCTAGTATATTTCGTACCGAATCTGCAGAATATTACTCAGATCCGTTGGAGCTTCTTCTCAGAAGCGACCCCCATTAAGGGAGGTCTCTGTGAAGTAACGTCCTGCTACCGGTTTCGAATAGTCAGACATCTGAACACCTCCTTTTATTTAGTTTAACAACTCTCATGGCTTCACTCAAATAACTTATGACTTTAGCACATGAGCAACCAAGCGTTTCTTGGATTTCGAGTTCAATTAACAAAGAATATTTGGAAATGAAAAAACCAAATTTCGGTCATTATTAACAGGAGCTATGTAGAAAAGTTTAGACCAATTCGGTCGCTCTCAAAATGGATTCGAAGATTAACCGCCCGTCAGTATTACCCAAAACAGGATCAGCCGCCCGTTCAGGATGAGGCATCATTCCAAACACATTCTTGCCTTCGTTTGTAACACCGGCAATATTCTCCAACGATCCATTAGGATTGGATTTATTGTTGAAATGGCCATCTTTATCGCAATACCTGAAAATGACCTGCTCGTTTTCGTTTAGCTTCTTCAATGTTTCCTCCGGCGCATGGTACCTTCCCTCACCATGTGCGACCGGAATTTTTAACACCTGATCACTATCCAATCCTGAAGTTACAATCGTACTTCTGGTGGCGGGTTTCAGGAACACGTTCTTACAAATGAACTTATGGTCGGTGTTATGCAAGAGAGTTCCGGGAAGTAAATCAGCCTCACAAAGAATTTGAAAGCCATTACAGATCCCCATGGCATAACCTCCACCCTTACAGTGATCAATAACACTCTCCATCACCGGCGAGAATCGGGCGATTGCTCCAGATCTCAGGTAATCCCCATATGAAAATCCCCCTGGCACCATCACAAAGTCGACCCCTTTCAAGTCTTTATCCTTATGCCATAACTCCACCACTTCTTTGTTAAGAATGGTTTCTAAAACATAGATTAGATCATGGTCACAATTAGACCCGGGAAAGATGACTACTCCGAACTTCATTCATTGCTTTTTTAGCTGATGCCAAAGGTACCGGATTCCATCCGATTAATTCGAAAAAATCATGAACACAACTGAAGTAACCAGCCAAATATAAAAGGAGGCAACTTTTAATTTTCTGCGCCTGTCAACTTTCGAGAAAAAAGCTCCCAGAAATACGGAAACGGGCAGTGCCAATATGAGCCATACTCCCTGATCGCGAGCCTGAAGGAGTGAAACGTACAAATACTGCAATACTAACAACAGAACGAGCCATAAAAATGTGTACTTGGTGTTCTTTTTTCGAAGAGTAGACTTTCCTATTTCAGCGACGAAACTTCCCATTCCCAAGAAGCTCAACATGGCTATAATCACAACGAGAATGATCAAAACAATTGACCAACTCGAAAGTGAAGAGGAAAACCACTTTCTATCCCAAGCAAAATACTCAAAGGGGAAAAAGCTCAAGTCCGCCAAATAATAATAGGCAAATACATAGAGCGCCACCATAATCATTGCAGCAAAGGGTACCAGCCATTCTTTAAGCGCAAACGGCCGCATTTGTCCGAAAACAACCCATACAAGGGGCATAACCAAAACAGATGGAGGAAAAAAGAGAACGGAAATGGCCAAAAATGTCGCCGAATCAAAGCCAATGCTCAGTACGGTTGTTGCGCGATATACTAATAGCAATCTTCGCAGCGCCAGGAGAAGAAACAGATTCGAAAAGAGAACGGGATGAAGGTCGATATTCTGAAAATCCATGAACGCTAAAGTGACAAATACTAAAGCGGGAAAATAGTTCTCGGATGCAGCTAAGTCATGGACATTATACAACCGATTTAACAAGATGGCATTGCCGAGAATAAGAGCCATCCCGAGTATAACCCGAATGACCATAAAAGACTCCAACGCATTGAAAATCAAATCAAAGGCAGGACCCGATAATTCATAAATTGGAACTTGGCTATCGGCTGTAATGAAAAAGGCTATAATCAGCGCCGGCAAAATCAAAAATGACAACACCAGCGGACGATTTGAGCCAAAAGCAGAGTAGACCATTAACTGCTAAAATAAGTGTTTTCCAGTGTCCGATTAATCCTTACTTTTGAGGCGAAATTCAGGATTATGGAATACATAGTTGGCCCTATCGCTGCATTGATAAAATGGACATTTGATAACATCTTAGTTCCAATTGGTGATCTTCCAGGATTTGCGAATCCAAACAATATTTTCATCGTTATGGGGTTCCTGGGTATGTTTTATTGGTTGAACATGCAGCGCAAGTTCAATAAAGAAGCGGCCAATAACCCGGACCAAATCAAGTAATTAAGTCTTTCCCAATATCACGACGGAAGACTTTTCCTTCGAATGATATTGTATTGGCCAACGCATAAGAGTTCTCTAAGGCCGTTTCTAATTCTTCTCCGAAGCCCGTGCAAGCAATTACTCGACCTCCAGAGGTTACCAGGCTGTCTTTTGTCAATTTAGTACCTGCGTGGAAAAGGATGTTAGAGTCGTTTGATACATGGGTAGGAACGGAGATTTCTTTTCCTTTTTCGTAGACTTCAGGATACCCCCCGGAAACCAACATCACTGTTGTGGCAAATCGGGGGTCAACTTGAAGATCCTCTTCGTTTAATCTGCCGTTACCCGCGGCAGTTAGATGGGTAAGCAGATCGCTCTGGACTCTTGGCAAAACCACCTCTGTCTCCGGATCACCCATCCTCACGTTGTATTCAATTACGAACGGATCGCCATCAATAATCATCAGACCAAAAAAGATGAATCCCACATAAGGAATACCATCACGGCTGAGCCCTCTCACGGTTGGAGCCACAACTCTTTCGTCAATTTTGGCCATAAGCTCTTCATCGGCAAAAGGAACGGGGCTAACAGCACCCATTCCTCCTGTATTCAAACCTGTATCGCCCTCTCCGATTCTCTTGTAGTCTTTGGCTGAAGGGAGCATAAGATAATTCTCCCCGTCCGTAATAGCGAAAACCGACATTTCAATCCCATCTAAGAAACGCTCGATTACCACTTTTTCAGAAGCTGCACCGAATTTTCGCTCCTCGAGCATAAGTCCAATTTCTTCGAGTGCTTCATCCTCGTTTTGAATAATCAACACCCCTTTTCCTGCTGCTAATCCATCAGCTTTTAAGACATAGGGTGCTGAAACATTTCGGATGAAGTCTTTTGCGTCCTCAACCTGTCCTTTCACAAAAGATTTGTATGGAGCCGTTGGAATACCATGACGCTTCATAAATTCCTTAGCGTAATCTTTACTTCCTTCCAGTTTAGCTCCTTCTTTACCAGGACCTATGATGATGACATCTTTAAACTCATCTGATCCCTTGAAGTAATCAGTAATCCCTGCTACTAGTGGA